>CAZVWH010000189.1:0-1671 GCA_964631175.1 uncultured Pirellulales bacterium | reverse complement strand
TCGACGCTTCAGCAGTAGCTATTACATAATAGGCAGCGATTGCATAATCCAGATGAGGCATATCAATTTCTATGATTTCGGCTCCGTTACTTTGGTAAATCTCTATTGCTTCACTCAGAGCCTTTTGTACCTGTTTGTCAGCGCCGGTAATGAACTGGGGTACAACTGCTATTTTAAGGTTCTCTATAGGCTCATCGAGTTTCTCAAGGTAGTCACCGACTGGGGCGTTTCTTTCATCAACGCTGGTGCTGTCAGCCGGGTCGTGACCTGCTATAACATTCATCATCAGCGCTGCATCAGCCACCGTTTGTGTTATTGGCCCGATCTGGTCAAGACTTGAGCCGTAAGCAACAAGTCCAAGACGTGAGACTCTGCCGTAAGTCGGCTTTAGCCCGACAACTGAGCAGAAGCTGGCCGGCTGGCGAATTGAGCCGCCCGTATCGGACCCCAGCGCAGCAAAACACAACCTTGCTGCGACTGCGGCGGTGGAGCCGCCGCTGCTTCCACCCGGCACCCGGCTGGTATCCCATGGATTGACAGTCCGTTTTAGGCCTGAGTTTTCGGTGCTCGAACCCATAGCAAACTCATCCAAGTTAGTTTTGCCCACTATGACCGCGTCAGCGGCAAGCAATTTCTCAACGACAGTCGCATTATACGGGGCGTGGAAATTCTCTAATATCTTTGAAGCACAGGTAGTAGCTCCAAAAGTAGTGCACATATTGTCCTTTATTGCGACCGGCACACCTGCAAGCAATCCTAATGGTTTATGATCGGCGATTCTTTTATCGACTTCGCCGGCCTTAGCCAATGCCTGCTCCTTAAATGTGCTTATATAGGCGCCAATAGTCGGCTCAAGCTGCTCTATACGCTCAAAAGTTGCTTTCGTCGCCTCGGCACTGCTTATTTGTCCGACTGCGATTCCGTCACGTAATTCTTTTGCACTTAGCTCTTGGATTGTCATAAATCAAATCATTTAGTCTTATTACTTTTATGGTGTTTGAGAAACCATTCGTAAAGCTCCGGATTATCGTATGTTGTAGTCCACGAATCATGGGCGGCATCGGGATAAACTGTCAATCTGGCATTTCCTCCAAAGGTATTTATTGCATTTACCATTTCTTTAGATTTCGCAGGTGGAACCAAATAATCTTTCGCGCCGTGAAAAGCCCACACAGGTATCTCTTTGAACCTATCTGCCATATAAAGTTGGCCACCACCACAAACGGGAACGATGGCTGCAAAGCGTTCAGGGTAAGCAGCGGCTAAAGTCCATGTCCCATACCCACCCATGCTCAGGCCGGTCAGATAAATTCTTCCCGTATCTACGTTGTATCGGCTTACAATATCGTCTAAAAGATTTATCAGCACCTCAACTTTTTCAGTCCACCATTGGCCTTGGGGACATTGCGGAGATACAACGATAAAGGGAAAGTCTTTTTTGTTTTCTACAATTTTAGCTGGGCCGTGCTTTTTCACTAAATTCAAATCGCTGCCGCGTTCACCTGCCCCGTGAAGAAATAGAATCATTGGCCAGCGCTGCTGTTTTTTCCCATAACCTTCGGGCAGAAATAACAGGTATTGACAGTTTAGGGTCTTGGTTACTATCTTTTCAAATACCTGTGGATGCTGACCACTCGGCTGAGTCAATTGAGGTGCCATCTTGTTCGCAGA
>CAZVWH010000188.1:0-1700 GCA_964631175.1 uncultured Pirellulales bacterium | reverse complement strand
AAGATAAGCGTACCTCAGGCACGGTAGGGTCGGCTTTGCCATCGAGCGATACTGTGCCCTGGTCAGGCTTGGTGAGTCCACAGAGTATGTTAATTGCGGTGGTCTTGCCGGCTCCATTGGGCCCAAGTAAGCCAAACGTTTCTCCCTTTTTTACCTCGAAGCTCACATCATCTAACGCGACAATGTTGTCAAATCGCTTCTTTAGATTTTCAACCTTAATCATGCACACTTATCCTGTAAATATATAAGAGTTCGACTCGCTTATTTTTATTTTGCAAGCTCTTTTGCCCGGTCGCGTGCTTTGGTAATAGCTTTAGATATAATCTCACTAATCTTGTTTTCTGCGAACACTTTAAGTGCGGCTTCGGTTGTTCCGCCGGGCGAGGTGACCTTCCTTCGTAGCTCAGCGGGAGATTCACCTTTCCGCCCCAGCGGATCTCCGATTTTATCAGCTTCGAGTGCAAGTAAACCCGCTCCCTTAGCGGTCTGTAGAACCAGGTCTTTTGCCACATCCTCGGACAGGCCGAGCGAGACGCCTGTCTTTATCATCTCTTCCATCAAAAGAAAGTAATATGCCGGCCCACTGCCGCTGACCGCTGTCACAGCATCAATTAAATCCTCATCTTCCACTACAACCGCTTTACCTACCGCTGAAAATATTGCCATCGCCTTATCCAGCATCGGCTTTGCTTTTTCATTTGCAAATAATGCGGAGGCTCCTTCGCCGATTAAAGCCGGGGTGTTCGGCATAACACGAACAATTGCGATATCACCCAGCACTACAGCGATATTATCCGTTTTGATCCCTGCTGCAATGGTTATAACAAGTGTTTGTTGCTTGATGACGTCTTTGATACTATCTAAGGCCTCGGTCATATTTTGTGGCTTGACACTTAAAACGAGGATGTTGACTTTTGCAGCCAAATCCGCGTTTGTATTCATCGGCTGCACATTGTACCGGTTTGCCAGAAAATCAAGCCGTTCCTTTCGAATATCGCTCACAAAAACATTCTCAGGTTTGTAAACGCCTGTGGCTGTTATGCCTTTTATCAGAGCTTCAGCCATATTACCGCCACCGATAAAACCAATTGTATCCACTTCTTTCTCCTTGTTAAAATTGCTCTTATGCTTATAATTTTCAGAACCAAGTTATTTGCAGTAAATATTAAATACAATTGGGGACAAGAGCAATGCAAAAAAAGGTTGATTATCAGGAAGCCATTAAGAGCAAGTATCCTGAGCAGGTGGTGATAGCCATCGCCAGAGACAGGAACGGCAAGGTCAATCCGATTACATTAGGCTGGACGATGATTGTCTCAGGTGAGCCGCCGATGATGGCCATCGCTGTTGCAAAAACTCACTATTCGGTAGAGACCATAACGCACTCGGAGTGCTTTACCATCGCCTTTCCGTCTTCGGAAATGGCCGAAGCGGCTCTATTTTTCGGCTCAAAATCCGGCAGGGACATCGACAAATTTGCTGAATTCGAATGCAAAACAGAACCAGCCAAGGACATCGATTCTGTTCTTCTCAGTGACGCTGTGGCCAATTTTGAGTGCACGCTGGAATCGCAAATGGTTGCCGGTGATCACGTAATCTTCGTGGGCAAAGTTGTTGCCTGCCATAGCAACACCGAGCCGAAAAAACGGCTATATACCACAGGCCCCGGCCATAAATTGGGTTCGGTTTCCTGAAAAACC
>CAZVWH010000187.1:0-1997 GCA_964631175.1 uncultured Pirellulales bacterium | reverse complement strand
AATTTCCAGATCATCCGGGCATAACACCGAATTCTCTTTCTGGATGGGTATAACTAACGGAAGGGATAAAATTTGGTAGCCGTATGGATAGAGAACAGAGGCATCTTAAAAACGTAGATATTAGTAGTGGTAAAAACTTAAATTAAGTACATGAAAATAACAGATATGACCGTTAAGACTGGAGTTAAAATAAGTAAGATGAGACTGACGACAGAACAACGTCTTGAGTCCTTAGAGCGGGATGTCGTGGTGCTGCAAGATACGGTAAAGCTGCTGCACAAGCTGTTAAAGCAGCAACACGAGCTAATAAACGACTATATCACACGGAAAGTAACATCCACAGCGGGCGGCGATAAGCACAGCGAAGAAAATGTTCGGCCTGAAGATGCCTTATATACCTTTGTCTGCAGGCGGAGATTCGATGACATAGAACGGCAGATTGAGAAAATCCGTAAAATGATTGAGCATTCAAAGTTGGGATTAAAAGCCGGATGAGAGATAAAAGAAGGGATTTTGAATAACTTATGACTGTCAATTTTTCTTGGGGATGTCAAGCTTTCTTTTGCATCTTGGGCACGTTACAGTTCTGCTTTTGTAGTTCGGCGGAATCTTTAACTTCAGGCCGCAGATACATGTTAGGAACACGAATTGGTTGACCCTCCGCATAATGTCGCCGACCTGACGAAGCTGTTTTTCGAGATGCTCTTCTTTCTTAACTTCGGCGCCGGCTTTGCGCAATGGAATGTCTTCTTTTGCCAGAGCAGCAGCGGGCACAATCGTTTTATGATGTGTTACCGCCGTATATACATCTGAGTAATCCTTAAAAGATGCCCCTTGCGACATATTGCGTAGGATTCGTATGCGTTCGGAAATTGGCGGATGCGTGCTGGTCAGGTCGGATAGTTTTCTTTGTCCTTTTCTTTTGAAAGGATTGGTGATGTACATTGGTGCGGTGACTTTGTTAGCAGGAGCCAGTTGTGGTGAAGGATCATTGGCGATTTTCTCCAGCGCGCTGGCCAGGCCTTCAGGGTAGCGAGTCAACCTTGCGGCACCGGCATCGGCAAGATATTCGCGTCTTCTTGAAAGTGCAAAGTACAATAGGTACGCCAAGATGGGCGCCAGGATCGCAGCGACTATTGCGATTATAAGCATAACCAACTGGGCCTGGCCACCACCTTTTCCGCCGGATGAGTACCTTCGGCGGGAGCCCATCATCGAGCTATAAAACATGCCTCGCAAAAAAACCTGTGAAAGCAAAACAATTGCGCCGAGCATTATGCCGGCAAGTGTGACGTAAAGTATGTCACGGTGAAGGATGTGACTTATTTCGTGAGCAACAACACCTTGCAGCTCATCACGGTTGAGCCGGGCTAAGAGGCCTGCGGTCACAGCGACAGATGCGGACTTTGGGCTTCGGCCGGTCGCAAAGGCATTCGGAGCAGGATCATTGATTATATAAACTTTTGGCATTGCCGGCAGACCTGCCGCGATTTTCATCTCCTCTACTACGTTGAACAACTGTGGATGTACCTCGTGAGTGACAGGCTGAGCCTTGCTGGCTGCTAAAAGGATTTGGTCGCCGCTTGATAGACTTACCAATGCAAGAATAAGCCAGACAGCAGTTGCGATAATCAGGCCGAAAAAACCGCCTTGAGGGCCAAAGAAGCCTAAGCCGATGATAAAGCCCAAAAGCAGCAGAACTACCGCCATTAACACCATAAGCAAGATGGAGTTTCGTTTGTTGGCTCTGATTAATTCCCACATGGTTCGTGCCTCGCGGCTCGCAAGCCGTGGCTTATATACTGCTTATTGGTATTTGCCAACAAATGCCCCGTTTTAAAAGCTTACCTTTGGTGCTTCGCGTTCGGCGGCAACTTCTATCTCGAAGAAATCACTTTTGCCAAAGCTGAACATGCCGGCGATGATATTGGAAGGAAACATTTGAATCTTGTTGTTGAAGGACAAGACCTGGTCGTTATAGTTCTGCCTGGAAAAAG
>CAZVWH010000186.1:0-2022 GCA_964631175.1 uncultured Pirellulales bacterium | reverse complement strand
TTGTAGGTCATATCTTTCCGATATATTTGAAGTTCAAGGGCGGCAAAGGTGTAGCGACCAGTCTCGGCGTGGCGCTGGGCCTTTGGCCGTACTATACAATTTGTGCCTCGTTTGCCCTTGCAATATGGGCGGTAGTCGTTTTGATATGGCGATACGTTTCTTTGGCCTCAATCGTTGCTTCTATTGCTTTTCCAATCATATTGCTTTTGGCAATAATTCTAAGTCCGGATTGGGATTTTGTTAGTCTATGGCCATTACTCATTACGGCAAGCGCGATACCGTTGATGGTAATCATCCGACATCGCGAAAATATCAAAAGGTTAATCGCAGGAACCGAAAACAAAATCTTGAAGTAATAGGCTTCTGTACTGTCAACTTGATTTTAACATATATTTTTTACATCCTTTCTGGCTACGGCTCCCCCTGCTTTCTTGCGAAAGCAAGAAGGGGGGCCAAGACGAGCAAAAACCCAACTTTTTTCGAACCTTTCTCAAGCAAGAAACGACTATAATACGAACCACTTATAGTATATACCAAAGCAGCTCAAGACGTATTGTCGTATCTATAGACATCAATGACGCGGAACACTATATGGAACAAGATAACGTACCCGATGCAATCTTGGTTCTCAAATGTCAGAGACGCGATGAGTCGGCTTTTCGAGAACTGGTAAATCGCTGGCAGCCGCGTCTTTACTACTATCTGCGGCGTGTTGTAGAGAACGAAAATGCGGTCTGGGATATCCTCCAGGAAACCTGGTTGGCTGTGTTTCAAAACATCCGTAGGCTACAACATCCCCGCAGGTTTCCGGCGTGGTTATATCAGATAAGTCACAATAAAGCTGTAAATTGGCTTCGAAAAGAAAATAAATATGTTCAAATGACAAATGAACAGAGGGTCAACTATTGTGAAAATAATACCACCATTTCCGCTGTTAAGGAACAGGCAGAGCTCGTTCACAAGCTATTAGGAAAACTTAAATTAGATCATCGGGAAGTGCTAACACTATATTTTCTCGAAGGTTTCTCGATTAACGAAATGGCCCAGATTATCGGGGTATCAGAAGGCACGGTAAAATCTCGCCTGTATTACGCAAAACATAAACTCCATGAAGCGTTAAAAGGAGCGAAGGATGTCTGAACAAGAAAATAAGATAGAGTTCATCAAAAACTTGATTGCCCAGGACCCGCCACCTGCTGATAAGCAATTGCGACATAATGAAGCCCTATTGAAAAAAAATAAACGCCGTATGCTGCTGGTAAAAGCAGTTATTATAGTAATTTATATGGTGCTGTATTTTGTTGCCTTTGGGGCATTTATGCTGCAGAACTATACCGATAATGTGGTTCACTCTATTTGCTGGGGAACAGCCTCATTACACATTTTGCTATGGTCTTTCGTGTACATTCAGCGAGGAAATTGCATGAATATTGAGGAACTAATAGAAAAAATGCTAGATAATGATGAAAAGCGTCGAAACAAAAATCAGAACTTATTCATTACCACTGTGGCAATTATGGCGTTCGTCTTTAGCAGCTTTCTCTTATGTCGTTCTTTCTTTCTTACCGATCCCCTGAAGGTAGCTCAAACATCAGTAGGTATTTTGTGGTCTACGATATTTTTTCTAATTTTCTACCCATTTAGAACAGCGTCACTCATAAGCAAGCTTTGGCTTGAATATAAGAAAATGGAGTTAAATATAAGCAGCTCAAGCGATGGAAGTGCATAGAGACTGCGTACTACCGTATCATACGATAAGTGCTTAAAAAATCGGGGGAACAAAGCAATCGCAAAGAAACATCCGTGTTGTTTCTGGTTGTTATGTCATTTGTTTTAAAACAATCCTCGGCGAGGCAGCACTACAAAACCGCCTTTGGCTCGCCACGGCGGAACGCCCCCAACTTAATCCACCGTAACAGAACCATCGGCTTTTTCTCATCGTCCTCTCCGCCCCCCAAAACCTATAAAGCAGTTGCAATGTATCCATCAATAGCATTTTTATCTGTCAATAGTATTTTTATC
>CAZVWH010000185.1:0-2091 GCA_964631175.1 uncultured Pirellulales bacterium | reverse complement strand
AGCTCAGGCGGGGCGCTGCGCTTGAGGCTGCCATCCATCTGTGCCAAACGCACGAAGCGCAGTAATTTAATGCAATTGATATAACCTCCCTTACGGTTGCGGCTGTTAGCTCTTATTTTTGCTTGTCAATGACGGAAAAAAAGCGTATTTTTATGATCGTATAAGACAAGACATCGACGTTAGCCGGGGCAGACCGGCGTTTTATGTCAACGCGAGGCCTTTTCGTCCTTCGCAGCCCCAAGGGGCGAAGAACGGATAGGCCAAAGCAATTCCATCCTTTTGCAGGTTTGGGATTTGTCGGCTGAGAAAGCCTAATTGCAGTAACATCCTGTTAACAAGGGTGACTTGACGAATTGGTATTAGCACATATAAGAATATAAAGAATTTACAAGCTTTTTCCTAGAAGGGATAAAAATGGCAAAAGCAGTAGTTGTGTATTATTCAAGGAGCGGTAACACCAGAGAGATGGCTGATATGATAGCCAAAGCTATGAACGATGCAGGTTTAAAAACAGAGTGCAAATCGGTAGATAAGGTAAAGGCTGATGATTTGCCTACCTATGATGCCATAGTTATAGGCTCGCCGACCTACTACGGCCAAATGGCAAGTCCGATAAAAGCACTAATAGACGACCTGGTAAGCAGACATGGAGCCCTAAACGGCAAAATAGGCGGGGCTTTTTCCAGCGCAGCAAATATCGGCGGCGGCAATGAAACTACCATTATGGGCATAATAGAAGCTATGCTGATAGCCGGCATGATAGTCCAGGGCGACCCGCAAGGTGACCATTACGGACCTGTATCCATTGGCAAGCCTGATGAAAGAGTCGGGCAGCAATGTGCACGTCGTGGCCAGAGAATCGCAGAATTAACTAAAAAACTTGCATCCTAACAGTTGAAATAAATATCGATTTTTTTGCTAAAAAAAGCGTTTTTCTTTGACAAATTCACGTATGGTCGTTAAGTTTTTAGCAATTTTAACGCCAAAATGGAGGTTTAATTGAATGCAAGAGTATGAAGATCTCAAAACATTAGTGGCTGAAATTGAAGCAGATATCAACAAAGCTGAAGGTGGAAACAAAGCAGCAGGCACACGTGTTCGTAAACAAATGCAGGATATCAAGCAAGCCGCCCAAAATGTCCGCAATCGTATCCTTGAAATAAGATCGGTTCCATAAGTCGGTACAAGCGTCCATAGTTGCCTTTTCTGCTTCGGATATTCCGATTTGATTTTAGTTGACTAACTGTCTGCCAAGATGGGCCGGCTATCGGTTTTTATAGTGCGCTTAACACGTCTATACTGAGGCCAATAATGCCGCCACCGTTATTGTTTGATTTATCACAAATAGACCTGACAAGTGAGCCCATTTTCGACAAAGAAGCGATTTGCCGAATGAATCCGCAACGATTTGAGATGCAGCAACTCGACGGTATCCTGTGGTACGATAAGGAAAAATTTCTGATTCTCGGCTATAAGGATGTAACAGAGAATGAGTTTTGGGCTCGCGGACACATTCCGTCTCGGCCGCTGATGCCGGCGGTAATAATGATAGAGGCGGCAGCTCAGCTTTCCAGCTTCTTTGTTAAACAGGTTTATGGCGTGGAGGGCTTTATCGGCTTTGCCGGCATAGAGTCAGCAAAATTTCGCACTACTGTCGAGCCGGGTCACAGATTATATTTGCTCGGCCATGTTACAAAATTCAAGAGGAGAAAATACACCTGTAGCCTCCAGGGGGTTGTTGGAGATACGATGGTGTTTGAAACCGTCGTCTCAGGTTTGAACGTTTAATTCCACATCACAAATTGTATGGTTTAATGGTTATTGGTTTAATATTATATTCATACTAATTTTATGTCATAGATAAAGTATTAATCCACGTAAAGCAGGTCACAGATTTGACTAATTTTGGCTTTTGCTCTAAAACACATAACCCATAACAGAGTCGCCGGCCAACCTCCTCCAAGTTCTCAAAATTATCGTTGCCAAAAACGTTCTCACGTAAATAGTCCCAAATGTGCTCTAAGGGATTAAGCTCTGGACTATAAGCTGGCAGCGGCTGCAGGCAAATAGTCTGCGGCACTTTTAACTTTT
>CAZVWH010000184.1:0-2139 GCA_964631175.1 uncultured Pirellulales bacterium | reverse complement strand
GTGTAATCCGTGGTTTAAAATTTACTTGAAATCTAATCTGTTTTATGGTACAATTTACTTAACTATGGATGGTTTATAGTTCGTTGTTCGTAGATTATAGCAAACCGTAAACCTTTGTCCCTGAAGCTTGTCCTCGACTCTGATCGGGGAGCGGGTATAGCAAATCATGAGGCCCTCCTGATGGCCAAAGTGGCAACCCTAATCCCCGCTAATCACTAATTACAAATCAATTATCAGCCGGTTAGCAGCTCAAACTCTTCGCTACTGAGGGATTGTCTCAATTTTTGCAGAGCAATTAGTTCGATTTGCCGCACTCTTTCTTTAGTTAGGTTGAGGTCTTGTCCGATTTGCTTTAAGGTCTTGGTCTGTTTTTTTACCGGCGAGCCGAGTAGGCCGAAATGATTTAGAATTACATATTGCTCACGTTCATCAAGCTCATTTTTTATTACCTGCGTAAGACTTTGGCGCGCTCGTTCGATAGCCCCAATATCTGCCGCTGCACTTCCCAGTTCTCGCTGGAAAGTTGCCAGCGAAGTCGCTCTTTTTCTGCTTAGTTCTGTACTCTTGCCGGATGCCCTCGCATACTCTTTGGCAATGTTCAGTGAGGCGAGCTTTCCGAATCGAAAGCCTTTGGTGTAATCAAACTCCTCTATCGCTTTGATCAATGCAAAATTGCCTTTGCTGACCAGCTCTAAAAAACCCGACCCGCTGGTGGTATGTTTGCTTGCAATGCTAACGATAAGCCTAAGGTTTGCCTCCACAATTATCTTCTTAATGGCCTCGGCTTCAGCTAAATAGTTTTCTATTTCTGTTAATCGAGCGCCCGAGACGTTAGAGAGTTTTATGTCGTCTCGAATTTTACAAGCGAGGAATTTCAAGTAGTTATATCTGCGAAAAAGCTCCATCTCACGTTCCCTGCTTAGCATTGGGGTATTCTTTAGAGTCTGCAGGTATTTTGGTAAGAGATGCTCGCCGTTTGTTGTTTGGTAATTGGTAGTTGGTAATTGGTTGTTAGAATTGCCATTTAACCAATTACCAGTTTCCAGTTTCCAATTACCAATTGCGAGGATTTTTTCTTTAGCACCTTCCTGGAGAAATTCATCGCTGGCGATAAATTCAATTTTTTTGGATAAAAGTGTCTTTGCTCTTTGCTGATTTATGATCCGGTATATGGAGCCCCTGCTGCGGTTAAATCGCTTTATCAATTCTGCGATACTCATTCCTTGTTTGTATAGTTTGTATAGATCTGCCGCCTGAGCCGGATTCATTATGCTGCGGGGCTTTTTGAAAATTGGCTTGTCGGGATGAGACTTTTCGTACTCCAGTAATGTATATCTGACGGTCTCGTGGGTCTTGCCGGTTTTATCGGCTATTTGCTCTATAATCCGGTAGCGTGACATTGTTGTCTTGTCTGCAAGGATACGGGCCTGTTTTATAATCTTTTGTTTTTGCTTTTTAGTCAGTCTTTTGAAACTTTTAGCTTTAGCAATAAGATCGGAATTTTTTTTACAAAATTTATCGATGGTCGATTGAATAAAGCCGAAGCGTCTCTGACCGTCGCTGAAAATGTATTTTCGTGCTATAAGACCTTGTTTTCGCCAGCGGTAGATTGTTTTTGTGGAAACGGCGAAGAGCGATGCGAGTTCTTGGATGGTATAAACCTTCTCTTCTTGCTCTGCGGCTGGGCGGGCAAGGCGGCCGCTCAGTTTTGAAATGAAGATCCGCAGGTCATCCAGGAGCTGGTCGCCTTTGATAAGCTGCTGCTCCTGGACACTCTTGGGCTTAAAACCTGTAATCCGGAAGTGAACGAAATCGAAAGGGTATTCTTTGTCAGGCTCGATAATAGCAAAGAGTTTCTCTAAGGCGTCGAGCTCTTTTTGTCGTTTCTTCACCGGCGTGAATCGAAGCTGCATTAACAATTGTGCCAGATTCTCGTTCTTTATCCGATGCATATTGTATACACCAAACAAATTCGATATTCGAAATTTCTTGCGTAACCAAGTGTCCATTTTACAAGATCAGGCGCAAAAAACAGCGATTTTTTGTAGGCACTCCGCAGAGCAGCATAGCCACCTCGTTTGAAATTGGCTTTGTCCCGTCCTGAGCCGAGTCGAAAGACCTGTCCTGAGCTAAGTCGAA
>CAZVWH010000183.1:0-2235 GCA_964631175.1 uncultured Pirellulales bacterium | reverse complement strand
CCCCATTGATTTAGACTATTAAATACGGTACCGAGGTACTCAAGTTTAACCCGTAAAGGTTTATATCTCCATTTTAGGTGCACAACCTTATAGTCGCAACTGATCTGCTTTAATGTCCTTTGGCCTGGACGGGTCAAGTAATGGATAATCGCTGAAGGGTTGTAAGGTCTGACATGCGTTAAATCAGAGTAAAATCCGCTCCAGAGCAATGGGCTTCTAATCACCAAAATGGCCTCGCCACGTAGCACTCTATCAAACTCGGTAAGAATCTTGTGGACATCAGAAGGAGGAAAATGCTCAATAACATGTGAACAGTAAATGCCGGAGATTGATGCATCTTCAAACGGTAAGGCTCTAATATCTCCTTGAATAACTCTATAACCTCTACGCTTGCAGTGCTCCAATGATTCGGGGTTCCAATCTATCCCTATTATCCTCTGAGGGTCTTGAGAGATAAATCTGCCCTTCCCACACCCTACATCTAAAATGGGCTTACAAGTTTTCAAATACGAATACGCAATTTTATCCCAAGCGGCTTTCTGGTCATACCTAAGTTTTGTGCGTAGTATCTTTAGTAACTTTTTCATCTTAGGCTAACGCTCTTATAATTGCCCATATTCTATAATTCATAAACCTATCTAACAGGTAAATCACAATCAAATAGGTTAAACCACCTATGGTTGCCAGCAGAAGGAAACGCTGCATTCCAACGGTATTGCTCATAGCTTTTACAGCAAGTACCGAAATAACCAAAAGTGCTCCGCCTATCCAGGGAAACGCTATGGTCTTAGCAAATTGCAGCGTCCTGGACCTTGTAATTTTCAGGACCATAAAGAGAAAACCAAAAGTCGATACTAAGATGCTTAAGAGTACAGCTATGGAACTCCCTACTATTCCCCACACTATGGTTAAGGGCCATATCAAAGCAGCCAATATCAGAAGGCGAACAATTTGCCATTGAGTCTCTATTTTCGGTTTTCCCACCGCTAGGAACACCGGTCCTGTTGTAGCAGCTATTGATCTTGCTAAGCCGGCGAAAACCAATGCCTGCATCGCTGGTACTATCGACATCCATTTTTCTCCCAAGAATATCATTGTAAAATCGGGAGTTAATACAAAAATTAATCCTGCAAGGGGAAAAGACAAGAATGCTGTAAGTTGTAAAACCTTTAGATACGCCTCTCTTAATTTCGGTAAATTATCTTGTAGCTTTGAATAAGCCGGAAATGTCACCTGCGAAATGACATGAGTAATCTCGGTGGCGGGCATGTTGGACAATCTATAAGCAAGCTGGTAAAAGCCAAGAGCAGTCACACCAAGTACTTTTCCTACTAATGCGTCATCTCCATGAGTAACTAAGAAAATAAGTATGCTCGAACCCAAAACCCATCTGCCAAAACCGGATAAATCTTTGAATTGTTGAAGATTAAAGTTCGGTTTCGGCCGGTAAGGGTGAACAAAATACGAGACTATCAGACGGACGAGGTTCCCAGCCAAAAGCCCGAAGACGAGCGCCCAGACACTCCTCAAGAAGAACGCTGCTGAGATCGCCACACCCATATCCGCAAGCGTACCGCTAAGTGAGTAGATAAACTGCTTGTGAAACTTCAGCTCCTTCTGAAAGTATACTACACCGATATTGGCAAAACCTCTGATGAGCTCCGACAAAGCAATAACTTGAAGAATGGGCTTTGCTGCCGGTGTGTCAAAGAAGGCAGCCACATACGGGGCAATGGCAAAAGCAATCGCAGCAAGGACAATTCCGCGGACCAGCTGAACGGTCCATGCCGTATCTAAATACGATTTTATATCTTGCTTTTTTTGCACCAATGCTGCATTGAAGCCGGTCTGCGAAAACGTCTCCAGTAACGACATTGCTAAAAGCGCTATCCCGAATAATCCAAAATCTTGGGGAGCAAGGATACGGGCGAGAATTATAAGCCTTGCAAAACCTAACAGCTGCTGAACTAATCTGATTGAGAATACCCAGAATCCACCTTTAATTACACGGTGGGATAGCTTTTCTTTAGAGACTTTCCCATTCATAAGTATTTGTTACTGTCCTTCTAAACGTATTCATGCTTTTATTTCTTTACTCTGTCTCGTTTTATAGGCCAATTTTAAAACAAGCTGCATATACAGATGCAGTCTCTCTGTACCTTCGGGCATTTCTTAATTTCGGCGGATTCAACTCATAAGTGCAACAAGTAGCGAAAAAGGTGGTGAGTTGTTACA
>CAZVWH010000182.1:0-2255 GCA_964631175.1 uncultured Pirellulales bacterium | reverse complement strand
AATGTTGCAATACGTCAACATTTATGTGTATTTTGTTTGCCACTTGCCGCTTATAATTCACGCTGGATTAGTTAGAATCCAGAAATATTATTTTTACGCGCACATTTTAGGTGTAAAATTACACTAATATACGGATGCGGTTCGACAGGCTCACCACCCTGAGCATAGTCGAAGAGCTGATATCAGCCAAACCTTTTGAATTGATGGGCTTGAGATGGAGATACAAACACAAGAACTACCTGATGAACAGTTAGCAGAAGCAGCCCTGAATGGCCATTTGGAAAGCTTTGGTGCTCTTTACCAACGTTATTACAGCTCGATGGTTGCATTAGCCTATTCTTTACTCGCTGACCGAGACCTCGCTGAGGACGCGGCACAGGAGAGTTTTATGGTAGCATGTCGCGACCTACCAAAATTGAAAAGTAAATATAAGTTCGCCGCTTGGCTTGCTGGTATCTGCAGAAACGTAGCAAAGCAAATGCTCAGAGTAAAAGGTAAAACGGGTCTTCTAAGTGCTGTGCAGCCAAGTAAAAGCCGAGATGAGCAAGGGCACTGCTGGGACGCGCTCCACCAAGCGGTTTGGAAGCTACGAGAAGCTGAGAGAGAGCTAATTGTTTTACACTACTTCAATGGATTTTCTCGCACACAAATCTCTCAGGTTTTGGATATTTCACCGCAAGCTCTTAACGGCCGGCTCATAAGAGCGAAACGAAAGATTGCAAAGTATTTGAAACAAAACGGTTCCACAGGAGACGATTATGAAACGCTCTGAAAACGACAACTGGCTTGATAAGGCTCTTACAAAAGCCATTGGCTCGCAAGAATCTAAACCCAACTTCGAGAAGTGGAAACAGGACCATCCGGAAGCCGTTGAAATGTTAACATCGAGGGCTCAGCCGAAACCCTCGGCTTACAAACGTCCTCTAAATATACGGGAGATGATTATGAAAAGTAGAATAACAAAATTAGCAGCCGCAGCAGTGATAATTATAGCGGCCTTTATAGCTCTGTATCCATTTACCAGCGGATCACCGACTTTTGCTCAGGTTATACAGCCCATCTTCGATGCCCAGACTGCCGTTTTCGACATCATTGTCGGCGAAGAAGAAACATCTGGGCCGGTCATACACGATATGGTCATGGGCTCACGAATCAGAAGAACTTTATCGAATATGAAAAGTGCTATTAGCATCATTGACCTGGAAGCCGGAAAAATTCTTTCGCTCGATTCTGAAAAGAAAGAGGCGGCATTTATTGATTTAAAAGGCCTGCCATCAATGCCAAATTATATGGAGATATTGAGAAATGTCATCGCCGGATTACAGGCGCATCCTGAATTCGAAGTCGAAGACCTTGGTGAGCGAGATATTGGCGGCCAGAGGTTGATTGGTTTTCGGGCCACACATCCTAAAGCTGAGATTATAATCTGGGCCGACCCTCAAACTGCGTTGCCGGTAAGGATCGAACAGATGGGCGGCCAAATGAAGGTCATTTGCAAGAATGTCATGTTCGATGTACCTATGGATGATACTCTATTTAGTATGAACGTGCCTGAAGGTTATACACAACAGCAGGTTGAACTTGATTTGTTTGGCGCTACTGAAGAGGATTTCATCGAGGGGCTACGCATAAGGGCTGAGTTTTTCGGAGACGGCCAATTCCCCGATGGGGTCGCTGTAGAAGACTACCTAAAGCAGGCGCCGGCGATGGCCAAAAAGTTCGAGGAGCTGGAACTATCTAAGGAAGAAGAAACCGAGCTGGGAATGAAACTGCAGGGACATTTATTATTCATCCGGTTCTTCAAGGGCGAAGGCGAATGGCACTATGCCGGTAAGGGTGTAAAACTCGGCGATGCTGATATGGCGATATTCTGGTATCAGCCGGAAAATTCAGCGACCTATCGCGTAATCTATGGTGATCTGAGCGTCAAAGATGTCGCTCCGGAGGATTTGCCTGAGTAGATATGTAGAACAAAGATGATGTTTACTATAAAGGCCGGGCTTTTTTGCTCGGCCTTTTTTATGCGCTTATGAAAGCGAAGCCGCATCCTTCAGGGTGCATGTCACAAGTGGTGAGCCTGTCGAACCAAATTACTCGTCGTGCTGCTCGCCGGACAAGCTGTCCTTCCGACTTCGCCAAGGCTACGCCGGACAGGCTGTCTTCCGTCATCTGTCCTCCGTTCTCTGACATCTGTCCCGCCACACTGATGGCGGGCAAGCTTCTGTTTTCCGATTCGAAAAACCTGTCCTGAGCGA
>CAZVWH010000181.1:0-2306 GCA_964631175.1 uncultured Pirellulales bacterium | reverse complement strand
TGGCAGACGCGCGGGACTCAAAATCCCGTCCGGTTCACCCCGGGTGTGGGTTCGAACCCCACCTCCGGCAGTTAATCATATTGTGTATCTCGTGATGCGTATTGCGTCAAATCGTTACACAAAACAGAGCCGCGACCGTTAGAGAGCGGTAATTTACGACTTTCAATCCAGCGTGATTCCTTTCTGCTGCAGCCAGGTCTTCAAATCGCCCATTTCAGTATTGAAAATCTCGTTGTCGTAGTCTTCTTCCAGCTTGCGAATGTTGCTGGCCAGTTCAGGCTGTTCCTCGACAGCATCGCTTAACTTTCTCTCGAAGTCATCGCCAATTGCTCTTAGGTCATCAAGGTCTATCTGCAGACCTAAGATGCCTGCTACGCGCTTTGTGACCGCTTCGATACACCTGGGATTATTGCCTTGTACATAGGCAGGAATAGTAGCGACAAGAGTAGCCATCTTCAAATCCCGCTCGTCACAACTGATTGTAAGATGGGTAGTAAAACTGGCTGGGCCCTCGTAATCGGTGAATTTGACGCCGTATCGCTGAAGCGTTTTCTTGAGTTGTGCATCCGAAACCGAGCTTAAAAATCTCGGCTCACGAGTGTGCGGCACAAGCCCGGCAACACTACCGATAAAATATATCATTTCTACGCCGAATTCTTTGCACAGAGGAAAGATACAGTCAGCAAACTCTTCCCACTGCAGATTGGGCTCCTTACCCTTAAAAATGATAAGATTGTGCTGCTCATCATAGAAAAATTCATTTCTCGGCACCTCAAAAGTCTTGATAAGACCTGCTCTTATTCTGGTATGCGGCCTAAATAGCGCCGTCATCTCCATTGAGCCGGGGAAATTGTAAATGTAGAATCCTTCCGGATTAATCTCTGCAAATTTTTGAGCATTTAACTTTTCGATAAGGTATTTTATGGTTCCTGTGGATACTTCGCCTCCGTCCATCCAGCCAGATAAGCCCATTAACAGCCGAGTGTTATGTAAAACCGGCCTACTAAGAATCTTTAGCTTGTCAGATGCCATAACTATATCTTAGTCTTGTAAAAGTTGCCTTACTACCTTTATCGGCAAGTTAATACAGATAATTTCGGCAGTCAAGGAAAATGCGTATTTAGCAATTTATACGGTTCATACAAAATTAATGTTTGTCCGTTTATTTCATTTTGATTACAAGACCTTAACCACTATTGGCGGATTTAGCTCACTAAATTCGCCTCTGCGAATCTTCGATTTATTGGTGGATTATCTGGCAGCAGCGCACATATTTTTTAGGATTAGTATTACTGCAATGCAAAATCTTCGCCGGCTACTATCTGGGGTGAAAATGAAATTCAGAGAGACTATCTCCAAAGGATTTTTTGTAACCGTTCACACAGAAAATAAGGCGTTTTTGTGTCATTGCGAGGCCTTTAGGCCGAAGCAATCTCAAAAACGTACGATTTTAGATTGCTTCGCTTCGCTCGCAATGACAAAAATGCGGTTTTCCCGTGAACGCTTACGATTTTTTTAAGTATGTTCAAGTGTTCGATTTGACTTTTTGAAGGTGGTTGGCATCTTAACAGTCATTTTAAGATAATTTCCCATTAGTTAGTTAGCCGAACCGTCATAAAATCAGAATAGAACCAACTGTTATCGTTTTAGACTGTCAGGCAACACGCCCTTCTTATGACCGTATTATCTGACCCAAACGCAAATTTTTTTGGTATTACGGCTGATCACAGCCGTTACAAATCTACACTTATAACCTCGCTTATTTTGAGCGGAATTTCGATGGGAGTGTCCTATCGATTTCGTAATAGCTGTAAATAGAAACACTTACGCCCAAAGCTCAGGGAAATTCACTCTTGCCTTTGCTGCCTGCATATTATTTATGCAAAAGCTTAATCTGCTCAATTAACGCATTTGCATCATTTATGACAATTATTTTACCTAAAAGCGAAATAATTTATTGCAATAATTCGCATATACGTTATTAATTGTAACCAGATTTCCATGAAACCACGAATTTTAGGTGCTAATATAGGTCTCGTCAAACAGGAAATTACATGGAAATGAAAAAAACAAAGAGAAATAGAGTTGGAAAAACGCCTTCTATAGAGAAGACCGAAAAGGGCGGACAAGAGCGGCGGAACATGTAAGTAATCTTTTGCAGTTGCATAAACTCAAAGGAATACCGCTGAACCGGCTCGATAAGGAAGCTTAGAAGATTTTATAAGGAGTGTTGTGCCATTATTAACTCACTTTTTTTTAAAAGATAAAGCTGTGCTCTGTTGAAAAGCCTCACCGTCGTTTCGACC
>CAZVWH010000180.1:0-2398 GCA_964631175.1 uncultured Pirellulales bacterium | reverse complement strand
GCATATTCTAAAGTGAAAACCGTTTCATCAATGTCCATCGATTCGATGTGAGCGGTAATATCCGCCGGCTCGTCAATGGCGTACCACAAAATTTTTGCTTTTGTCCTTTCAGCAATTCGTTTTGCTTGCGGCGATTGCTTATTCAATACTGCTGTAGCATCAGGCGAAAGAGCGGAAAAAAGTTTAGTCTTAGCAGCTAAGTAATCTTCTTTGGTTTTATGATAATCCAGATGGTCGCCGGCCAGGTTAGTAAAAGCAGCAGCTTTGAAATTCATACCCGCTAAGCGGTTTTGGCTAAGGGCGTGACTGCTGGCCTCGACGACCATATATTTACAGCCAGCCTCTACCATTTGCTGCTGAATGCGTGCTATTTCCAAGCAATCCGGCGTTGTCAAAGAAGATTCACAAATCTTTGAGCCGGTATCATATTCAACAGTTCCGATGAGGCCGCACTTACTACCCGCTGCACGGATACAGGAACGAACCAGATACGCGACAGTGGTTTTGCCGTTTGTGCCGGTAACAGCTAAGTTGGTTAACTGCAAAGCTGGATTGCCCGCCCTTGCCTGAGCGAGAAATGCTGCTGCTTCCGAGGTATCTTCCACGTCGATAATCTCATAGTTCCTCGCTCCACTACCGGCACCGCAGGGGTGCCGGCTAACCGATACTCGATGTCCTTCGACCCGGCTCAGGACGGGCTCGATGCTCGGTTTAGGATTTTGAGCAATAATGTATTTGGCGCCCTTGGTGATGGCCTGGCTGATGAAATCGTGGCCGTCACAAACCGTGCCTTTGATAGCTATAAAGATATCGCCGTCTTTGACAAGCCTTGAATCAACACAAATACGAGGGCAATCGCCGGAAGAAACCAATGCTAATAGTTCATCAAACGTCATAATTCTCGTACTTCATAGGAAAGAACACATACATTATGTTTAGCCATTTTAGGCTGAAGGACAAATAAATGCAATCCTCACTATTGTCTCCAACAATCATAGAAATTATAAACGCTCGTTATACACTCGCTTTTAATCCGCAGGTACTTACCACTCCTTACCGCTCCCTTACGGTCGCGGCTCTGCTTTGAGGAAAACGTTCTTCCCTAAAACCGCTAACAACCACTAAAAAAGTCAATTTAGCACTTGTTTCCGCACGGAGAATAATGTTCAATAATAGTTTTAACTGTGACGAAAGTATAAGAACATTGTCTTTTGTTTTTCGAGGTAAAGTGAAATGGCAGATTTGAAGGCGTTAGCTGATGCAGTTATCAAAGGTGACCAAAGTACGGCTGTGGAAATTACTAAGACAGCTTTGGCTGAGGGCACAGCAGCAAAAAGCGTTCTGGAAGATGGACTAATAGCCGGTATGAATGTTATTGGTGGCCGCTTTAAAAGAAACGAGGTATATATACCTGAAGTACTTATCGCCGCAAGAGCTATGAAAATGGCAATGGAGGTGCTCGAGCCGGAGCTTGTCAAGGCCGGTGTCGAGCCGGTCGGCAAGTTTATAATTGGAACTGTTAAAGGTGATTTGCACGATATTGGTAAAAATTTAGTAGCCATGATGCTCAAAGGCGCAGGTTTTGAAGTTGTCGATCTGGGTATTGATGTTGGACCGGAAAAATTCGTGCAGATCGCTAAGGACACAGGCATACCGTTGATCGGCATGAGTGCGCTTTTAACTACTACCATGACCAGCATGGAGAAAATAATAAAGGCCCTGAAGGAGGCCGGCATTTCGGCCAAGATTTTAATAGGTGGTGCACCGGTAACACAAGAGTACGCCGACAAGATTGGAGCCGACGGCTATGCCGCCGACGCCGCTTCGGCTGTCGATTTGGCCAAAAGCCTCGTCGCATAAAATTAACCACGGATTTCGCGGATTAACGCGGATTCATAATTTGCTTAGCCCTGCCATCAATATGGCAGGGTTATCTTTTTGGCGGAGCGATATGGCAGGGTTATTATTCTTGTTTAGCCCGCCGATCCTTCAACTACGTTCAGGACAGGTTTACTCGGCGGGTTTTATTTGGCCACGAAGAGGCACGAAAAAATCTAACCACGAATTAACGCAAATTTGAAACACGGATTTACCCGGTGAGATACCAGTTGTGCTTATCTCACGGAGTGAACGCAGATTCATCCCGTTAGAAAACCAAAGGAAAAATTTCTAACGGGATTAACGCGGATTCATAATTTGTTTAGCCCTGCCATCACTATGGCAGGGTTATTATTCTTGTTTAGCCCGCCGATTTACTCGGCGGGTTCTTGTTTTTTTGACACGGATTTCTTAGTTGTTTAGCCCTGCCACCCCTGGCCTGAGCGAAGTCGAATGGCTGTGGGCAGGGCGAAGTCTGTCTTTTTTCATTGCAGTTTTTGACAAAACAAGTATAATTACA
>CAZVWH010000179.1:0-2507 GCA_964631175.1 uncultured Pirellulales bacterium | reverse complement strand
AACCATCCGGATATTTTGGCTACACACCAAAATACCAGTTGTCTTCAACAAGCCCTTAAGGGTCAAGCATCCAGACTTTTAACTTTGGTAAAGCTTATCCCCGTTGGAAATCTTACCTCTTAGCCGTCACTCGTTAGTGCCACCGGTTTTCATCATTCCGTAATTTCTAACGGGGCTTGTCTATAACAACTTCCCTGATAAATACATTAAAATCTTACACCCTCACTCAACTCGGTACTAAAGAAGAGAATTTTTACTTGATCTGATGTTATACCTCCTTCCTTCAAAAGCCCGATATGAGCTAATGGTTAAATACAAACTCCTTTCCTCCGCAGAACGAAGAATGTCCTGCTATTTTATACTCCGCATTAATTGAGTGCCCAGGGAATTAAAATCCATAAACTCCTATATTATAATTTATACCATATCAGGCATTTTCGGGTCAATATAAAACTTCCTAAAAATGATGCAAAGACAGATTTTTCTCATATTTACAGTGCAAAAATTGAATATAACAAAAAAGACAAAACATTTTCCATTCAAATTTTAAATACAAAAATACGTTCATAAAAAGGATTTCTGATTTTACAAAAACACAGACAGCACATCGAAGAAAGAAGGCTTAATATGGATATCCTCAAATAGCGGTTTACGTCTTGAATCTCATAAATAGGTAATACACATTAAGCACACCGCGGCGAGAAAACCGAGCAGGGACTATATTTCTTAGCTGCTGGAAACGAACTACTCGAGTTTCAATGACTTGAGCTTTCTGTTCCGACAAAGTACGGTAGCCCTACTGAGCTTAATCCAAAGCAGTTGAGGTTTCGTAAGCATATACATCGTTTGATCGAGACAATCGGCAACCAGATTATCAATAATCTTCATATGAAGAAGATACAGTCTTGTGACATGCGATATTTGATGAATCGAATTTGCCGGTAAATTCCGGCTCATACTTTTTGTGTTCTTTTTTATCTTAGAGAAGATGTAAAGCCTTTACGTTTTTCTAAATTGGTAACGGTGTAAACGTGTACACAGCGTTATAGTTAATTGATCGCGGAGTAGAGCAGTTTGGTAGCTCGTCGAGTCCATAACCCGGAGGTCGCAGGTTTGAATCCTGCCCCCCGCTTTTAAGCCCCGGAGATAAATCCAGGTTTTTTTGTTAGGAGGATTTGGCTAAGTAACAATCTCCTGGTGGTAGTCTCAAGAAAGCTGCGCACATTTTTCGAAGGTTATCAATGGGTCGTGGATAGGAATCCACAGATGCAGTCTGTTCATAGGTTCATACATACGCGGCAGAATAAAATACGACAAAGCATACTTAATTTATATGATCTATACTACCTCAAACTCAATGGCGGCGCGCCTGCAATACTTTTTAAATGCCTCCCAGAGCTTGTTTATCGTCATGCTCGCAGATTTCACTGTAAGTCTGTTGAAAATTCTGCTTGCAATTGAGGTGGTTGATTTAGTATAAATATATATATGAAGGAAGGAGGTAGAAAATCAGGCCAAATAAAAACTTTTCCTTTTCAGCATAAAGTTGAGTGCTTGTCCGGCGGTCTGCTCCGACGAAGTGCCTGTGCCGAGACGAGCAGAACCCGATTGAGTTAAGTCGCAATGCGACTGATAGTAAGGAGCAAGTATTATGAGAAATCGATTAGTTTGTTTAACAGCTGCTTTGCTGATAGGATTCATAGGATTGACTCCAGTTCACGCGCAAGACGGAACCAACATACTGGTTAACGGCGGCTTTGAGGATGGTGTTCTTGAGCCGTGGTACGTATATGGTGATGTTACCGCAGAAGTGGTTGAAGAATTGGTGGGCGCAGCGGTTACCGAAAATCCGATTGAGGGAGACTATTGCCTACACCTTGAGGTTCATTCAGCAGGTGCAAACTTCTGGGACAGTCATTTGGTAAACCCAGGATATGTCTTTGAACAAGGCAAGCATTACACCCTTTCCGCCTTTTTCAAGTGCAATGAAGGTACACTACAGATTAATTTCAAGCCGGAACTGGGAGAAAATCCATATACGGGATATGGTGAGCAGGTCATCACCATCACAGAAGAATGGGCAGAATATAGCGTAACAACTCCTGTTTTTGCTGTGGACACGGAGCCTGGGAATATCACATTCCACATAGCTTATACAGCGGGTGATTTCTGGGTAGATGGCGTAAGATTTTATGAAGGCGACTATGCCCCACCTGTTCTTAGAAAAAAATTTATGTCTGCGAGGCCCAATCCTGAAAAAGGCGCTGTTGACGTACCTCGCGATACGACACTGAGTTGGGCATCGGGTGAATCTGCCAACACACATGATGTGTACTTCGGGACCATCTTCGAGGATGTTAACACAGCCGACAGAAACAATCCGGCAGATGTGCTGGTCAGCCGGGGCCAGACCGCCAATACGTTTGTGCCGGACAGTCTGCTCGACTTCGGACAGACCTATTACTGGCGGATTGATGAGGTCAACAACCTTAACCCGGACAGCCCGT
>CAZVWH010000178.1:0-2549 GCA_964631175.1 uncultured Pirellulales bacterium | reverse complement strand
CAGGCTGTGTAATTTCTGCGCCGACCTGTGGGGCTTGCCTTGGCGGCTTTATGGGCGTATTAGCTGAAGGCGAGAAGTGTGTTAGCACAACGAATCGCAACTTTGTTGGCCGAATGGGACATCCGAAAAGCGAAGTTTATCTGGCAAGTCCAGCTACAGCCGCAGCAAGCGCGGTAGAAGGAGAAATAACCGACCCACGTAAGTTTTTGTGATGAAATCCTAATATCTAAATCCTAAACCTGTCCTGAGCGAAGTCGAATGGATTCTAAACAAACTTGTCCTGAGCGGAGCCGAAGGATTCAAATGACCAAAAAACAAAATACTAAACAATATGACCTGGAAAAAATCACGTAGGGTGAGTTTACGCCCACCAAAAAGAAAGATGTATTTAGTCTTGGTGGGGCAAGCCCCACCCTACCAGTTATAGGCGATTGGTGTATGGACGAAAAAATGATTAACCATGATGTTTAATAATTTGATATTTGGAAATTCGTGCTTGTTTAGAATTTAGAAATTAGGATTTAGGATTTGAATTATGTGAGGATGATTATGTCTAAAGCACACGTTTACAAACGAGGTCATATAAATACGGATGAAATCATACCGGCCCGGTATTTAAATACCGATGATGAAGCTGAGTTGGCAAAACACTGTATGGAAGATTTGGATGCAGAGTTTGTAAAGAAGGTTAAGAAAGGTGACGTAATTGTCGCCGGCGAGGATTTTGGCTGCGGCTCATCCAGAGAGCACGCTGTTTGGGCTATCCGCGGAGCAGGCGTACAGGCTGTAATCGCCAAGACATTTGCCCGAATCTTCTATCGCAACGCCATCAATAACGGCTTTTATGTCATTGAATCGCCGGATGCACTTGAAAAAATCAATGACGTCGACGAAGTGAAAATTGATTACAAAGCTGGCTTGATTAAAAATGAAACTACCGGTATTGATATTAAATTTAATCCACTGCCGGACTTTGCACTGGAAATAATCAACGACGGCGGACTGTTGGAACACATAAAAAAAACAACCGCGGATTAACGCGGATTTACACGGATTTTAATAAAGATAAAAAAGTGGCTGAATCAGATTTATTGTACTCCGATTTGACAAGAGAGATTATTGGTGCGGCTATGGAAGTGCATTCAAATCTCGGACCGGGTTTCTTAGAGAGTGTTTATGAAGCAGCTATGGCAATTGAATTCGACCTTCGTAATGTTACATACGAACGTCAGAAAGCGATACCTGTAATGTATAAAGGAGAAAAAGCCAAGGATTTCTTTTGTGATTTCCTCGTCGATGGGAAAGTGTTGGTGGAACTTAAGGCGTTAAAAACTACCACAGGTGTCGAAGAAGCACAGGTTTTGAATTATCTGAAGGCAACAGGGCTGGAAGTTGGGCTGTTAATAAACTTTGGCGAGCAATCATTGAAGTACAAGAGATTAGTAATGTAACCACGGATTAACACGGATTTGCACGGATTACTTAATTGTTGGATAAGCGTATGTGCAAACTAAATGAAAAGTTTAAAGAGTGGGAAAAATGGTACTCAGAGGATGATAATTCGGTCTGTGCACAAATTCGAGATATGTTATTTGATGACGCCATCTTTTATGTAATATATGAGGCAAGGAAATATACAAAAACTGACAACCAAGAAAAACCAGAATTAAATAAGCTAGTTCATGACTTAATTAATCGGAGCTTTCTAAAAACACAAAGCTTGTCGATTAGAAGGTTATATGAAGAGCGGAAAAAACAAAAAGATGTAATCTCATTACGTAGACTTATAAATGACCTGAAAGAGAACAATGCTCTCATAACAAGAGAAAATATCCTTTTTGCTATTGGATTACCATACGATTACGGGAAAGCGATAAAGTCAAATTTGATAGTTAAAAGTGCACGTTCTGAGTATGTTCATAAAAATATAGACTTACTTGCCGGAGTCGAACCTGCCCAGAGACAACCAAACGACACCGTTCGTAATAGCATGTTTGACCGGTTAAATAAATGGTTGGACAAATGCAAACCGATTGTCAACTTTGTTAATAAAATTGTTGCTCATTCAGCAACCGAGGAAAGTAGAGGAAAGGTCCCTGAGAAAGACCTAAGGATTTCTCGGGCGAAGATTCACAAGGGCCACGGCCGGATTGTCAAGATAGCTGTATATATAGGTCGGTATCTACTCGATGAACCAACCGGATGGACTAATTTCTTGCCAAGTTATGGGGGCAATAAATTTGAGCATTTTGAAAAACCTTGGGTAAGGAAAGGGAACATTACGAAACTGGAAAATTGCTGGAGCCAATATGAAAGACATATCAAGCAGTTGTGCAAATGGAAGTGAAGAATTGATATGAACAATAATCCGTGAAAATCCGCGTTAATCCGTGGTTATAAATATTTTCTACTCTGATTTAATCCGTGGTTTGAAGATGGAGAAAGGAAAAGGTTAGATGGGTAAGACTTACAAGATTGCGGTAATACCTGGTGACGGCACCGGGCCGGAAGTGACGGCTGAAGCGGTAAAGGTATTAAAAGTCGCTGCG
>CAZVWH010000177.1:0-2590 GCA_964631175.1 uncultured Pirellulales bacterium | reverse complement strand
ATGCTAAATTAAATTGCGGCAATGTAAAAGAAGACCCCCCAAATAAATTTGGGGGGCTAACCTGAAATCAAGAAACCCGCAATAAACCTGTCCCGAGCCTGGTCGAGGGATTGCGGGGCTAAATATAAAAAGTAAATCCGTGTTAATTCTGTGTAAATCAGTATCAAATATTTCGAGATTGCCGCGTCGGCCGTTATGCGGCCTCCTCGCAATGACGGCGAGCGCGTGACAGCGACCGTCACGAGCTTTTTGGCGAACCGCTTAATTGTGACGCCACCGCGGCGGTTGCCTTTTTGACTTTTTCCTCGTCCGCCAAGTAGTAATGTGTCTTTGCCTTGAGCTGCTCATCCAGCTCATAGACTAACGGAATTCCCGTCGGAATGTTCAAGCCGGAAATCTGCTCATCGGATACAGAATCCAGATGTTTGACCAGCGCTCTCATACTATTGCCGTGAGCCGATATCAACACTTTTTTACCCTCTTTTAGCTGCGGCACGATTTGCTGATGCCAGTATGGCAAAACCCGCTCAAGAGTTGTTTTCAGAGACTCGGTAGCCGGTAGCAAATCTGCCGGCACATCTGCATAGCGCGGGTCTAAACGCGGGTGTCGGCTGTCCGTTTCTGAAAGGGCCGGCGGCAGGGTATCATAACTGCGACGCCACAGTTGAACCTGCTCAACGCCGTATTTAGCAGCGGTTTGCTTCTTGTCAAGGCCCTGCAGAGCACCGTAATGACGCTCATTAAGCCGCCACGAGCGGTGGACCGGAAGCCACATAAGGTCCATATCGTCGAGTATCATCCACAGCGTCCTGATGGCACGCTTTAGCACAGAGGTAAAGGCCACGTCAAAGGTATAGCCATTTTTCATGAGCGCCTCGGCTGCCTCATGAGCCTCGCGAATGCCCTGCTCTGAGAGGTCCACATCGGTCCAGCCGGTAAATTTATTCTCCAGATTCCACGTGCTCTGTCCATGCCTTACCAGTACTAACTTCATAAATTCCCCTATATAGGTTATCAGTCGTTATTTAGTTAATCAATTTTTCACATATACAAATATTATATATGATTTGCAACGGTATTTGTTCACGTTACTTTTTTAGAACATTTACTCGACCGATAGGCCTTGGTTTGGTATATTTCTTATACATAAGTGAACTAAAGTTCGGAGTGCCTAAAGTTCGTAATGTGGTTGCGCCACTCGTTACGGTTGCGTTTAACGTATGACGAAGGACGAAACGAGTAGCGCAACCGGAACACGAATAACGCGCTCTTTAGCTCACTTTAGGCACTAACTATCTTAGGAGAGAAAACCGATGGATTACAGAAGAATCATTCCGTGTTTGGACGTGAAAGATGGCCGATTAGTTAAAGGCATTAAATTTGTCGAGCTCAAAGATGTGGGCGACCCGGCGGAAAACGCTGCTGCTTACAGCCAAGCCGGCGCGGACGAGCTGGTCTTTCTTGATATCACCGCTACGCTTGAAAAGAGAAAGACATTACTCGATGTAGTACAAAGAACCGTCGAGAGGACTTCAGTGCCATTGACCGTCGGTGGCGGGATAGGAAGCTGCCAGGCGATTGAGGAATTGCTCGATATGGGCACAGCAAAAGTATCAATTAACACGGCGGCTGTACGCAATCCGGAATTGGTGAAAGAAGCTGCAAAGGAATTCGGCAGTGAAAAAATTACGGTTGCGATAGATACCGCCGGCAACTCGGAGCTGCCATCCGGTTTTGAAGTCATGGTCGCAAGCGGCACAACAGGAACAGGGATTGACGCCGTTCAGTGGGCGAAAAGAGTTGAAGACCTGGGCACAGGTCAAATCCTGCCGACAAGCAAAGATACCGACGGCACACAAGCCGGATATGATATTCCAATGACCAGAGCTATCGCTGACGCCGTATCAATAACTGTAATCGCATCCGGCGGAGCCGGTACGCTGGAACATCTCTACCAGGCCATCATGGAAGGCCATGCAGATGCCGTTCTTGTAGCCTCAATCGCACACTTCGGCAAGTACACCATCAGAGAAATGAAAGAGTACCTGGCTGAACGCCAGATACCCGTGAACCTCTGAAGGGGCCCCGCTTTGCGGGAGCCCAATTGCATTACTTATAGCCCCTTGTCTTGCGTTTTTCGGCTCTTATGCTGATACGAGCCGCTTTCAGACATTTTTCAAAAGTTGCTGCATAAATTGACCGATAGGAGGAGGGTGCAGATTCTATCGTGTTGTTCTTAAAAAAATGCAGCGATGTTTGGCAAATTAGCAAAATACAAATTACCCTGGAGACCTCAGCTTTTTACTATTCGCTGGTATCCAAGTAGTAGAAGCTGCCTGAGCATAGGCAGCCGAAGGCCCAGACCTCAACAAATGCCGCCATTGATGGTACGCAAGCCAGAGTGGCGCCGCTGATTTTCCTGTTCTTCTCTACCATTCTTCACCTAAAACACCGTTACATTTAATGAGATAAGCGGACAGACGCAATACTAAAAAATAAACAGGGCCTATACCGAATCAGCTCGCGCTACGAAGAAAAACTTCGCAGAGTAGCATCGGTATAGGCCCCGCATTGTTGCAATACTATCAGC
>CAZVWH010000176.1:0-2774 GCA_964631175.1 uncultured Pirellulales bacterium | reverse complement strand
GGACGGCCTAATCGACGAGCTGAAGATTTACGACCGTGCTTTGTCCACAGGTGAGCTGATGTACCTTGCCAAGCCGGCGCCAGTACCGATTGCGGTTGATAACGCCAGCTTTGAGCTGCCCGGTACCGACAAACAGAACAACTGGGATGGTGGAACAAATGATAAAGGCACTTTCGTGGATGTTCCCAGCTGGAGCAGCGATACAATGGCTACAGATTCCGGCGTTGAAACGGGATGGAATGCTAGCGACGGAGAATGGAGCGGCTTTTTAAGAGGCAGTGATCCTTCAGTTTGGCAGTTGACAAGCTATGTTATTGGAGCTGATGACGTCATCGAGCTGAAAGTAGATGCCAAGAATAACTGGCAGGCTACAACTTTTCTGCTGAGCCTCTACTATGATGAAGCAGGTGTTCGTGTTCCGGTGGCTTCCGTCGAAGTTACGTTAACAGATGACATGCAGGAGTTTTCGCTGGTGTTTTCAGCAGCAGATGTACCTGAATCTGTTGGCAAACAACTTGGAATTGAGCTAAATAATGTTACTCCAGACGTTGATAGCTGGGCCGGTTTAGACAACGTGAGACTTTCTAAATAAATCGGCAATCCTGATTGGTTCTTTCTCGACTGAGCAGGACCTAACCAGGAATGCATAGTTTTGCAACATTTCGGGGCCTATACTGATTGATTCGGTATAGGCCCCGATTGCTTTTTACATTGCCTGATAAACTCAGGCATTCTATCAGCCGGTCAGCTCAGTATCGAGCATCAAGCAGATAATTGAAATCCACATTTCAAGTGGGGTTTCATTTGAAGTTCAGGCCGGCAAGCTCATCGTTTTGCTTTCTTACTGCTCGCTCTGGATTTGTTCGAGCTGTAGGCCGAAGCGGTCGAGTTTTTTCTGACCTTCTTCGTATCTGCCGTAAGCATTGCGCAAATGTGAGCCGAGCGTGTCCCAATTGCCAAGAAAATCGGCAAACGAAGCGTTCAGCCTCTTTAAGTTCTGGCGGATTTCCGCAGCCTGCTTTTCTATCTGCAGGCCGTGCAGGCCCATCGCAACCGTCATTAGATAAGCGTACAAAAGATTCGGCGAGACCGGTATCACCTTCTTATCGAGCGCATATTGCACAATGTCCTGTGTATCGCCGGGAGATTTTACTATCGTTTCGTAATAAACGTTCTCGGCTGGTATATAACAAAGCGCAAAATCCACTGTGCCCTCGGCGGGCCTGATGTAATCGGAGGCGATCTTGTCAATGTGATTAGTCACATCCTTGAGAAACTGTTTGCGAAGCTTTAGCCTTTCATCGTCGGCTTCGGTCTTAACGAGCCGCTCGAAGCTCGGCAGCGGAAACTTCGCATCGACAGAAACCGAGAAATCGGGCATCTGAATCAACGCATCGACCACTTTTCCGTCCTTGAAGGCGTACTGTAATTTGTAGCTGTCTTTGGGAAGAATTTGCGCCAGCAGGTTCTCAAGCGACCATTCACCCATTTGGCCTCGCAGCTTAGGGCTGCTCAAGATATCCTGCAGCCGTCTTACTTCGGTTCCGAGATGGAGCATCTGCTTATTGGTGCCCTGCAATTCGCCTATCTGGGTATTGAGCTGGGTGAGCACCTGCTGGCTTGCCTGTATATTTTTGATGGTAGTGGCTTGCCCATCCTGCAGCGATTTGTTAAGCTCAGAGCGGATTCCGTCCTGAGCTGTTTTGAGCGCTTCGAGCTGCTGACCAAGCATGCTCATACCGGCTGACTGGCCGGCAATTTCTTTTCTGCCGGCAAAGCTGGATGTAATGAGCCAAACCAAAAGGCCCAGGACGAATACAATTAAGATGATAACGATAGTAATCAGGAATGGTTCCATATTGAGTATCCTTAAAAATCGCCCTGATTATATCTTCTGATGAACCCCACGTAAAGTCCGCCAAAAAGATGGCGAACAAGCTTCTGTTATCTGTCTTCCGTCTTTTTAATTCTGTCTTTTTCCTTGCTTTTTTCCCCTTTACTGCTATTTTTACCTAGTGAGATAAAATGGGAAAATACCATGCAGAAATAGGTGGCTGTCTATAGTTTTTGATTTGCGTTGAAGGCTTCGCCGGAGGCGAGAGGCCAAGCATGGTCTTTTTCAGCGTGAATACTATGAAAACTAAGCAACAACTTAGTATAGACGAAATATGGGAGCAGTTCCATAAAACCTGCGATGACCATTACCGTAATCTTTTAATGGAACATTACAGGGACTTGGTAAAATATTGCGCTGAGCGGCTACACAGCAAATTACCCGATAAGGTTGAGCTTGATGACCTCATCAGCGCAGGTAATTTTGGGTTGATGGATGCGATCAATGCTTTCGATCCTTCCAGAGGCGTAAAGTTTGAGACTTACTGTGCACCTCGCATAAAGGGCTCCATTCTCGATGAGCTGCGGAGTATGGACTGGGTGCCGCGATTGGTCCGTGCCCGCGCTCATCAGCTGGCAAAGGTTACTCATTCGCTTGAGATGCACCTTGGCCGAAAACCAGTCGAAGAAGAAATCGCTGAAGAGCTAAACATGGATATCGAAGAGTTTAACAGGCTTCAGCGAGATGCAAGTGCGGTCAGCCTCGTTTCATTGAACAACAAATATGACGGCGATGGCGAAAAAGATGTTTGTGAAATAGACGTAATCAAAGATAAAAAAAGCGAGGAACCTCTGCTCGAAGCTCAAAAGCGAGATCTTAAGAACTTACTTACCAAGGGACTGACACGGGCAGAACGGCTGATCATTGTTTTGTATTATTA
>CAZVWH010000175.1:0-2949 GCA_964631175.1 uncultured Pirellulales bacterium | reverse complement strand
GTGCAGTGGCGTGTTGGTCCGCCGCTTTTCCAGCCGCTTTACGATATTATGAAGCTGATGGGCAAGGAAATTCTTGTGCCACAGGATGCACAGTTGGCCGTATTTCTTGCCGCTCCGCTTGCTGGGCTGGCAGGGATATTGCTGCTTTCGATGATGCTTTGGCGGATTACTATCGCCCAGACAGCTTTTCTCGGTGACATTATTGTAGCAATTTATTTAATGACGTTGCCGTCACTGGCTTTGATTCTTGGCAGTTCCGCCAGTGCCAGTCCGCACGCGGCGGTGGGTACAGGTCGGGAGATGAAGTTAGTTATGAGCTATGAGCTACCATTGATATTAGCTTTTATTGTGGTGATTATCAAGACCAGCGGCCAGTTAAGCTTGGCTGCGATCGCTCAGCACACGCCGGTTCTTAGTATATCCGGCTTGCTGGCCTTTTTGGTGGCTCTGTTATGTATTCAGGCAAAGCTCGGATTTGCTCCATTTGATATCGCCGAGGCTGAGACAGAGCTTGGAAGCGGCGTCTTAATGGAATATTCGGGAGCTTTGCTTGCTGTCTGGAAGCTTGCACAGGCGGTAATGCTTGTAGGTTTACCGCTGTTTTTAGTGATGGTTTTTCTTGGCGGATTTGGCACGGCTGGTTTGTCTTTAGTCTGGGGTATCGGCAAGTACGTTCTCATATTGGTTTTATTGATTTTGATAAAAAATACTAATCCGCGTGTGCGAATTGACCAGGCGATGAGGTTCTTCTGGTTTTATTGTGGGATTACTTTGGTTATAGCTATCATCCTGGCGACAATAGGGTATTCTTATGATATTGCATGGCTGTAAATGGCCGGTTTTTTAAAGTGATTAAAATGAGCTAAAGTGAACTAAAGTTATAATTAGCAACTTTAGTCACTTAAAACTTTAGGCAAATATGCCGCTTAAGGTGAATTTATGAGTTGGAAAATGTGGTCGTTAAAGAAATCACCGTGGGTTTTCCATGTTAATGCCGGCGCGTGTAACAACTGTGATATCGAAATTGTAAATTTGCTTACACCAAAGTTTGACGTGGAAAGATTTGGTATCAAATTGGTTGGCTCGCCTCGACATGCCGACGCCTTGTTAGTGACGGGTGTAGGGACCCGGCAGGCGGTGGTACGGTTAAGAGAGGTTTATCGTCAGATTCCCAAGCCCTGCGTGGTCTTCTGTATCGGTGCCTGTGCCTGTGGAACAGGTATATTCGAGGGAGGATACCACGTTGCAGGGCCGATTGATAAAATAATTAAGGAAGTGGACCCTAACGCAATTATTGCCTACGTACCAGGCTGCCCACCGAAGCCGGAGGCTATGATATCCGGCGTGGTAAAGGCTCTGTCAGCCATATAAATAGGACATAGACATGAACCAACAGGAGCTTATAAATAAACTTACTGAAATAAAAGATAAACTCACCGATATCCAACAACCATTGGACGACAGGATATTTCTATTGTGTGAGGTTGAAAACGCTTATGCTGTCAACAAATTTTTGTTTGAAGATGTACCATTAAGATTTGTGATTGCTACGGGCATCGATGCAGAACATTGTTTTGAGGTTTTGTATCATTATGCTTACGATCAGTTGGGCTTTGTGATTACTTTAAAAGCTTTTATCCACGACCGTGAGAATCCGGTGATTGAATCCATCGCACCATTTCTGCCGGCTGCGGAGTGGATAGAAAGAGAAATACACGATTTATTAGGAATCGATTTCAAAAATCATCCTGATATGAGGCGATTAATTTTGTCTGATGATTGGCCGGAGGGTGTTTATCCGTTAAGGAAGAAAATGGCTGGCGAGATAGCCAAACAATGGCCTTGTGAAACCTCCGTTTGTCCGACCACTGAGTCACCCGCTCGGCGAACTGTCCAACTATCAAAACCTATTCTTGCGGTCGGTCCGTTTCATCCGTTGCAGGAGGAGATGGAGTTTTTCCAGCTTAGCGTCGATGGTGAAATCGTAACCGATATTGATATGAGAATATCTTATAACCATCGCGGCATAGAAGGAATCAGCGAAACCTTGCAGTTTGACCAGGTGCCGTTCCTTGTCTCCCGTGTCTGTGGAATCTGCTCGGCGTCGCATCCTTTAGCCTATGTACAGGCTGTAGAGGATATGGCCGGTGTAACACCGCCGGAGCGAGCGTTATATGTTCGGGTTATAATTAATGAGTTCGAACGCATCCACAGCCATTTGCTGTGGGTCGGTCTTGCCGGGCACTTCATTGGGTATGATACCGTCTTTATGTGGGCTTGGAAGTACCGTGAGCCGGTGCTCGATTTATTGGAAGAGATAACCGGCAACAGAAACAACTACGGAAATGTTAAGGTCGGCGGCTGTAGAGAAGACATTCCAGACGAGACCGTGCCTAAGATATTACAAGAGATAGACAAACTCGAGAAGAAAATCGAGATGCTCACCAAGGCTGTGCTTGATGACCCCATAATACATGCTCGGCTCAAAGGTGTTGGAGTACTGTCTAAAGAGGACGCAATAAAGTATGCGGTTGCAGGCCCAACAGCCAGGGGTAGTGGTATTGATATTGATGTACGGCGTGACGATACGTATGCTGCTTATGCTGATTTAGACTGGAAAGTAATTACCCAGCCGGAAGGTGATGTCTTTGCCAAGGCCGTCGTAAGACTTCTGGAGGTGCTGGAAGCAGTCAAGATAATAAGACAGGCCGTGAAGAAGCTCCCGAAGGGTCCGATTGCCGTCGAGGTCAAGGAGATTCCGCCCGGCGAGGGCTGTGGTCGCGCCGAGGCTCCACGGGGTGAAACGTTCCATTATGTACGAAGCGACGGCGGCAATAGGCCGGTTCGTCACAAAATAAGGGCACCCAGCTATGTGAATGTCCCTTCATTTAGGGCCTCGTGCATTGGCGAACATATTTCTGATGTTACAATTACACTCGCTGCGGTTGA
>CAZVWH010000174.1:0-2972 GCA_964631175.1 uncultured Pirellulales bacterium | reverse complement strand
GGATAGGCTGGCTTTTTAGGTCTTGGGGGCGGTCGTTTTTCGAGCATCTCAAGAATTACTTCGATGGCTTTTTCAAGCTGTGGATCTCGTCCAGCAACCATCTCATGCGGAGCATTTTCAATTTCATAATCGGGATCTACACCATAGCCTTCGACTTCCCAGTTGCCCTCTGTATTCCAGAAACCAAATGTTGGTGCTGAGACAAAACCGCTGTCGATTGGTTGTGGATTGCCGCTCATTCCTATCAAGCCGCCCCAGGTTCTTGTGCCAATTAATGGGCCAAGTCCTGCCTTGCGGAAATAGTAGGGCAAAGCGTCACCCCCTGAACCTGCCCAACCGTTTATCAGCATCACCTTAGGTCCGATGTGCGTTACGAATGGTGACCGCCAATCGCGATGGTCCCGGCGTGCCCAGTAATTATAAGTCGGACGGTTAAGCAATTCAATGAAACGGTCTGGAATTTGGCCGCCGCTATTAAACCGTTCATCAATTATTAAAGCTTGGCTTGTCCACTGAGGGGTGAATTGGCGCACCAATTCATTCTGGCCGTTTCTGCCTGTATCGGGAACATAGACATATCCTACTCTGTTATCGGTTGCTTGCTGCACCTTGAGCCTGTTGTTTTCAATCCACGCAAGATTGCGCAGGCGAAATTCACTGGACATCGGTTTCACAGTAACGTCACAGGCGTCATTCATATCGGGCGTAGAATTGATTGTTAACGTTACCACTTCATCGGCAAGACCCTGAAAAGCCGCCCAGGGGTCTTTCGATGTATCCAGCTCTTGTTCATTAACCGCTAATAGATAGTCTCCTTCATTTACATCTATACCCGGCTGGCACAGTGGCGAACGCACTTCCGCATCCCAGGCCGCACCTTCATAGATTTTACTGATTCGATAAGCGTCGTTCTCGGTGTCCGGTTCAAAATCACAACCCAGAAGCCCTACGGAAATCTGCTCCGGACGTTCAATGTCACCGCCACCGACGTAAGTGTGTGAGGCATTCAGCTCGGCTATCATCTCACCGATAACATAATTTAGGTCCTCGCGATTTACTACGTACGGCAATAAGGCTTCGTAGCGCCTTTTGATAGCTTCCCAGTCGAGTCCATGCATATTGGGGTCATAGAAGTAATCCCGTTCTATTCGCCACGCTTCGTTGAAAATCTGTTGCCACTCTTGGCGTGGACTGATCCAGGCCTTCATCTTATCGGTTGCAATTTTGTCGTCCCCAACTTTTTTACCTTCTGCCAGATCGATTATGCCGTATGTTGATTTGCTCTTGTATATGACTTTCTTGCCGTCAGCCGACAGGTTATAGCTGTCGATGCCGGATATGACCGTTTTTTCCTCTCGTTCCTCAAGGTCATAATAAAGCAATGTACCCGAAGGCTCATCCGGTTTATTCGCGCCTGCAGGCAAATATCGTGAAAAGACCAATTTACCTTTTACCAAGTGCAATGAACCGATATTGCCCGCCTGTATGGGCAGTTTAACGATTCGCCGTTCAAATCCATCAAAATCAATCTTGACCGGCTTAGGTTTCTTCTCGTCCTTGCCATTCTTTTTATCCTCATCATCTTTCTGTTCCTTCTCGTCTTCTTCATCTCCCTGTCCGTTATCTTTCTCCTCCTGCTTGCCTGATTCCCTGATAACCTGATAACCTGATACACTACTAACAAAACCACTCCCTGACGGTCGTGGCTCTGTGCTCTCTTCTTCGTCCTCTTTGCCATCTTCCTTTCCCTCCTCTTCATCCGCTTTTTCTTCTTCACCTTCTTTCTTTTCTTCCTCCTCCTCTATTTCCTCTTCGTCACTACGCGGAGCCGTTGGGGAGCTGACATCTTTGCGTAAGGGGGCCGCGTAAATTTCTGTGGAATTCGGATAGATCCAAGTGTAATCCATATCGCCATAAACAGGAGTAAAGGCTCGGTTGGAGCGGAAGAAAAGGTTTTTGCCGTCTATACCAAAAACTGGAAAACTGTCATCATAATAGTCGCTGGTTACCTGGTGTATCTTTGCCTCATTTACATCATAAATCATAATGGCGCTATAGCGATTGGGCATATTCTTCGAATAAGCAAGCCATCGGCTATCCGTTGACCATGAGTAAGATGCCATCTCGAACCACTCGTCCCTATCGACAAACTTTGGCTCACCTTCTTCAACGTCAACAATGAACAGACCACCTGTTTTGTCACTAAATGCTATCTTTTTACTGTCCGGCGACCAGACTGGCCGATAGCGAAACGCCGTACCATTTGTCGTGATTTGCTTTTCACTACCCTTGCCATCCCCCGAACGTGTGTATAATTCGTATTCACCGGTGAAATCAGAAAAATAGGCGACATTCTTACCATCTGGCGACCAGGCTGGGAAACGTTCGGCGACACCTGAACTATTTGTCAGGTTTCGGACACTGCCGTGCTTCTGCGGCACCGTGAAAACTTCGCCGCGTGCTTCGAATAAAGCCCTTTTGCCGCTCGGTGAAATGGAGAAATTCTGAATATTTTTAGACACGTCTTTTAGCTGAGTTCGTACTTCAGGCAAATCGGCTGGCACCTGTATGCTGACTGGCTTTGAAGTCTCACTGGCTAAATCCAGTACGTGCAGCTTACCGCCATTTTCGAATATGATGTCATCGGGTCCTATGCTCGGCCATTTCACATCGTATTCGATAAACTTGGTTATCTGTCTTGTCTTTTTGGTGTTCAGGTCACAAGCCCAAATATTTAGCTTCTTGCGCTCGTCTCGGTCAGATAGAAAATAAATGCTATTCTCATGCCACATTGGCACAGCATCGGTGCCTTCGAAATCCGTTAACTTTTCTGAAGTATTCTTAGCGAAATCATACAGCCATATATCGCTGGCCATTCCACCGCGGTACCGCTTCCAGGTTCGAAATTCCCGGGAAATGAATTGAAAGGCCATGCGATTGCCGTCCGGACTGAAACTTGCCAGCTCACCATA
>CAZVWH010000173.1:0-3053 GCA_964631175.1 uncultured Pirellulales bacterium | reverse complement strand
ACTCCATAATACAAGAAAGAGAGCAGTGCTATGCCGGTAGATTTGCTACAGTCTCGATATTTTTATACTTTAATTATGAGCACTACAATCTTTCGCTTTGGAAATTACAGGTTTTACTTCTTTTCAAGGGAAGAAGAAAGAATTCATATCCACGTTGTTTCACCGGATGGTGAAGCAAAATTCTGGATTGAACCTATAGTAGCTTTAGTAACGTATACCGGTTTTTCAAAGAGGCAGTTGGGAAGGTTACAGAAGATAGTAGAGGAACACAAAAATGAAATCGTTAAAGCGTGGCAAAAATACTTTAAGGCCTGAGATTACGAATATTTCGGAGCATGGCTTTTGGATTTTTTTCAAGGGCAAGGAATATTTTTTGCCGTTTGGGCAGTTTCCCTGGTTCAAAAATGCAACCGTTCGGCAAATAAGTGAAGTCCAGTTGTGGCATGATAAGCATTTATATTGGCCAAGCCTTGATGTGGACCTTTCGTTTGACATAATTGAACACCCAGAAAAATATAATCTTATTGCTCAATGAAAAATTTTTTTAATTTATCGCCAGGATTTATAAAGGCCGGTTCGCTAAATGAACCGGCCTTTTCCTTTTGTACCAAAACGTTTGAAAAAAATACCCCCTTAAAGTTTATATTTGACGAGCCATAGATTTCAACGACAAATTCTCTGGACGATTGGACGTTTATTTTGTACAATATATTGTGTTATTATGATAGGAATCATCCGAGAGCAGGAGGTTTTTAGTTTGTTGAAAAATTTGCTTTGTCTTACAATCGGTGTAATATGCCTTGTTCCAACAATCCACCCTCCGTCCGCCTCGGCGGACTACGGAGGACGGGTTGCTGGGGCACAAGTCGAAATAATATCACTTTCGCAAAATGCCGACTCCATCAGCCTGTATAAAAAGTTCGAGCTGACCTTTACCCTCTCACAAAGCTACGATAATCCCTTCGATCCGAATATAGTTGACGTCACGGCTGCCTTCACGGTGCCCGATGGAAACACAGTGACTATACCGGCCTTTTTTTACAAAGAATACGATTACACAAACGGGCGTTACGTCAACGGGCGCAATCCCCGCTGGAAAGCACGCTTCGCACCTTCCCAAACGGGCGAGCACACAGTAAGTCAAATTACGATTGTTGATTCAAATGGCTCGACTACGATTGCTCCAAACACAACTTTCACCTGCTTTGAAAGCAGCGAAAAAGGTTTTATCAGGACAGACCAGCGCGACCCATACTACCTGTGCTACGCCAATGGCTGCCCATATATGCCCATCGGCCACAATGTGTGCTGGCTACCCGATGGGCCCGGCGACTGGGAACACTACTTTACCTCGATGGGCGCTGTGGGCGAAAACTGGACCCGCATCTGGATGACCCATTTCTATGAGGGTCAAATCCTCGAGTGGAGCAGGAATCACTGGAGCGGTTACTTCAAGGGCGTAGGACGGCTCAGCCTGGAAATGGGCTGGAAACTCGACCGGATAATCGAATCTGCTGAAGAAAATGGTATCGGTATTCAGTTAGCTTTGCAGCATCACGGCCAATTCAGCACAACAACAAACTCCAACTGGGGCGAAAATCCCTACAACATCGCTAACGCTATCGCTGACGACGGTTTCCTTGAAAAGCCCGATGATTTCTTCACCGATAGAGAAGCTATCAGGCTAACCAAGAATAAATACCGCTATATTGTCGCCCGCTGGGGCTACTCTAGCGCCGTTCTTACATGGGAACTCTTCAACGAGGTCCAATATACCGATGGCTGGAGGAATAACCAGCAAAGTGTTGCAGCATGGCACGATGAAATGACCGACTACATCGCCTCAATCGACCCGTTCAACCATCTGATCACTACCAGCAGTGACACATCCGGCTTCGATGCCCTCTGGAGTTTAGATAATATTGATGTGATACAGGTTCACCATTACGGCGCTGAAACGATAGCATTTCTCAACAACACCGCTACCCGATTGGCCGGTTATGGAAAGCCAATCATAATGGGTGAATTCGGCGTAGGCAGGACCGGCAATGTCAGCGTGCCGGAGTGCGATTACAACGGCTTGGACGAGCCGTACAAAACGCAGATTCTCCAAGCCCTGGCTCTTCACAACGGAATCTGGAGCGCGTTTCACCTCAAGAGCGGCGCGCACCTGTGGTGGTGGGACTGCTATATCGAGCCACTTGATCTCTATAATGAGTTCGCCGCCCTTTCGAGCTACGCCGAAGGAGAAGACCCGGCGGCTTACAACCTATCCAAAGCGGACTTAGATACGATCCGCTACGGTGGACCGAAATGGGTTTTAGTGGGCCCCGGCTTATCAGGTTTCTGGGCTATATCGACTCAGACCGAGTTCACCGTCCAACCGAACGGAACCGTACCCGGGACTGAGAACCTTTCCACCTGGCTGCACGGTTCATCCAAAGATTCCTACCAGTCAAACCCGACTTTCAATATCAACCTGGCTGAGGGTGATGTGCTCAGAATACACGTGCAGGAGGTTTCAGCCTGGGGCAATAACAGTCTGCGCGTACTTGTTGATTCGCAGGATGTCTTGTCTTCTTCCTATGCAAACGGTGCGTCAAGCTTTGTAATCGAAGTTGCGCTTCCAGCCGGTCAGCACGCCGTGCAAATCGAGAACACAGGTCAGGACTGGTTTAATATCTCCAGCTATGAATTTACAAATACCACCGAAGGCTGCCTCGAATTCATAGGGCTTTCGGGAGCCGACCACGCATATATTTGGATTCACGACGTTGCCAGCCGCTACGGCAGGACTGAGTATGGGATTTTTCCCGATATCAGCTTTGTTCTACGTGGTTTGGAGGATGGACTTTATACGATAGAGTGTCACGCAACCCGAGGCCCTGGTGGCATCATACAAACCAAAAACGTATCTACCGAGGATGGCAGACTGCTCATTGCTCTTGCCGATTTCACCAGAGATATTGCCGTAAAGGTTAAACCGTGCATTGTATATTATACCAATTGTGATTAATCCTTGCGCCTAATATATTTGAGCCAGCTTGTGGATT
>CAZVWH010000172.1:0-3112 GCA_964631175.1 uncultured Pirellulales bacterium | reverse complement strand
CTGCCTGCGGTTTGGATTTAGCCTTCTTTAATTTTGTTAGCAGTTCTTCCTGTCGGTTGGTGAAGCAAACAGCAGTTTTCAAATCAAAATCGGCGACGCCAAAAGTTTGCGTGATTTTTTCTGTAAGCTCTTCAATGCCAGTGCCGAATTTAGCGCTTATCAGCACTGTTCTGCCCAGACTTTCGGGCAGTTTGGTAGTATCGAATTTGGCGGGTAAATCGGATTTGTTTATGACTGTCAGGACTCGCTTATTGGCAACTTTTTTAAGTAAGAACTTATCGAGCTGCTCCACTGGTTGGCTGTTATCCAGAACAATCAAGACCAAATCCGCTTGCTCTAAAATCTCGACACTTTTTTGCTGAGCTGCTTTTTCGATAGTGTCACTATCTGCTGAGAGTTTCTCATCAAGACCTGCTGTGTCAAAGAATTCTATTGAAAGAGGCTCAATTCGGCAGGTGGCTGAGACCCAATCACGGGTCGTGCCTTTGATATCGGTGACTATTGCTTTTTGTCGGCCGGCTAAACAGTTCAATAGCGTGCTTTTGCCGCTGTTCGGCGGGCCAATTATCACTACCTTGCAGCCTGCGATAATCAATTTTGCTATTTGGCTATCTTTAAGTGTCTGCCCAGCTTCGTCAGAGATTTCGTCAAGTTGTGTTTCATTTATACTTTGAAGCCACTTTTCTACTTTTTTGGTTAAACCAGTTTCGATCTGGTTGGCGATTATTTTGGTTCCCTGAATCGTTTTTGCCTGCAACTGGGCCAGCTTTGCTTCGAGCGCGATTGTGCCGAGGTTTTTTTTCGCATCAAGCGTTTTAGCTAATAATTGCTCAGCGGTTATAAGCTTAGCACCGCAGCGCTGCAGCAGTTGCATTATCATTTCCACAATGAGCGGGTTGCCGTGACAGTGTATGGCGAAACTGTTAGGGGCCTCGCAGCCTATTGTCACCTGGTCGATAGGTACATCTCCATCGTTGATTGTGCCGAGCAGGATTTTGCCGACCACAAATTTCGGCTGTTTCGTCTTTGCGGGCTCAAATATTTTTTTGATGATGTCCTCGGCTGAGTCTCCGAAGAGTTGGATGGTTGATATTGCAGCGGCTGCCTTACCGGTCATTACGGCAGCAAAGGTACTCATAACTCAGACGACCTCAGCTTTTTCTTCGATGTATTTTTGGTAGGCTAAGACTATGCCTTTTACGACCAGATGCGGCACATAATTATCTATGAAGTTACAATCGTCCCTTATAGTTTCAGCACCGCTGCCTGTAATTACTGTTTGCGGCCATCTGCCGATTTGCTCAGCATAGCGTCTAATCACCTCTTCCAGCGCTCCGATAATGGAATAATACAGTCCGCAATTTATGGCCTCAGCCGTGTTTTTTCCATAGGGCCCTTGCGGCTTAGTGACTTTGATATTCGGAAGTTGAGCGGTATTGTCTCTCAAGGCTTTTGCGCTGATTTCAAAGCCGGGGCAGATAACGCCGCCCTGAAAGACACCGTGTTGATCAACTAGGTCGATAGTGACAGCGGTGCCGAAATCCGCAATGACCACAGCGTCTTCGACAACTGCGTATGCCGCTGCTGCTGCAACTACCCTGTCGGTGCCGACTTTGTCAGGTTCGTCCACCCATAAGGGCATCGGCAGAGGTATGTCTTTACCTATCATGTGCACATTTTCACCGAGATTATCGTTTACTATTTTTTGAATGAGTTTAGTCCAGGAGGCTTTTACACTGCTGATGACGATGACGCCGTCGCGTTTTTTGTCTTTTGAGCTTTCGGCTATGGGGATTTTTTGCCAGGCCGATTCGAGGCAGCTTATCAATTCCGATTGTGAATCGCCGGAGATGGACTTTATGGACTGCTCCTGACCATCGAGAAAAAGCCCGATAGAAATGTTCGTATTACCAATATCTATCGCGATTATGCTCATAATGCGTACTTGCCGACGCCGCGAACAAACCCGTCCTAAGCCGGGTCGAAGGATGTGTCGGCTAAACATGGATTATCATCTATTTTCAATCGTCTTGTGCTTTTATACCTTTGTACTTACATTTAACAGCTTACCTTATTCACCAGCAATTGTCAATTTTTGCTTCTAAGTAATGTCGTACCGAGCATAGACGAGGGAAAAGTTAATTTGACAAGTGCATGGAAAAAAGATATTATAAATCCAAGTTTTGGGTAAAATATAATAAAAGGATAAAAATATGCGAATCCAACTTACTGCTGTGTTCGAAAGGGTAAAAAACGGTTATATTGGGTATGTTGAAGAGCTGCCGGGAGCAAATACACAAGGAGCAACGCTAGCTGAAACAAAAAGAAATTTAAAAGAAGCCATCGAATTGGTTTTACAGTCTTATCGGCAGATTCACGAAGAAGAAAATGCCGGAAAGGAAGTAGTCAAAGAACCCTTTGGAACACTGACTGCATGAATAGAACGGATCTTATAAGGCACCTCGAAAGGCAAGGATGCGAATTTCTTCGCGAAGGCGGCAGCCATACTGTGTATGTGAATCGCAAGGCGAAAAAGGTTTCGACCATCCCAAGACATAGGGAAATACACGACAATCTTTGTCGAAAGATTTGTAAGGACCTCGGCATCAAAAGACCATAACAACAGTAAAAAATAAATCGCACCGATCAGGCTTGTTATTCTCTTTTTATTGTGTGGCAGCCTCATCCCTTAATCCTGTCAGGGACGCCTAACGGTGGGATAGGGATGGCTTCTTACTAAAAACGGCGACGGTTTAAGATCCAACTAAAACCATCCCCAAAATGCTCCTGACCACTTTTTCACCTTATGCACTTTTTGTCTTTTTTCTTGAAAATTCCGCCACAATGATTTAAATTCCCCATAAGCGAGCTGCAAAGCGAGACATCTTGGATTTGTGCTTCTTAATAACGTCTTTTGGAAAGTACGTAGAAAACGATCACTGTCACTAATAAAAATTTGCTGAGTGTAGAACGTTGTGATAAGTCTTGAAGGGATTAAATGTGCCTTTTCTTTCTGCGCAAGAAATAGTGAAGGCTGCAAGAGATAGCACAGAACAATATCTTAATTTCTTGACAGAAAATAATAGGGGAATTGAGAAATACACAGTTGATC
>CAZVWH010000171.1:0-3166 GCA_964631175.1 uncultured Pirellulales bacterium | reverse complement strand
AAAATCAAAAATTATTATCATCGCTAAGTAAATCGGTGTAATTCCGTGTCAAAAAAGACAAGAACCCTGCCATATCCTTCGACACTTCGACAACGCTCAGTGCAGGCATTGCTCAGGACAGGAATGGCAAGGCTAAACAATATAAATTTCTGTGCTCTCTGTGCCCTCTGTGGCAAAAAAAGAGTATTTATATCTGCAATTACGTGGTTTTTTATTGACCGGCACCGCAGGTGGCAAAAAGAAGAACCCCACCCACAGCCATTCGACCGCGCTCAGGCCAGGGGTGGTGGGGCTAAAAAAATCCGTGTCAATCCGTGAAATCCGTGGTTATAAGTTGTAAAAGGCGTTCGGAAATCAAAAACCACCTTTTCTAAAATTTTGTTGCCTTGCGGGACTCTTTGCAGTAAAAGTGCAAAATACAACAATTACAAAATTTTCATAAAACCCCGCCGTAGTGGCGTAAAGATAACCCCCTGATGAATCAGGGGGCTAAAAAGTATGGAGACAAAGGAAATGTCGGAAAAGAGATTAGCTGTTGTAACCGGTGCAGCAAGGGGGATAGGACGAGCAATCGTTCTTGAATTGCTCAAGCAAGGCCGAATCGTCGCTGGGCTGGATATAAATGCCCAGCAGCTTAGCGAGCTTGAAGACGTTGTAAAAAAAGCAGGTTTTACAGTAAAAACCTGCTGTGTGGATATAACCGATACGGAAAAGTTTACAGAGGTGCTCGAATCTTTAGCTTCTGAGCATAGCGGGATAGGGATTTTGGTGAATAATGCCGGCATTACGCGGGATAGGCTGCTTTTGCAGATGAGCGATGAGGAGTTTGACAGTGTTATTAGGGTAAATCTTCGGGCTGCATTTATTGCTATGCGGGTGGCAGCAAGGTCTATGGTTCGGAATAAATTTGGCCGAATTATAAGCCTTAGCTCGGTTGCCGGCGTGATGGGTAATGCCGGCCAGAGCAATTATGCGGCCAGCAAGGCGGGTCTTATCGGTCTAACCAAAACCGTAGCCCGTGAGCTTGCGAGGAAGAATATAACTGCAAATTGTATCGCGCCGGGCTTTATTATTACCGAGATGACGGATAAACTGCCGGAGCCGGTCAAGGATGCAGCGAAGCAGATAATACCATTGCGACGGCTTGGAAGCGTAGATGACGTAGCTAAAACAGCGGCGTTCCTGGCCAGCGATGAGGCTGGGTACATCACCGGCCAGGTGCTCTGTGTGGATGGCGGAATGGCAATGTGATAGAAGCTATGCTATTTGACGTATGTTCAAAAAAATAAAAAATTGTTGTAGATAAGTGATTTAGTAGGTATTATACCCGCCAACGTAAAGGTTTCAAAGGTAAGTGTATTAGAATTAATTGTTGTTGATGGAAACCGACAATAATGTTGCGAAATAATTTCCTGTGTTATTAGGGAGGAAAAACAAGTGAGTGTTGATGAGATAGATGCTCAGGCAATTGAAAGCAAAGTGATTGAGATAATAAGTGAGCAAATGGGCGTTGACAAGTCTGAGATAACGCGTGATACATCTTTTATCAACGACCTAAATGCTGACTCATTGGACACCGTAGAGCTTGTAATGGAATTCGAGGACGAATTCGATATGAGCATTCCGGATGAGGAGGCCGAGAAAATCCAAACCGTTGGGGCCGCGATCGACTATATCATCAATGTTGCACAATCTAAAAAGCAAGAGTAGCGATTAATTCTGATATGGATAAGCGGCGAATTGTTATAACAGGCTTAGGTTGTGTCACGGCCCTGGCTGAGTCTACGGATGAGGTTTTTGCTGCCTTGTGTGCCGGCAAGAGCGGCGTTTCTAAAATAGAATCCTTTGATACAAGTGCATTTCCTGTAAGATTCGGCGGCGAGATAAAAAGCTTCGACGTGACCAGATACGTTGATCCGCGTGAGAGCAAACGCATGGACCGTTTCACACAGTTTGCTGTCGCGGCGGCAAATCAAGCTGTCAATGATAGCGGACTCGATTTCTCCAAGGAAGATACGTTTCGTGTAGGCGCTATCGTAGCAACTGGTATAGGCGGCATCAAGGAAATCGAAGAGCAACACAAAAAGTTGCTGGAGAAAGGCGTAAGGCAAGTCTCGCCTTTTACTATCCCAAGACTTATGGCTAACGCAGCCAGTGGCAACATTGCTATTTACTATGGTCTGAAGGGTCCTAATTTTTGCGTCTCCAGCGCATGTGCCTCTGCCAATCATGCTATCGGCGAAGCCTTTTGCAACATCCTTTCCAGACGAAGTGACATCATAATTACCGGCGGCACCGAAGCCGCCCTTACCCCCATCGGACTGGCCTCATTTTGTGCCGCGAGGTCGCTTAGCACTCGCAATAGTGATCCGACAGCAGCTTCGAGACCATTTGACAGGGATCGAGACGGCTTTGTTCTGTCTGAAGGAGCCGGCATTTTAGTTCTGGAAGAATATGAACACGCCAAAAAACGAGGTGCCAATATATATGCTGAGCTCCTCGGCTATAGTGCAACCGACGATGGCTATCACATTACCGCACCGATGCCGAATGGCAATTGTGCTGCAAAAACCATGGAGCTGGCACTAATCGACGCAGGCATAGACAAAGAAAAGGTCGATTACATCAATGCCCACGGCACAGGTACGGAGCTAAATGACATAGCTGAAAGCAAAGCGATTAAATCTGTTTTTGGCGAGCGTGCATACAAAATTCCGGTAAGCTCAACAAAGAGCTGTCTCGGACATCAGCTCGGAGCCAGTGCTGCGGTTGAGCTTATAGTATGCGTCAAAGTCATAAATGAATCGATCATCCCCCCCACTATCAACCTGGAAAACCAGGACGAGCGTTGTGACCTTAAGATGGACTATGTGCCGCTCAAAGCCCGACAGGCAAAGGTCAACATTGCAATGAGCAACTCTTTCGGCTTCGGGGGACATAATTCATGTCTGGTCGTGGGAAAAGTTTAGTCTGCAGCACGGATTGACACTGTTTTTCATTGGCCACAGAGGGCACAGAAAGCGCAGAAATTTATATTGTTCAGCCCTGCCATTTTATAGCAGGGTTCTTGTCTTTTTTGACACGGATTAACACAGACGCCGTCCCGAGCACAGGCCGAGGGATCTGAGACACGGATTCATAATTTGTTTAGCCCTGCCATTTTAAT
>CAZVWH010000170.1:0-3176 GCA_964631175.1 uncultured Pirellulales bacterium | reverse complement strand
CCGGACCTGTTCCATCTCCACCTGGCATAATAAATCTCCTTTCAAAAAAAATGTTAACCTCTTGTCATTTTCGTACCACATTTCGGACAGCTCATTGCATTACAAGGCTGTCCGGCAGCATGAGCAACCGTTGCTCCGCAGTTTGGACATGCACAATTACCGCCCGGCCCTGCTGCAAATGGTCCGCCCATTCTTCCTCTACCTTGGCCTTTGCTTCGACCCATACCCCGGCCTGTGCCGGGACCTTGGCCCGCAGGCCCTGTTCCATCTCCTCTTGGCATAATACACATCCTTTCTGCAATTAATGCCTTAGGTATTACTTGCTAATTCGAATCTACTACCAATAACCGAACCTGCCTCTGCCGCGGCCCCAGCCTCGGCCTCGACCGAAACCACGACCAAAACCAAAGCCTCTACGAATCCACGGATTGCCCCAGCCGGTATAAGGCATACCATAACCGCCATAAGGCATTCCGTAGCTGGCACCATAACCATACGCACCTGCACCGTATGGCCCGACTGCCGGCGCAGCGGGACCGTAGAAACCGGCTCTACCAACAACAGGATTCATATAGCCCGACATCGGATAGCCTGCACAAAAACCCGCAGCTCTTCCTGTCATTGGTCCCATACCTGCAGGACCTGTTCCATCTCCAAACGGCATATAAATCACCTCCCTTCCAGGAAATCTAAAATTTTCATTCATTTTTCCGACGGGCTTGCCGTTGATTCCGACAAAACCCTCAACTTGGTCAGGACTGTCTTTTGAATCTGTCAAAACGCAAAAACCCTGGCCTCTGCCCGTCATTGGTCCCTGACCTAATGGCCCTGTACCATCAAAACCTGGCATCTATTCAGCCTCCTTAACTAAATCAACGGCATCTGTATAAGCCTTGCTCTTTCTCAAAATCATGTCACCAACTTCACAACCAAGGTCTTTGGCAATGACGGTGCACTTGGCTTTTAGTATGAAGATTATATTCTTTTCTACATCGCTGAGGGTTTCGTAATTGCCCTGTCCCTTGGCAATAATCAAGTCGGCATCCTCAAAACGATTACGTAATGTTTGCGAACAGCCTTCCAAAATTGTACCGGGCGCATCTGAGCCGTTATCAATTACTTCTACTATTTCAGTCAGGCCGGCAACTTTGGCATCTTCCATTGTTGCATCATTTATGATGGGCCTTGCCTTAACAACTAAAGTGACCTTTTCGCAAGGCAACTGCTCTATCAACAAACGGTCGAAAACTATCTCGCCGGCGTTATCTGCCAGATAGAGTATTTGTTTTGCTTTGTTTACCGCATTTCTAAAATCTTCTATCTGCCGACCGTCAAAATCAGCTATCAGTGAATCATTAATTATCCGCTCGATTTCAGATTCTTTTATTGACGTTTTAACACCCAAATCAATAATGTTGCCCGCGATAGCCAGCTTAACCGCTGTTTCTAGCGGGTCTTCAGATGTCCTAACAGTTTCTTTTAATTCAGCACACATTCTCAAAGCCAAGCGGTTAGATCGCTGCTTCAGCTCGCGATATGGGTCGTTGTTACCAATCAACTCCCGAATCAATCCATGTATCTGCCGTCCAATTACCGGCGGGCTCTGGCTCATATCCATTTTAGCCGCCAGCCTAAGAACATGACGCACGACCTGCTCGTGAATCTGTTCATCATCCGTTGCAAGCCTCGCTGCATCAAGTGCCTGCCGAACAAAACAAGCAATACAATCCAAATAAATCCGCATAGCTCTACTTACCTACTTGAAAACAAAATTCTTGCTTTGTAAAAAACATGTCATTTCGACCGTAGTGAGCAAAGCGAACGGAGTGGAGAAATCTGGGCTCGCAACGCCATCGTATGCAGATTTCTCGACTCGCTCCCCTGCTTTCTTGCCTGCCGCCTCGACTCGCGTCGAGAGACGCGGAGGCAGGCGAAAGCAAGAAGGGAAGCTCGCTCTCCACAGGACACCTCTCGGCGGAAATGACAACCGTATCCTTTTCTAAAGAGCAAAAATTCTAAATCCAGTGGCCTTCGACATTAGCCTGGTTTACTTCTTCTAGTTTACCCGCCTTAAATGAATCAATTGCTTCTTGAACTGTCTGTTTTTCTGAGAGGAATATTTTTACTCCTGCTGCATTAAGTGTCTTGAAGGCATTCGGGCCTACGTTGGCGGTTATCACTACGTCGGCGCCAAGATTTGCTATATTTTGGCCAGTCTGAATGCCGGCTCCCTGGACAGCATTTAAATTCATAATGTTATCGTGAGCTTTGTAATCAGCCGTTTCGGTATCAACAACAATCAACCATTTCGCCCGTCCGAATCTAAGATCAACTTCACTTGAAAGTTCTTTTTCTTGTGCTGTAACTGCAATTTTCATTTGGTTTCTTTCCTTTTTCTGCAATTCAAATTCTGCCACGTCCGCCTCGCCATCGCCCTCCTCGCCGCCCGCGTCCAAAACCTTTCCGTGCACCTGGCCAGCAGCCGGGCATACTGAACTGTGGTTTTGCCAATTGGCTGGTTAAATAGGCTCCCAGCACGTCATCAACCCGACCGGTTACGTATGGCAGAACCTCGATTCCAGAGGCTGTGAGCATATACATCAATGGTCGTGAGATCGCCCCGCATATAATTACATTAGCTTTCAACTGTTTTAGTCTGCCGGCGCGCTGGGGTAGTGATTCAGCCTGTAGTGGCACTTCCGACCGACTTAGCTCTCTGGCGTTTTGTATTTCCACCAGCAAAAGCTTGTGGGCGAAGTCGAACACGCTCGATACAAAACCATCCCATACTGGTATCGCTATCTTCATTGAATTAAGCCTCAGAAACAATCTGGTGCAAGCGGTATGCCAGAAAAAATGGTGATTGGCTAAAATAAGTGTAAAGCTCTATTTAACAAATGCTTACTAAAAATGATTTATATTAACAGCCGAGGAGAAAAAGCCAAATATGGTTGCAATTTGCAATGCTCGTAGGGGTCGTTAGGTTGCAAATTGCATTATTGCGGGGTCGTTTCCGTAAATTGGATACATGATAGAACGCTGTTACTTTGCGGGAGACCAAGCTTGCTCTGTCATACTAAAAAACTACAACGGCTCAATGTAACCTTACAGCGCCTCTATGTATACCCATCCTGAATGGAATTTCGGTGTAGATTATTCATGTTTTTATTGGACGC
>CAZVWH010000169.1:0-3320 GCA_964631175.1 uncultured Pirellulales bacterium | reverse complement strand
GAAGTCAAAACAACACCTCTGTCCTCTGTAATCTGTTCTCTGTTCTCTGTCCTCTGTCCTCTGTTTTCTGTCCTCTGTCCTCTGTTTATAAAGGCAGCAATTTGCCCATCCAGTCGCCAAATTCAGCTATAAAGTCGTTGATAAATGGCAGAAATATTACTGCCATAAAAAGTCCCATGCCTACTCGCAACGGCAAACTAATAAACAAAATATTCATTTCCGGAACGATGCGTGCTAATATTGCTAACAGGAATAATAATAACAAAAATGCTGCCAACATCGGTGCGGCTAATCTTAAACCGGCTAAAAACATTGCTGAGCCGGCTTTAATAACTCCATTGGTCAAAACCGATATTGTGGGGATGCTACCAGCCGGAAACACTTCGAAACTGCGTGATATAATCAATAAAAATAAATGGTGACCGTTGGCGCTTAAAAAAAGAATTATGAATATCATTTCCAACAAGCTGCCCAGCGGTTGAGTTCTTTCACCTGTCAGGGGATCAAAAACCTCTGCCATCATAAAACCCATCTGTCGTTCGATAATCCGTCCACTGAAATTAACCACGGAAAATATACAAACGACGACTAATCCCAGGGCCAATCCGTATATGGCTTCATTGGCAATCAACAATATAACTTCTACGAAAGAAGGCTGCTTTGGATTTCTGACTTGAGCAGGGATAGCTGAAGGTATAATGAGGGAAAAGAAAATTGCCAGCAACACAGTCACTGCAACCTTTATCCTCACGGGGATGCTTTTCCAGCCAAAAACAGGAAGCAGCAGGAAAAGCGCGGAAATCCTGGTCAGCACCATCGCAAAACAGAGCAGTTTTTCGAGCATCCCGTTAGAAATCTCCATAAAATAGGCTATAAAGTTGGCATTCCCCCTTCTTTCTGCATCCCGGTCCTCCAGCAGTCGCGTTTCTAATGGGAAGCATTTCTTGCCTCAATCAGTGCCCAATATTCTGGACAAGACTAAAAATCTCGCCGGCGAATTTTAGGGCGATCTGCAGCATCCAGCCACCGCAAAGGAGTGTGACAACGCCCACTGCCAGAAGTTTTGGAACTATCGTTAAGGTCATATCGCGTATGGAAGTCACCGCCTGAAGCAGTGTAACCGTTACGCCCACCACTATGCAGGTTATGAGAATTGGAGCAGTTAAAAGCAAAGCTGTCTCGAGGGTGCGACGACCCAGATATAGAGCAAAACTACTATCCATAACTTGTATCTCGTTACTCAATGCTCGATTCTCGATGAGTATCGAGTATCTGGCATCGAGCATCTCTGGTTATTTGAAACCTAAGCTAAGGCTTTTTGCCAAGAGTCCCCATCCGTCAACCAGAATGAATAATATTAGCTTGAAAGGCAGCGAAATCATCATCGGCGGCAGCATTATCATACCGGCACTCAGCAGAACACTCGCAATAACCATATCCACTAACAAGAAGGGTATGAATAAAAGACAGCCTATCTCGAATGCTGTGCGAAATTCACTGATAATAAATGCCGGAATTACAATATGCAGCTTTGTATCCATCACCCTGGCAGGATGTTCTGTCTTAGCCATCTGGACAAAGAGAGCTAAATCTGTTTTTCTGCTCTGGCGGAGCATAAACTCCTTAATACAATCGCCAGCCTTGATACCCGCTGTGGGGAAATCGATTTTGTCCGTAAGATAAGGCTGAATAGAAACATTATTAATCTTAGAATATGTAGGAGCCATTGTATATAGCGTCAGAAACAATGCCAGGCCTATAATGGCAATGGTAGGGGGGATGGTTTGCGTGGTTAATGCGCGACGAACAAAAGCCAGGACTATAACTATTCGTGTAAAGGATGTCATCATCACTAAAAGACTTGGCAGAATAGCTAAGCCGGTGAAGATAATTACAAGTTTTACCGGCAGCGACCATTCTTTGCCATTTTCCTCGTTGGTCGCGGCTTTATCTATGACTGTCATTAAATCGGTAATACTCGGAATTCCGGCCTCGACATCTGATCTTTGATTGCCGGTACTTAATTTCTGACGAGCAGCAGGCACAGAATATGGAGCATCGAGTTTCCCTGGCCAAACAGATGAGCTACTCGGCTCGGCTGAGCTTGCTGAGGTCAGTGTCAACAGCACAAAGGCTAAAAACAAAGGTCGTAGATCCGCTGCGGTGGAACAGATAACAGAGGATAGATGTGTTGTTTTGACTTCCGTCCTCTGTCTTCTGTCTTCCGTGCTCTGTCTTCCGTCTTCTGTCCTCTGTCGTCTGTCTTCCGTCTTCTGTCCTCTATCCGCTAACGCTACCATTTATATTCTCACATTGTTTTCCACTTCTTGTGATAAATCCCGTAAAGGACCAGAAGTCTTACGGGATGAAATGTCAGATAGGTCCTCTGCCGCGGCGGGTCCTAAGTGGGCTAAAGTCCTAATATTCTCGTTAGTGCTGCCTACAAGAAACCTTTGATTGTCTATTTCGATCAGATGTACTGCTTTTCTTGGTCCGATGTGGGTGGTTTCCATGATGTGGATTTTTTTACCGGGTGAATTAGTAATTCTTGGTAGCAGCTTCTTTGATATGTAAATCGCTGTTGCGCCCAGAACAATGACCAGGAGAACCGAAAGCATCATCTTAAAAAACAACTCTCCTTTGCCCATACTTTCGATTGTCTTTGCAGAAAAATTAGGGTCGTTTGCAAAAAGAGAACTTTCTCCTTCGGCTACGCTCGAGACAGTTTTTAGATTTGAGTTTTTCCTGCCATATTCTGCCTCAGCGGGCTTAGAAGATGTCTGAACAGACAGCGCAATCCGCCACGCTGCACCGACTAATGCAGTTGCCATAAGAAACGCAACAATTTTTTTCCTATGTCCTGTCACGCTGTAATACTCATTATCAATAACCAATTACCAATTAGGTGTGCAAATAGCGTGCCGAATCGCTAAAACGGGCATAAATGCACCGCTAACGTTGGTCCGCCGGGGCGGAACCGCAAAAGACTCGGACAAACCGTCCAAAAACTTGACAGACTCGGGTAAAATTATGGAGCGGATTATACTTCGTTGGACCTTCTGTTTGGTTAATTAGCTAATTTGTAACCGTTCACACAGAAAATAAGGCGTTTTTGTGTCATTGCGAGGCCTTTAGGCCGAAGCAATCTCAAAAACGTACGATTTTAGATTGCTTCGCTTCGCTCGCAATGACAAAAATGCGGTTTTCCCGTGAACGCTTACGCTAATTTGATTACCATTGATAGATTATTCACTTACCACTAATCAATCAACTACTGCCGTGTAGGACTGCAATTAGTATCTGGGACTGTTTGGAAATTG
>CAZVWH010000168.1:0-3507 GCA_964631175.1 uncultured Pirellulales bacterium | reverse complement strand
ATCGACTTTACGCTTGGATCAGGTGACGGGACCAGCACGAATTTATTCTCCATGACCGTCAGCCAATTCCCGGAGGTCAATCAATTTTTGAGCTATCCCAAGTACCGGCAGATATATCTGCAGGCACTCGCAGAATTAGTGAACGGCCCATGGCAGACCTCGTACGGGACGGCAAATCCACCGACGGCATTTGATCAATTTCTTGACGATTCTGCCAATGCTCTAATCGCCGATGGGCTTGGTAGCGGCCGAAGGGACGGAATCAAACAGTTTGTGCGCGACCGTCGGACCTACATCCGGACGCAGACTCAGTCACGGATAATCCAGGACGTTTGGTAGCGGTTGACTCAACAAGTTGTTATTTTATCTATGATATAATCGTGACCGCAGTATGCCACCGCCCTTATTCGCGATCCGTCTGCCAAGGCTCCTGATGGTCAGGCAGCGCACCAGCCTTGGGCGTGGCCATGGTAATGGGCATCGGGATAGGTGTTTTCTTGGAACTGCGAACGATCCTGCCCAGGCTTTCCTTTGTTACTGGAACAGGCTCAGTGACAAGCTCGGGAACACTATAGGTCCAAAGGCAAGATTCATAATAGGTTGGATCTTTCTGAGGTAGTAGTATCGGTTTATATACCTTGCCTCTTTTGTCCACATATGCGAGATATGTTCTGGTGAATACGCCGCTATTTCGTTTACTGCTGAAGGTTATCCATCGGCTGTTACTTGACCAGCTATGCCAGGTTTCACTTTCGCTGCTGTTGATATCGAGCCGGCGGTACGTATATTTGCCTGTTTGTTGGGCTGCTTCGAGGTCCATTATATACAGGTCGCTGCTGTGCTGGTAAACCGGGAAGCAGCCGTAATTGCACATGCAGAATAGAAGCCAATGGCCGTCAGGACTAATCCGCGGCAAAAGGATACTTAGACCTGTATCCTTAGCCGAAAGCACAGTTTCCGGTTGGCCCCAGTGGTCACGAGCAAGGTCGTAGCTTACTCGGACAAGGTCGTATTTGATCTGGTCATAGGATTTGGGAACTACGGTACGATCTGACCACGTTATTGGTGCGCTGCAGAAGTATAAGTAACGGCCGTCGGCAGACCAGGCTGGATATGTTTCGAGTCGATCTTTTTTGGTAAGATTCGGTGTGGTCTTTACAGTTTTTGAGTCAACCAGGTAGTAGGCAATCAGGGAATCGAAGTCCATCACATCCCGGACCTCACTTGCAGAGGTATGAAAGAATTGTCTTACCTTATTTACGGAAAATGCAGCAGCTCGGCCGCTGGGGTGCCAGGATGTGTATCCGAATTTTGTTCCGATCTTTGTTACTTTGCCGTCGTTGATTAACAAAGTTGAGCTGCCATAATCTGCGCTGCGGATGCCGATTAGTATGTTGTCGGTACGGTTTCCACAAAACGTATGGCAGTTGATACAGCCGTGCTTGAAATATCCATTGTCCAATATGAGCGATTCGTCGAAACCGTTCAAATCACGCTGATAGAGGCCTATATTCCTCCAGATGCGATGACCGGGTCGAATCTTTCTGTAAACGAGAAAGGCATCTATGTCCTCATAGGCAATTTCATTGGTGAGTGTTTCATAGCGGGACCATTGTTTATTTTGCATTTTTGAAGATGAATTTGTATTCTGAGATTCTACAAAAATATCAAAACATAGCTGATGACCCCGGTTCAAATCGAGAAGTTTATGCCAGGCCTTTTGGGGAATCATTATCTTTCGCGTCTTGCTGAGTATCTCAATTGGTTTTCCTTCTTTGGAGTATATTCTCACGAAGTATCGGCAGCCATCTTGCAGTATGGAAAAATTTAATGGCGCGATATTAGGTGGGATGACGGCGTCAGAAAAACCAGGCTTAATTCTTGCAGGGTGGTTAATAACACTATATTGCGTTATTGTCACTTTGTCGCTGCGGAACGCATAAAGCAGTAAAAAAATTATGAGTGCACAAGCTACAAATACGCAGAGAAACTTTACTTTTTTACTTTTGTAATTTTTTGTTTTTTTAGGCTTCTGCGTTTGTGTCATTTTTTCGTTCCTGAAGGTGCGTAGATGTAATAGAAAAAGTAAGTGTTGCGAAAGTTTCTTGCCAGCTCTTTGAAGGCCGCCTGTTTATCTGCGCCGTAACTGCTGAGCAGACGGCTAAAGTCTTCTATACGCTGATGCAGTTGAAGGCTTGGCTGGTAACCGCTTAGATTGAGGGGTTTTTTGGTTCCGTACACATAGATAAGGGCTGCTTCTTCGTAATGTGTGGGCAGCCGGGGATAGCCAAAATCTTGTAAACGCTCGATATATTCGACAAAGTTACCTAAGCGTTTTTTCAGCAAATACCAGGCCATTAAGTATTCAAAGGCCATTTGGTTTTGGCTGTTTTTTTCCAATAATGAAGAGAGCATTTCCTGCGTTGGTATTGATTGGCTGGGGTAATCCTTATCCAGACGTAAGCGGCGCAAATGTTGAATATACTCATCTGTTGAGAGATTGGGGTCGGTCCGGAGCAGGTCAAGATAGTGGTTGGCCCAGTCAGCGTGAAAGAGAGTTTTACTAAGCGCGCCGAGGTAGATTCGTGCTGAGCCTAAGTTGGCCTTTACCATATTTATCAAGGCCAGCCGCTGTAGAACCATAGGACGATCACCAAGGCCTTCGAGACATTCGGTAAGCGCATTTTCAGCTATGTTAATAAGGCCAATGTCCAAATAAACGTCGGCGCTTTGCCAGTAAACCCACTTGTACGCTGGATCAGTCAGAAATAGGTAATCCGGATCCTGTGGCCAGGAAAACATCTCGTAGCCAAGTCGGCCGGTGTGATAGAGAGCTTTATTAACGGCGTGGACTATAAAAGGATTGGTCGGATTACTTTGAGCTGATGTGAGCAGTTCAGGCCACATCTTGTGGTACGCATAATAATCAACTTCAAGCTGGCTTTTAAGATTGTCGTCGCTGGAGAGGAAAGCGACGCTGCCGGCAATAGCAAGCACAAGCAGTAATTCAATGACCCATCTAAATTTGCTTGAGTGTCTATACCAGGAAAATATCTTTGCCGGTAAGTTAGTGGATTTCTTTCGGTGCTTTTTTGCCCCCCAGCTTTCTTGCGAAAGCAAGAAGGGGGGTGTCTGGCTTTTTACAGAATGGACTCTTTTACTGAGTATTTGCCAAAGGCCAGATACAAGAAGTGTCAAAGGTGGGAGCAGATAAAGTAGATATACTATTGTTACTGCCCTTTTACGAGTTTCGTAATAGAGAATTCTCCAGGAGAAAGGTAACAAGTTGCAAAAGGCATCGTTAATGCTAACACGGAAGGTGAGAAGACCCACTATATATGGAATAATAGCAGCGGATAATAAATAAAATAGGCTCGTCTTCCACCGAGACCTGAAAATTAGTTCATAAATTGCACAGACAACTGCAAAAAGTTGAAATGCTCCACCAGCAAGATAATATAGAATTACGGACAGAGATAGAAAAGTGCTCAGATAGCCGACAGCCGT
>CAZVWH010000167.1:0-3651 GCA_964631175.1 uncultured Pirellulales bacterium | reverse complement strand
TTGGCTTTGTCCCGTCCTGAGCCGAGTCGAAAGACCTGTCCTGAGCTAAGTCGAAAGATTGGGTTTGTTTTTTGTAGCCTGAAAAAGATTTCATTTTCATAATCCTTTGTGAAAAAAGAGGTTGTGTTCATTTAAGCATCCGGTAAATTGGGTTTGTTTTGCATAATTTGACATAATTTATCGCTCATAATTCGTATCTCGTGAAGCGTGAAGCGTATCTCGTGAAGCGTGAAGCGTATCTCGTGAAGCGTGAAGCGTATCTCGTGAAGCGTGAAGCGTATCTCGTATATAGTATGTAGTATATTTCAGCATAGATTAGGTAATTGGTTACTGGTTATTGACTAAATGTGGCTGGAACTGCTGTTCCGTTTTCGTGGGCGGCTTGCCCCATGCGGGGATTTCCCCCAATCGCGTCTGTATTATACCAAATTCTGCCCATTTCTCAATAAAAATCTAACTATATAATGAAAAGAAATGAGCCACAGAGGCCACAGAGATCACAGAGAAAAATACGACGTTTAGCCCTGTCATTTTTATGGCAGGGTTCTGGTTTTTTTGACACGGACCTGTCCGGCGTAGCCACACAAGGCGAAGACGGATTAACACTGATTTTTACCCCTAAGGGGGACACTGGATATATATAATCGCAAAGAACGCAGAGAAATGACCGATTCTTGATTCTGGCCTATCCTGAGCGCCAGCCGAAGGGATGCTTGATGCTTGTCGTCATCTCGACCGTAGCGGAGAGATCTGGTCTCGAATGCAGAGCAATTACCGTCCGCAGCCAGACGTCTCGACAGTGCTCGACGTGACAAAAAAGGTGCGGAGTTCGCCTGATTCCCTGCTTGCCTGATCACCTGCACCCTGTTATCCTGCTTGCCTGATTTCCTGTTCTCCATCCTGCCTCCGGCGGGTAAACTTCTGTCATCCGTCCTCTGTCTTCCGTCATCCGTCCTCTGTCTTCCGTCATCCGTCCTCTGTCTTCCGTCATCTGCTCTCCGTCCTCTGTCTTCTGCTCACGGGCCTAACGGTATCTCTTTCATTATTCTCTCTTGCCTCCGCTCTTGTTGCTGACGTTCCTGCTTGCCCATTACAACTCAAAAAGGTGCAGGCGGACACCTTTAATTTTCCCCTCGGAATTATTCCTTTGACAGACATATCCGAATTTTCCCCGCATGGGAATTATTCCTTTGACAGACATATCCGAGCAGACTATTTTCACTATATTTCGAAGAAAAGATGGAACGGTTGACGAAACAACTTGCCGAGCAACTCACCGAGTCGCAAAAACTCGAAGTGGCCATAAAGAAAAATCTGGAGGGGCTGCAATATGGCATCTAACTCTAAGAGCAAGCAGCAAGGGCAGCGAGAGCTTAAATGGAAAAGGAAATTAGTATTTATCCAGCGCTATTGGAAGGACAAGTTTTCTAGCAAGGATGATTACGATTTTTCCGTGTGGGCGATGTGGGAATCTCGTATCCGGAAAGGACACAAGGTGGAAGAAAATCTCATCGCTAAAGCAACAAATCGATGGGAATCCAGCCTGACCGAAGAGCAAAAGGAATTGATGCCTGATGACATGTTCGCCGATGATTATTGGCACAACCTGGAGCTTACCAATGCTATGTACGCTGCTTTGGTAGTCTCACTGTGGTCATATATTGAGGGTTTTCTAAAGGATTTGGCTTGTGTTTGCAAATGGGCGCGACACCCAAACAAAAAGCCTACGCCATTTGCTTTCAAAGGAATCAAACAATCCTTCAAGAAAGAAAGCGGCATCGATCTTGAGAAACTGCCCAAATATTCTACTGTTAACGCAATCAATATTTTCAACAATTCTTTTAAACATTCTAATGGTTTCTATCGGCCCAAAAGTGACAAACCACATACACGTATAGCCCCTAAACTGTTAACCAAATGGGAATGTATTAGTAAACGTTTTGTTGACCTCAAGGAAATTGATTACACTAAACTACCGATTCGAGAACTGGTTATTTCTTGCAATCTTTTTTTTCAGAGTCTCTTATCGGCCGTAAAAAAGAATCTGGAGGAGCTGGGACATGGAAGCTAAGAAGGGTGTAATAATACAAGCTCAGACTCCGATTGTACCAGGCTGGCAAACAAAAAAGCTTGCAGATTGTTTTGGTCAGGCTTTAGAGGGCGATTCCGGCCTACCTTGAGCCAGAGGCCAGAGGTATGCTTGACTGGCCGGGCCAATCCCTTCTACGCGCACCGCCGCCCGCAGGCGTATTCTTTTGCCTCAATAGTCCTAGGTTTATTAAGGACAATCACCGTTTTTGCGTACTGTCCCCAGCCATTAATAGGTGGCTGCGGGGCTGTCCTTAGTTTTCCCTAGTTTTCCCTCGACTATTGGCAGCTTGAATGAAAGTGTTTTTTCGTCTATGTATCTGATTCTTTGATTTTGTTGTAAATATCTGCACCGAGCTTGGTGAGGTTCTCACGGATCTCCGGCCAGTGCTCCCGGTCCTTCTTTCCCTTGTCTAAAACAGGAAACTCAATAGTGACGAGTTTCGCAGATTCTCTTACCTCGTATCGATATTTGGTCTTCGGAAAGAGTTTGGCGACTTTGTCTCCGCGGTCCGCTCTATCGGGGCCTTTGAGCGAGACCAGTATGGAGCATTTGTGATTGCAGAGATAGAGAACGACGTTGATTCCTTTGATACCCTTTCCAATCCATCCCTCATCTCTGATTGGCACAGGCTTGCCCTTAAACAATCCCTCGCGGCGGATTGGCTCCCAGAATTCGCTGTACTTAGCTTTTGTTGGCACATTATTCACTGGCTTCTGGTCAAATATCGTTTTGAATCCTTTTTCAGTCTTTTCAACAAACCCTTTTTCGATGAGACTTTTCAAATGGTTATAATATGTGCTGGACAAACCAGCTTCTTCCACCAACGTTTTCATCGTCTTCGGTTTGTTACCCAGAACAGCATTTATTTTAGCTTGTTTGCTGCCAAAAGGACTACCAAATCTGTCAGTGCCTCGTCCCTCACGTTTCCGTTTGTACCTGTTCTTATACCACGAGAAATGACTCTTAACGAATTTAGTATCTGGCTTTACTTCTCTGGCAATAGATTCGCACTCATGATAAGTGACATTATCAACACCTTTCTTGTCAAAGAGTTCGAATACAGAGTGCATGATTCCTTTTGGCGGAGGATCTATGATCAATGGTGTCTGATTAACTTTTTTAGGTAGTGTGGAAGTTTTGAACACTGGCTCAAACATGTATGCGTTCACGTCATCAGAAAGACCTTCACGTCGAAAAGTCTTGAATTCAACAACTTGCACCTCTCCCTTAATATCATCTATAGCTTCGTTCAATTCTTCTGTCTTCTGGTCTATAGCGACAACAATAAGCGGCTTCTCAGAGACCAGATCAGAAATGAATTTGTAGACTTCTCCAGTTTTGATCTTCTGCTTCAATCTCGCCTTGATAACTTCATCGTCATCAAAGACATCATACAGAATTTCTACAAGTTTCCTTCTGGTTGAGCTATCTGCGATCCCCTTATTGAATTTGATGAGCTGTGGAATGACGTGGTCATAAACTGGATGGGAGGCCAGTTCGACTTCGACGATGGCCCACCGAGGTTTTGGCGTGAAGAAAATAACATAGCCATCGGGTAT
>CAZVWH010000166.1:0-3714 GCA_964631175.1 uncultured Pirellulales bacterium | reverse complement strand
CGGCTGTTTTCTCTATCGCGCGGTATGAAATAGTAAAGAGCCTGCGGCAGCCCTAAGGCCAACAGTGGAGCAACGAAAGCATACGCAAGAAGCGTCTGACGATAAGCTGCGTAATCCTCTTTCGTAAAAAGCCTTGATAAAAACGCTATCGATATTAACCCAGTGAATGTAACAAGGAACTTTCCGGAAGAGAGAATCGCAACTTTGAAACTTCTACTCTGTGTCATTTTTGATGTGTTAGATTCAATGTATCAACGGCCGGCTCTTGTTAAGCTCTCAAGGTTTAGAGTTTAAACAACATCAGGAACAATTACGGCGTGTTCATCGATTAGTCTGCTGAACAGCGTTGCTCGATGGCCGGCAGATTCGAGTGAGCCATTGACCAAAATCGCTATCTCAAACTCCATCGCTCCAGATAAGCCGTGATTGCGAATCGGAACATTCATAATAACCACCTTTGATAAATCCGGCTGAGAGTTGTTTGGCCGCCAAACTTCGGTTTGCTCCGTTCCATCTTCATCTTCGGTCTTCACAGAAATCCAGGCAAAATCCATTCGCTTCGCAGCTTCGCAAACCGCGGCCCACCACTGCTGGTAAGTGTGTGCATTGCGAAAATGAAGTTGAGCCTGCTCAAAGTCCATCTGCTCCTGCTTACGTTGACTTGCAATATTATATTTCTTCTTCAATCCGGATATGCTTTCTCTCAGCCGAACCGAGCCGACCACACGGAATACAATAAGCAGTAGCAACAAAATGCAGAAAAAAACCACCAGCGTACTAATATCATGGGTGACCATCATGAACATTCCCAGCCCTGCTGAAAGCAAGGTCAGAACATATATTGTAATAACCACGTGACGTTGCTTAAGGCCCAAATCAATCAGCCTGTGATGGAAATGCCTGCGGTCGGGAGCGAACATTGAACGGCGTTCCAGAAACCGCCGAAGCATAGAAAACAGGGTATCAAAAATCGGTATTCCTAAAGCTAAAGCCGGCAAAGCAAGGCCAACCAGAGCCGAAGATTTCATCGAGCAAAGAACGCTGGAAGAGGCGATTGTAAAACCTAAGAACATGCTGCCGCAGTCGCCCATAAAAATCTTAGCCGGATTGAAGTTGAAGAACAAAAAGCCGGTCAAACTGCCGAGCATAGCAAGCATTAACACGGCCATCACAACCTGGCCGCTATAGACGGCAAATATGGCAATCACTCCACAGGCCACCGCTGAGATACCGGCGGCAAGGCCGTCTAGGCCGTCGCTGAGATTCACTGCGTTCGTAATGCCCACAATCCAAAAAATTGTCAGTGGCCAAGAGAACCAACCGAAGTCGAGGGTAAGCCAATTAGTAACAACCACCGAATTTATCCGGATGCCGATGGAACAGATAGCGATAGCGGCGGCCATCTGAGCAAGAAACTTTACGCGTACCCTCAGGCCCTTGGTCTTAATGTCGTCAATCAGGCCGACAAAGAATATAAACGTAGTGGCGTAAAGCAGCACAATGACCTTAGGCAGAATATCATGGAATGCATCTCCAATGACGTTCGACACGAATAGCACGATAACAGTAAGACACATCATAGAGAGAAATATTGCCACGCCTCCGATACGCGCTATCGGCTTTGAATGTATATGCCGAGCACCTGGAATAGCGATGATACTGAGTCGACGCGCAAGCCGGATTATAACCGGCGTAATAACTAACGCAAGGAAAGCAGAACCAAGATATACGCATAGGTAGGTTTTCATATTGAGCTGGCGACCTTCAACTTTCAGCTTTCACTCTATTGTTTCCAGTAAGTCCGCATCAATTTCTACTACAGCACCCTGGGCAAGGATTTTTACTTCAAGCACCATACGAGCCTTCGCATCTTTTCTTTCAATAACAACGCCTTCAGTGCCCATCATCGGGCCGGATATTATTCTGCAGCGTACACCAACAGGAAAACGAGAATAATTATCAATAATTGCTTTGCTCAAAAGAGCTTTTTCTATATTCGTGAGTTCTTCTATTAAGCTGTTCTGGTCAACTACTTCTATCGTCTGGTACAGACGGTTCGTTGTCATTGCGATATAGCGGTCGGATTCTGTGCCACAGAAAAAGACATACGAAGTAAATAACGGCACCATGACATGGCGCTTGCGACCGCCGGAGAACGTAATCTTTTCCCACATCGGCAGAAAATAACCTATACCGCGACTAAGCAAATCCCATGCAAAGGCCTTTTCGAATCGCGGCTTTGTATTGGCAATCCACCACGTGCCGGTTAGTTCGTTCAGGGACTGTACTTTCGGCGTTAAAATAGCCGGATTTTTAGACATTTTGAGCATTTATTAACCTCTGCGCGCACCCCGTTCTCGTCTGTTGCATTGAAAACATAAATGTAACTTCCAAGAGCAGAACACAGTCCCATTAGAGATGGCTTACGCCAAAGACAGAAGCTTGTCCCGAGCGCAGTCGAGGGGTCAGAAGACAGAATAGATGCTAATTTCTGGCTCCTGACCCCTATTCCGTAGATTTTTAAATCATTTGTGACTCAGTGGTGTTGCTATATTCCGCCCTGGTTCGGCTGCTCCTATCCGGCAGGAAATCAAGTATTCCGCCATGGCGGATCATATCCATAGCTGCTCTTAATATAGAGTTTTCCAAAATTGAGCTTATCTGAACCTGGGCCACGTACCGAGCAGGGTCTCTGGAGATGTTAGGTCTTCAGCCAAAAGGCCCAGAAAAATCGCTCTCATCGGCTGTAATTTGGTCCGCCTTGAGCGGACTCGGTGCCGTCATGTATCCAGCCGAATCCTGGATAACATATTCGAGGCCGATGGCCCAGTATCCCGCCAGGTCGTGACGCACAATATACGATATAAACGTCGGACCAGGCCTTGGTCACATCATTATTATATCGTCGGCTAAAAAATATTCCTTTTTGCCACAGTCACACACAGCTTTCTTGATGAAAACTACGAGAGGCTCTTTTCAATCAGCCACGAGTAATAAATGATAAGCTTAGCCCGTATAGACTTCGTCCCTGTCGGTGCACGGACAAAATTTTCTCTCTATGGCTTCGAACTCAAAAAATAAAAGTGAGGCCCACACTCCAGCCATCAAAGCTGCAGCCTTCGATTTACCTTTTTTCTTCTTTGTTGCTGAAATTCAAAAGCAAAGCGTACATTTTGCTCTATCTAACAGAGCAGGTCTGCTTTAATTGGCGATCGCAGTTGCGAGAGTCGATCTCTTTGTCACCACCAACACTGGTAGCAATAGTAGAAAGTTCATCTGAGGTTGATAGGTGGATATGGCATCGGCTGTCCCTGTCTTTCCGATAGGTAGGATGGGACATTTGCGGAAGAGCACTGTTTTTCAGCGATCAGACGGAGTGACACTAATTGTGCTTTGGAATGGCCTTGTAGCTGAGATGCTCCGCTCCCTCTATGCGCCAGCCAAAGCGAATCATTTACCGGCCATGCGTCAGACAAGTCACTCTCCTCCGAAACCCAATATAGCACAGCGGCTAAGTGCTGCTAATGCTATTGTAAATTTCATTATCAATTCTTGGGATTGCCCTACCTCACAATACATATATTGTAGGAATTTATCGTGTTGCAAATCAATTGTGGAAACTACGTAATTTTATAGTGGAAACTACGTAATTTTAGGGCAATTTATTAGCTTTAACGGCTGCAAAACGTTGAACTTACGTGGTTTTCTACAAAG
>CAZVWH010000165.1:0-3803 GCA_964631175.1 uncultured Pirellulales bacterium | reverse complement strand
ATTGCAAAGCCGATATTCTGAGCCTCCGCTCTAATAGCAGTATTGATTCCTATTAACTCGCTGTTGACGTTCAATAGCGGTCCACCGCTATTGCCGGGATTGATGGGAGCATCTGTCTGAATTAGACCTCGCAGCCAGAATCCTTCTGAAACTTCAATGTCCCTGCCTACAGCACTTACCACCCCGCTTGTGACCGTGTTTGAATAGCCGTAAGGATTGCCGATTGCAATCACGGTTTCGCCTATCATTAGATTATTGCTTCTGCCCGGATGAATGAACGGCAGTTTATCTTTGGTTTCTATCGTCAGAACAGCCAGGTCTTTGCTTTTGTCTGCACTGATTACCGTGGCCTGGAATTCATTACCGTTGCATAACAGCACTTTGATATTTTTAGCGCCTTCTATCACATGTGCATTGGTAATAATGTAGCCATCTTCGTGAACGATAACGCCCGAACCAAGCACCTTTTCTTGCCTTCGGAATCTTGGCCCTCTGAAATCGAACATGCCCGGCCAGTCAAACTCTGGCCAAATAGAGGTTGATACCATCCGCACACCGGAAATGTTTACCACCGATTTATGTGTTTTCCCATATACGTCCACAACGGGTGTTCTTCTATTGAAGCTCTGCTGCTTGGCTGATACCAGCACTGCAAATCCGCTTAAAAGCCAGCCAGCTATTATCATTGTCATTAGCAACTTTGTTATTCTCATAGATCTGACCTCCAAAATCCTACTTATAGTAAGCTGAGTATTGTAGCTGAAATTCGCTGAAACGGCAAAAAGAAAAGTGAAAATAAGAAATAGAGCGCAAAAGCATAAGCGCAAAGAGAAAGACCGACTCAATTGAAGTATCTGCTGGTAAATCTTCAAGCAATTCTTGACATCTTTTATCGAAACTGTTAGATTTCTGCCCTCAAAGTTAAACATGTTTCAATAGTCGAAAGTATTTTGCAGAGAGGATGTAATGGATTGCACAAAATTCATCGAGGAGCAAATCGCTGATATTAAAAGGACGGTAGGCAAAGCAAAGGCAATTACCGCTTTGAGCGGCGGCGTGGATAGCTCGCTGGTCACAGTGCTTGGACATCGTGCGCTGGGTAATCAGCTTAAAGTGGTCTTCGTTGATAGCGCGTTAATGCGCGAAGGTGAGCCACAGCGGGTTGTGGAGATTTTCGCTTCATTGGGTATTACTGTGGAATTGGTGGATGCCCAGGAAGAATTTCTCTCCGCTCTGGCGGGCTTGACCGACCCGGAGGAAAAACGACAGGCTGTCACAGACACGTTTTACTCAAAAGTATTTTCCAATTTGGTGAAGGAGTTGGGTGCACGGTTTTTGCTGCACGGCACAATCCTCACTGATATTGAAGAGACCGTGGCCGGAATCAAACGTCAGCATAATATTCTCGCTCAGATTGGCATAGACCCTGAACAAGCTTATGGCTATTCCATTATTGAGCCGTTAAAAACCTTGCGAAAAAATGGCGTTCGCGAGGTCTGTGAGTTTCTGGACTTACCCAAGGAGATTACCCATCGCATACCATTCCCAGGCCCGGCACTGGCGACACGAATTGTTGGCGAAGTTACTCGTGAGCGTTTAGCTACTGTCCGCAAGGCGACCGCTATAGTTGAAGATGAACTCGCTAACAGCGATGCCTTTCAGTATTTGGCTGTTTTGCTTAACGACCGCGCAACCGGAATAAGGGACAATAAACGCCAGTTTGGCCAGATAATTGTCGTACGTTGTGTCCAGAGCACTGATGCGCGAACCGCAATCGCTACCGAGCTTCTCTGGGAAAAACTTAATCACATCTGCGAGCGCATCGTCACCGAGATTGAAGACGTCAACCGATGCTTGTATGACCTTACTCCGAAGCCGCCTGCGACCATCGAGTATATTTAATTGTTTAGCCCTCCAGTTTACTGGGGGGTTGGTTCAAAGAAAAATTTAGGAGGCAACCCAATGTCAGATAAGAAAGCAGACTTAGCCGGCCCCGGAATCGGTGACTATAATGAGCTCGAGAAAACCCTGCCGCAAGATTACAGCTCTTTGCTGTCGCCGAAGGAAACGCAGATCGCTATATACGCAGCTAAGGATTACATTGAGCAGAACCTATGCAAGGAGCTTAATCTTATCCGAGTCCAGGTTCCTCTGATTGTTGATGTTGAAAGCGGCATCAATGACTACCTCGACCGTGACGGCTCACGGACACCAATCGGATTTCACATTTCAAATGACCACGACAAAAACCCGATTGATGCCGAGGTTGTCCAGGCGGCTACCAAGTGGAAGCGGATGGCACTGAAACAATTCGAGATGAAGGTTGGTGAAGGTCTGCTTACGGATATGCGGGCAGTGCGAAAGGATTACTTTCTTGACCATGACCACAGTGCTTATGTTGATCAATGGGACTGGGAGTTAGCTATCACCGAAGAGCAGCGAAATCTCGACCTTCTCAGAGAGGTTGTACGAAAGATCTGGAAGGTGCTAAAAGGCGCCGAGATCCACCTGCAGGAGATGTTTCCTCAGCTTAAAACCGACAAATACCCGGACCTGCCCGATGAGCTTACTTTCATCCATGCTGAGGATATACTCGACAGATTCCCTGACCTGCCGCGAAAGCAGCGCGAGACTACTATTGTGCAAGAGTACCCGGCTATCTTTATTATAGGCATCGGCTGGGTGTTGAAGGACGGCTACCCACACGAAATGAGAGCTGCTGATTATGATGACTGGGTAACCGAGACGACCTCCGAAGATGGAAAACCGATGCACGGCTTAAACGGTGACATCCTAGTTTGGAATCCGGTTACAAAACGCCGTCACGAGTTGACCTCTATGGGTATTCGAGTCAACAAAGAGACGCTTAAAAAGCAGCTTGAGATTTCCGGCCAGCTTGATTTTCTAAAGCTGCCATACCATCAGGCCATCTTGAATGAAGAGATTCCGCTGAGTATCGGCGGAGGTATCGGTCAATCTCGAACATTCATGCTGCTTTTGAAAAAGGCTCATATCGGAGAGGTCAGCGCAACCGTTTGGCCAAAAATTCTAAAGGACATGTGCAAAAAGAAGAACATCCACATTATCGAGTAAGGATAAAATTTATTTAAGCTTCGGTCCCCAGCAGGTTTTGATTAACGATACTCCATATCGTGGTAAACTGAAGTTTAGCTGGACTTGGCCATTACGAACGTGTTAGAAACAAAATCGGCTCCAAGAGTTGGAGTCCGGCTGCTGCATTTTGATGAGCTTTGATTTTCAGTTGTATAGAAGAGGGTGCTACTGTTGCCATGTCATCGTAATAGTTCCATATATGAGCTTGTCCTATCTCGTCGGTTGCTACGTCCAATCCGTCGATATATGGCTGTTCTGTGATACTTTTACTTGTTATTCTGCTCAATCTGTCCCATCGTAATTGAAAGAACCTGTTGACTTAACCATCGTAGATATGTTAGAATTAACTGTAGAGTTTTTTAAATTATTTTGCCCTTTAAGACGGTAATCTGTAGGAGAACATTTTCCAAAAAGCCTTCACAAATTGGGAAAACCACGGAGATAAGAACTGCACTTAATGGCCTAAGACGTCGGTGGGAAACAACATAGAAAATGCTCGTATTTATAGAAATTTCATTGCTTAGCATGATAATGATAGTATCTCCGGCTGGTTTTACAGATTTCGCCTTACCTGTCTTGAGCCAAGTCGAAAGATCGGCTGATAACCAACAAAATGCGCAGCATGGCTTGCGCCATATCCCCTTGGTAATTAACGAGCTGATGGCCTCGAATAGCAGCACTATTCATGA
>CAZVWH010000164.1:0-3828 GCA_964631175.1 uncultured Pirellulales bacterium | reverse complement strand
ATGCTGCGCATTTTGTTGGTTATCAGCCGATCTTTCGACTTGGCTCAAGACAGGTCTTTCGACTTGGCTCAAGACAGGTAAGGCGATATCTGTAAAACCGGTCAGAAATAACGTAACAATTAGACTAAATAATAAGGTTTTCATAATTTTGAACACCCTCTTTGCTGCTCGCCGACGGATGCTTTGGGCCGACGGGCAGGGCAAACTTTTTGTGAGTTCCCATTTTGCAGGCTTTTTGAAAAATCAGCAATCCTGAGCTTGCAGTGTCTTGAAAAGAAAAGAATCACATGTAAATCTCTATTTTATTTTAACATATATACGATGTTTGAGTCAATTAGTTTTACTCTTGCTCTTGTGAAAGGGCACATAAGCGGCTTTTGATATGAACTTATTTTTTGACATTGTTTCTGTAGAACTGTAGGATTCACAGGCAAATGGCGTAAGCTGCGTAGCATGGCTGGCGCCACATGCTGCGCATATTATTTTTCAGGATACTTTGAGGGAAAATATGCAGATAAAACTAATGTTTCTTGGAGCAGCTCAGAATGTCACAGGCTCTCGATTTCTGCTGCAAGCTAATGGTACACGGCTTTTAGTAGATTGCGGGCTTTACCAAGAACGGCATTTGAAAGCAAGAAACTGGGAACCATTTCCAGTTGCAGCCAACAGTATAGACGCTGTCCTCCTGACCCATGCACATCTGGACCATTGCGGCTTATTGCCTAAACTGGTTAAAGAAGGATTCAAAGGCAAGATATACTGTACCGCTGCCACCTCAGAAATCGCAAGAATTATATTGCTGGATTCAGCTAAACTACACGAAGAGGATGCCGAATACAAACGCAAAAGACATAAGAGAGAAGGCCGAAAAGGACCTTTTCCAGACATTCCACTCTATACTATAGCTGATGCCGAGGCTTGCTTTCCGCACTTTTCGCCTGTGGAATATAAACAGTCAATAATGATTGGCGAAGATGTTAAAGCAACTTTTTATGATGCCGGTCACGTTCTTGGCTCTTCGATAATTAAGGTTAAGGTCAATCGAGATGGCCAATACAGAAGTGTCGTATTCTCAGGTGACATTGGAAGGCCCGACAGGCCCATCGTCCATGACCCTACCTCTTGTGAAGAAGCGGACTATCTGCTGATCGAATCTACTTACGGCGATAGAATTCATCAAGGACCCGAAGATACAAAGAAAACAATAGCTGAAATTATCAACTCGACGAAAGAAGCCGGGGGAAATATTATTGTCCCGAGCTTCGCGCTGGAACGGTCGCAGGAGGTTCTATATTACATAAATGAGCTGCTGCTGGAAGGTGCAATACCGCACATTATGGTCTTCTTAGACAGCCCAATGGCTGCAAGTATTACTAAAGTTTTCCAACAACACAGCGAGCTGTTTGATAAGGAAATGACTGAACTTCTCCGCAGGCATAAGTCGCCCTTTGAATTTCCAGGGCTGAACGTGGTTGAGACCACTGAACAGTCAAAAGCAATAAATCTTATAAAGGGAACCGTCATGGTCATAGCCGGCTCCGGCATGTGTACCGGCGGCAGAATAAAACATCATTTAGTCAACAATATCACAAGGCCGGAGAATACCGTAATGTTTGTGGGCTATCAGGCAAACGGCACTCTGGGCAGGCGAATTGTTAATGGCGAAAAGCAGGTCAGGATACTTGGACAAAACTATCCGGTCAAAGCCAGAGTGGTACAGGTGAACGGTTTTTCTGCCCATGCGGATAAAGAAGAGCTTTTCAAATGGCTTACTGCATTGAAAAAACCGCCCAGAAGATTATTTGTTGTACACGGTGAGCCGCAAAGCGCACAGCACTTCGCCGATTACGTTGGTCAGAAGACCGGCTGGAAAGTATCAGTCCCAGCCTATCAGGAAGAAATTACCCTCGATTAACCGAGGGAAGATGGACGAGAGACGAGAGAAAAGATTTAATCATCCATCGTCCATCATCCTTCATCTATCGTCTTGCGGCCCTTGAAGTAACACAATAGTATGCCCAGCTCAAATAGCAAATAAAGCGGTATCGCCAGCGTTATCTGAGAAATCACATCAGGCGGCGTGGCCATTGCTGCCACTATAACAATAGCCAGAGCTACAAACTTCCTGGAGCTACTTAGCGCTTGAATCGAAACCAAGCCGGTTTTATTCAGAAAGAAAATAGCCATAGGTGTTTGAAAAGCTAAGCCGAATACAAGCATAAGATGACTTACAAAAGTTATGTAATGCTGAAAAGTAAATTGAGACCTTGCCTCAAGCACTCTCTCGTTGAACCTTACTAAGAAGCCTACAGTAAGAGGTGCGACCACAAAAAGAAAAAAAAGTGCTCCACAAATAAACAGAACTGCTGAGAAAGGAACCGCGTAGTAAATATATTGCCTTTCGTGCTGATAAAGGCCGGCAGCTATAAACATCCACAACTGGTAAAATACCCAGGGAGACGATAGAATCAGGCCAGTAATCAAAGCTATTTTTACGTAGCTGATAAATCCAGCCGCCACTGCAATTACCATCAGCGGAGTTTGCTCGTAAAATTTTAGCTCATCCTTTCCGCTTTTTATCCAGTATCTGGCCTTGCTGTCGGTTACCAGCCATCTCTTACCCTTCCAGAGAATCGACTTGTTCGTCACGGTAACATCCCCTGAAATCGGCACCCCATTATCTATGAACCGCCGCTTTAAAGATTCCGAGACGACGCCTTTATCCAAATCATTTTGGTACTCTATATTAGTGCCAAACAGAAATTTGGCGGTTGCATCATTGTACGGTCCTTCCAGAAATCTTATTATGGGGCGACCGAAAAACAAGGCGATGATAAGGCCGATACCTAAACCGAGAATCGCTCGCAATAAGCGCATGCGCAATTCTTCAAGATGGTCGCCGAGACTCATAGTTGTATCTTCAGGCAGGACTGATTTTTTCTTAGTCTTCTTGGTATCGCCCATGTTAGAATTGAATAATGATTATTGATACTTGACCTTAGAGGCGGAGTGGTCTTCATCAATAATCAATCAGAGTCTGTAGTATCTTTTTCATCCAATCCGGCGGCGTCTTTGGCTTGTTTTGCTATATCATCGCCGGCCTTTCGAACGTCATTCACTATTTCATCTTTAGTTTCTTGAGCCTCATTCATACCTTTCTTGAATTCGGTCAGGCTCTTGCCAATATTGCGGGCGATTTCGGGCAGGCGTCTGCCAAATAGCAATAGGGCTATAACAAGAACGATGATAATCTCCATAGGCCCAGGCGTCCAAAATCCGAGGTATTGTGTATATTCAGTCATTTCAATCTCCTTTTCAGGTTCTAAAAGCAGATATTTGCATTTTCTTCGTATGGTTATTATAAAACGGCCTGAGCTAATCTGTCAATCCCGTTAGAAATCTTCCCTTTCGTGGGATGTTCCGTATCTGTAACATTTCTAACGGGGTCAATGAATACATTTATTATATACCAGCTAACAAAAACTCAGCCACTTTTAGCCCCCAGGCTCCCTTGCCTGAAAAACTTGTCCTGAGCTTGTCGAAGGATTGGCTTTGATTGGCTTTAAATTGGTTTTGTTTTTCGATGCCCCGGAAACGGCAAATTTCTCATATTCTTTTTATATCAAAGAGCTTATGTTAATCTGAACCTTACAGAAATTGGCTTTGTTTTGCATAAAAATAGGTCGATTTGTAGAAAGTTCTCGACAATTGTAGAGCAATGCAGGTTTGCACAAAACTTGTGCCATAAGTATTGGTAATATGCGCAAATAAAGGAGCGTAGCACTCCCATAAGGGATGGCCAAGTCCACATTTCCATATCTAATTTCC
>CAZVWH010000163.1:0-3856 GCA_964631175.1 uncultured Pirellulales bacterium | reverse complement strand
CTTGAGGCTGCCACCCAAGATTGAACCATGCCCAAATTTTTCTTATTTTGAAAGGTCAGGTGTCACGGTTCTGGCCCTGCTGCTTTAAATACGATCAAACTCAACGGCGGCAAAGTAATCGACAATGAAAAATCGTATCTGCCATAGATAGAATCAGAGAACGCCTCTACCCCGCCCATATTTCCGTGGCCGCTACCTCCATATTCCTTGGCATCGCTATTTAGAACTTCCTTCCAGAATCCACCGCGAGGCAGGCCAACGCGATAATTGTGCCGAGGCACGGGCGTAAAATTACATACCACGGCCAACATTTCACCTGCCGTCCTGTCACGGCGGAGAAAGCTAATCACGCTATTTTGGGCATCGTTAAAATCGATCCATTTGTAACCTTTATCATCAAAGTCCAGCTCATAAAGCGCAGGCTCACTTTTATAGATGTGATTTAAATCCTGCACCCACTTTTGGAGTCTTTTGTTCTTGTAGTTCTGTAAAAGATGCCAATCAAGACTTATATCGTGATCCCACTCTCGCTCTTGGCCGAACTCATCACCCATAAACAGAAGCTTTTTACCCGGATGAGTGTACATGTAGCCAAACAGCAGTCTTAGATTGGCGAATTTCTGCCAATCGTCGCCCGGCAATTTTCCAAATAATGAACCCTTGCCGTGCACCACTTCATCGTGCGACAATGGCAAGATGAAATTTTCTGAAAAAGCGTACCATATCGAAAAGGTAAGTTTATCCTGATGGAATTTACGATAAACCGGCTCTTCACTAAAATATGAAAGCGTATCATGCATCCAGCCCATATTCCACTTCATATCGAAACCCAATCCTCCAGCCTCGATAGCTCGGCTGACCATCGGCCAGGACGTTGACTCTTCCGCTATCATCCGCACATGCGGATACTCCTTACCAACCCACTCGTTTAGCTGGCGCAGAAATGCAATAGCTTCGAGATTTTCCCTTCCCCCTTTCTCATTCGGAATCCATTCACCTTGCTTACGTGAATAATCCAGGTAGAGCATCGAAGCGACCGCATCTACCCGCAGGCCGTCAGCGTGATATTTGTCCAGCCAGAAAAAGGCGCTACTGATTAGAAATGCTCTTACCTCATTTCGTCCGTAATTGAAGATAAGACTCTTCCAGTCGGGATGAAAACCCCGTCGTGGATCAGCATGTTCGTAAAGGTGTGTCCCATCGAAATATCCCAGGCCAAACTCATCGGAAGGAAAATGCGATGGAACCCAGTCCAATATCACGCCGATATCGTTTTGATGAAGGCAATCTATCAGATACATAAAATCCTGACAGTTTCCATAGCGATGCGATGGCGCAAAATATCCCGCCGTCTGATACCCCCAGGAGCCGTAAAATGGGTGCTCCATCACCGGCAGTAATTCAACGTGCGTAAAGCCCATATCCTTGACATATTTTGCCAGCTCGGGCGCTATCTGCCTACAGCTTAGAAAGCGATTCGGCTCAGCCGGGTCGCGTCTCCACGAGCCTAAGTGGACTTCGTAAATACTAATCGGCGCATCCAACGAATTCTTTCGTTGCCGAGCTTTCATCCACCTGCTATCTTTCCATTCGTAATTCAAGTCCCATACAATCGAAGCAGTGTTGGGGGGCAGCTCAGAGTAAAAGCCGAAAGGGTCACCTTTATCAACCGTATAATTTTCGATTCGTGAAACAATATGATACTTATATAGCTGGTCTTTACCGATGCCCGGCACAAAGGCCTGCCAGATTCCTGAACCGTCCGGCCGTAAGGTTAAGGGAGCCGAAAGCGGATTCCAGGCGTTGAAATCGCCGACAATAGAAACGCTCGCAGCGTTGGGGGCCCAAACAGCAAAAAATGTGCCCTTGACTCCTTCGTGCTCGATGATATGTGCACCCAGCTTTTCGTAAAGACGAAAGTGATTACCTTGTTTGAAAAGGTAAATATCATGGTCTGTAAGCAAGCTGAAACTGTTGAGTATCTGCGTTTTTGGTTCTGTCATAACTACAGCCGTGATTGAACCGCCGGTTTTTTCACTTCCTAATGCTTTGTTGAAAACACAATGACCGTCGTTTCGACCGAAGCCCCCATTTCTGCTTTCGCCCGCTGCCCCGCCTTGCGTCGTAAGACGCAGGGGCAAGCAGAAAGCACGGGGGCGAAGTGGAGAAATCTGCTCAAAAATAGATTTCTCGACTCGCCTTCGGCTCGCTCGAAATGACATTCTGAACTCTTTTCAACAGAGCAACTTCCTAACAAATAACTCCGGCCAGGTAATGTCTGCATTCGTACTTTTCAGTCCGCAGTACTATTGGCTCTCCCGCAAGCACCGTTAGGTGTCCCTTTCGGGAGGACGCCTTCCGGTGCTATCCTTCCTACTCGCCCCTTAGGGGCGAGTTACCATCAGATGTGGATGCCTCGTCCTGCATGTAATCTTTGACCTTGTATCGAGCCGCAACGGGAATGAACAAAATCGCTGTGACTAACATCACGCCGACAAAGAACCAAAAGTAGCTGGCTCCTGGCAGCTTGCTCGTGCCGTCTTCGTTCTGGATAAATTTATTGACCACAGCGGTGAAAACGTTGCCCAGGGTAATCGACAAAAAGAAGACGGCCATGATGAATGACTTCATTTTCTTGGGCGCTTGAGTGTATGAGAATTCCAGGCCGGTAATGGACACCATTATTTCGGCGGTGGTGAGAATCACGTAAGAAAGAATCAGCCATAAAATAGTTGGTTTTGCACCTGCTGTTATACGTGTTTCAACAAGGGCGGGAATAACAAAGGACAAAGCCGCCACGAATAAACCGATACCGATTTTGCGAAGGGCCGTCAGAGGAAAGATTTTGTTTAGAGCCGGATATATAAGGTTAGTGAAAACAGGGATCAGAAGCATAATCATTAGAGGATTGGCTGCCACGATTTGTGATGGGTGCAGCTCGAAGGAAAATAAATGGCGATTCATCTTTTCCGCCTGGAGCATCCAGGCCGAGTCCATTTGGTCAAACAGCGACCAGAACGGCGCAATAAAGATGTAAATAATCGCGAGCTTGGCTAAAGCTCCAAGACCTTCGCCGCTTAAACACTCCTTCACGAAGCCAAAACCGCTGCGAGGAATATGGACATACTTCTGTCGGCCTATCCAAAAAACCGCCGTGGCAAGTATCATCAAGGCGGCAGGACAGCCAAATGCGATTGTAGGGCCACACCACTTCAGCATCTCAGGGATAAGTAAACTCGAGGCGAAAGCCCCCAGATTTATGGCGAAGTAAAACCAATGATAAACCTTATTTAAAAGATGCTCGTTTGATTTTCCGAACTGGTCACCGACATTAGCCGAAACGCACGGTTTTATCACGCCTGAGCCGATAGCAATAAGAACCAGACCGATACCAAGGCCAAGCCTTGTATGATTGAAGGTCAGAGCAAAGAAACCAAAGCAGTAAACAATCGAGAAGAGAATGATTGTTCTGTATTTGGCCAGCCAAATATCAGATATCAAAGCACCAATAAGCGGGGTAAAATAAACTGCCGAGACGAACAGATGGAACCAGAACTTGCTTTGGTCGGCTGTCATAGGAGAAAGCTGCCCGGCAGCGTTTTTGAGAAGGTGGGTCATAAAGAAGACCAGGATACATCGGCTTCCGTAAAAGCTAAAACGCTCAGCCGCCTCGTTGGTAAGAATATAAGGAATGCCGGTGGGTATCTTCTTCGACGGAAGCGGTGCGGTTAAGTATTTTGCTTTTGCCATAAGGAGTATATTACATATGTCTGTGACAGACGTCAAAAAGAAATCCTTTGCTTAGCGCATAAGCGATCAAGCACATTAAATAATCTGCTTGATTTCAATGTTCAGA
>CAZVWH010000162.1:0-3915 GCA_964631175.1 uncultured Pirellulales bacterium | reverse complement strand
TTTTATCGGATACCCTCTAATCCACAATGGTACAGTTTTTGGGGGTCAGGCCACAGCTATCGGTATCCCGCTGTCATATTGCTGGGCAATAAGTTGAGATTCCTTGTCATTCCAAGCTTGTCCTGCTCTGTCAGGAAGCTGATGTCTTTCGCGTTTTAATCGTGGTTTTCTTTCACATTGCAATTGAGCTTTTCTTGCATATTTTAACCGTCTGTTTACAATTCGTTTTATATGAGGGATTTTTGGTAAGTTTTCTTTAACAAATTCAATTGCCTCAAACAAAGCCCCCGAAAGCTGGATATTTTCATAGGGACTGTTGGATTCAAGAATCCTGCCGGTGTATGGGTCTATTTTATTTGCCTGCTGTTTTAGAATCTCAATTGCCTGATAAATATCTATTGCTCTTTTATCGTCCTGAGAATTTTCTTTTTCCTGTTTGTTATCGTTTATCTGCATCTATTTCGCCCATACCCGATATGTTTTTTCAAGCTCTTTCAGCCAGAATAATCTTTTTTCCTTATCCGTGGATTTTGCCCTAATTTTTCCGAGATTGACGGCAAGAGTAAAAAATCCGTGGCTTGGTATGCCCTTGTTTTTCCCTGTTTTGCTCACGGCAACTGAGCTTAACATCGGACGTTTCTGATTATGCTCATCTTCGGAAATTTCCCCAAGAATATGGCCAGCTTGTTTTGCCATATAATTGCCCTTACCTTTCAACCCCATAATAGCAGCCACTTCTTCTTCATAGAATATAGTTTGACGCTCAGCAGCAGCTTGAATTAACCTGCAAAATACCTTGTGATAAACTGGTTTCCCACGATACTTGTTTGAAACAACTGGATGTGTGTTGCTCATTATTTGGTCTCCTTCATTCTGAACAATGATATGGGGCCATAATCAGTTTTTGTAGAATGTTATATCTTGTCCACTCAAATCAGCGAAAACAAAATCGCTTAGATGCATATTAGAGATAAATACTCCTTCGATATTTTTAATGTATCCGTTTTTAATTCTCGTCGAAAGTTGCTGGGCAATATACTGTGTTAAGCTATTTTGCAGACCCGTGCCTCTTCCGCCAAGCTCCATTCCCAGTTGATTGCAAAGCTCCGGGTGCTTTTCAGTTAATTCAATAGCAATTTGATAATGAGTTAGGAATGACCTGCCGAAATGGTGCTTATTATCGAGTTTGGGTATCGAAAGAACCTCTATGATTTTATGCTCTATTTCAAAATCTTCCCACTTTGTCATAAGTATTCCTCCTATGATTCATTTTTATTTGCAAGCCGCCGTGAGTGCTGATGACCTCGTCAATTTGTTAGTCACTTGTCCTTTCCCTCAACAATTTTTATTTCTTCTTCTATTAGCCTGTAGAGTTTATATACAAGTTTGTCGATTTGTTTTCGGTGGCGTCGACCCCATGCTGCCAGGCTTTATTCATACTGGTAGTCTTCCGGACAGCAGTAGGTTCTGCAGAAATTGTTTGATGTCCTTTTCGATGTGGATCCACCATATTATCTGGCCATCTTTCATAAGTGCGATTGTTCCAGGTTTGGAAACGAAGTAGTTTCCGCTCCGTGAGCGCAGTTTGGTTACGCTTACTCCTGTAGTTTTCATTAGCAACTTAGCTCGCGGCTTAAAATCCTTTTCATAAGCAGCTTTCTCTTTTGCTTGGTCATATTGGCCATTCGTTGATAAATCCTTAATTTCGTATGAAATTTGGTGCTTGTCTTTGATTTGTTGTAGAAGGTTCAAAATCTCTTTGTCTCCTGATCCTTGGCAATAATACTTTAAAGTATACATTCTGACATTCCTTTTATTGCTATATATTTTTCCATGATATTGTGATCGAACGTTTCTACAAGCTCAATAACTCTTTCAGGTGCTTTGGCCATGTCGCAATTTCTCCGCCATCTGGCTACGGATTAGCCTATCACACTCCGGCTATGGCCTTCGCCGAGACGAGCGCCAAGACAAGTTTGCTGTTTCCTTGATTATTTCTCTCTTATATCGGCCGCACAAGAGCCATATTAGCTCTAACAATAAAAAAACAAGCGGTTTTTGTGTGAGTGAGGTGTAAAACCAATGGAATTTGGGATTTGAGATTTGAGAGTTCATATTTAGGATTTGGGAATTCAGATGTGGGATTTGAGAGTTCGGATTTGGGAGTTGTGAGTTGAGAGTTGGGATTTTAGATATCAAATTTGAGATTTGAGATTATTCCTCCTGGGGATAATCCTGCGGCCTTGCCTTTCGCATAGTTTCTTCGAGCTGTTTTTCAAATGCTTCTCTGCGTTTATTTCCCTGATAAATAATACGGACCTGGTCGTTTAAATGTCTCTGGCCTTTTATGTCGCTGTTCTGCAGGTCATTCGCCCAGGCGCGTATCTGCCTTGAGCAGGATTCCGCCAGGGATTTGAGATTTGAGATCTCAGATTTGAGATGTGTAGCTTCAGGAAAACGTTCAGTAAAAAGCAGCATAGATCGTGTCTCTCCACAGGAGCCTCGCGAGATATAAAGAAACGCCAGCAATTCTGCTGTTGTGCCTCGTTCAAATCCTTCTGAAATGTTATTTGAAACCGACAGTGACGAACGTCGCAATTGACCGCGAAGGTCGCCGGGTTGGCTGAAAAAACGGTCTTTGGTCAATTCATATACCCGAACAGCCAATTCTATCGCTGCCTGCCAGACCGGCAAATCCTCGAATCGCTCATATTTCATCGTTCAACATTCCTTTTCTGTTCTTTAGTTTGAGAATTGAGATTTCAAATCAGCCGCATAAGAGCCATATTAGCTTAAATATAGTAGTTTGCAATATTAATCTATGACATGCACCCCCGGCAAATATTGTTATGGAAAAGGCTTGCAAATAAAATAAAGGCCATTATAATCTGGGTTTTGACATAATAGAAGTAACCAGGAAAGGTTTATTCAAAAAATGTTTACAAAGCAGGAAAAAGAAAAAATTATCAACGATTTTCAAACACACGAGGGAGATACTGGTTCGCCGGAAGTGCAGATCGCTCTTTTGACGGAAAAGATTAATTATCTTACCGAGCATCTTAAGATTCATCCCAAAGACCATGCATCAAGGCGTGGCTTGTTGAAAATGGTTGGATCCAGAGCTGCATTACTCAAGTATATAAACAAAAAGGACGTTAACCGTTATCGAGAGACGATATCCCGGCTCGGCCTAAGAAAATAAAAAGAATGTAGAATTAAGAATTGAGAATTAAGAAATTCTACATTCTAAGTTCTCAATTCTTCATTTTTTTGCACTGTTACGAGGTAGCGTATGTCAAATGTTAATAGAGTGGAAAGACAAATTGGGGGCAGAACCCTATCGCTTGAAACCGGCAAAATTGCAAAACAAGCTCATGGAGCGGTTCTTGTTCAATACGGAGAGACTGTTGTTCTTGTTTCCGCTGTAACAGCTCCACCCAGAAGTGAGGATATTGATTTTTTCCCGCTGAGTGTCGAATATCGTGAGAAAACCAGCGCTGCAGGTAAATTCCCAGGTGGTTTTATTAAGCGAGAGGGCAGACCCAGCACTAAGGAAGTTACAACCGCAAGGATGATAGATAGGCCGATTCGACCACTGTTTCCTGATGGTTATAAGCAGGAAGTGCAGATTATAGCCTCCGTTTTAAGCGCCGACCGCGATAATGACCCTGATGTGCCGGCCATGATAGGAGCAAGCGCAGCGCTTACCATTAGCAAAATTCCGTTTTTGGGACCTATGGGAGCCTGTAGATTAGGCAGAATAGATGGCCAGTTTGTGGTGAATCCCACGCATAAGCAAATGGCGGTTAGCGACTTTAATCTGCTTCTTGGTGGCCATAAAGAAGCAATAAACATGATTGAGGTCGGAGCCAAAGAAGTCTCCGAAGATTTAATTGCTGATGCCGTTCTGACAGC
>CAZVWH010000161.1:0-4000 GCA_964631175.1 uncultured Pirellulales bacterium | reverse complement strand
TTCCAGTCAATGTTGGTTTCCGCAAGGTGGAACTGAAAGATGGAAATCTGTTAGTTAACGGCCAAAGAATTTTTATAAAAGGCACCAACAGACATGAACATCATCCCACCAGAGGACATTACGTAAAGCCGGAGGATATGATCCAGGACATCATCATAATGAAACAAAACAACATTAACGCAGTGCGTACCTGCCATTATCCGAATACGCCAGCCTGGTATGATATGTGCGACCGCTATGGAATATACCTTATCGACGAAGCCAATATAGAGTGCCATGGCTATCAGCGGCTCACCAACGACCCAAACTGGCAGCCGGCTTATATAGACAGAACCATCCGCATGGTGGAGCGCGACAAAAACCACGCTTCGATTATCATATGGTCGGTTGGCAATGAGAATGGCTGGGGCTGCAACCTGCATGCAACCTCCTCCTGGATGCATCAGCGTGACCCCAGTCGGTTGGTTACCTCCTGCGAAGCCAGGCGGCGTCCCAATACCGATATTGTCTGTCCCATGTATAGTCACCCCAGTGTATTGAATGTATATTCTTCAAAACCTCGGTATCGCCCTTTCATTTTAATTGAATACACCCATGCTATGGGTAACAGCAACGGTGATGTCTGGAGCTACTGGAGCCAGATTTACAACAAACCTTACCTGCAGGGCGGCTTTGTATGGGACTGGGTTGACCAGGCTTTTCGCCAGCCTGTCCCTGCCGATCATAAACTGCCTTTGGAAAGGTTTATGCTCGTAAAACCAGGTAATAAATGGTTCTGGGCCTATGGCGGCGACTTCGGCCCGCAAGGCACTCCTTCCGACGACAATTTCTGCTGCAACGGCCTCGTTTCAGCAGACCGAACACCTCACCCAGGCTTAGCTGAAATGAAGAAAATATACCAAAATATCCAAGTCACGTCATTTGATCCGGCCAAGAATCAAATCCAAATTAAAAACGGCTATTTCTTCACGACATTAAGCGACATTGTGAAGGGAACATGGACCATAAGTGCCGATGATAAAGTAATTGAGACCGGAACCTTGAATGAGCTGGATATAAAACCCGGCCAGACCAAGCAATTAACCGTGTCGGTTAAGCAGGTTTCTCCTGAGCCGGGTGTTAAGTATTTCCTAGATTTGAGCTTTGTGCTGAAGGATGAACAGACATGGGCACCGGCTGGTCACGAGGTGGCCTGGGAGCAATTCTTGCTGCCGGTCACAGCACCGGCTGCCATTGCAGACGCGGATCAAATGTCGCCGCTTAAGCTGTACGAGAAGAACAAAGCGATACATGTTGAAGGAAATGATTTCTCAGTTGTTATCGATAAAAAAACCGGCTTTCTCAACTCAATGCGTTATAAGCACAGAGAATTGGTACAAAAGCCATTAACCCCTTATTTTTGGCGTGCACCGATTGACAACGACCGCGGCAATCATATGCCGAGCCGATGCGCTGTCTGGAGAACCGCTATGCAAAGTTGGAAACTGCAAAGCGTTGATGCAAAACAACTCTCGCCACAAGAGGTGCTAATCACGGTGGTCTCGCGTATTGAGGCGGTGCAGGGTGACTACAAGTTGGATTATCGGGTATACGGTGACGGAACAGTCGTCGTTAATGCATCAGGTCAGGCTAAAGGCGATAAGCTGCCCGAAATACCGAAGTTCGGAATGCAGATGGCTCTACCCCAGGGATTCGAGACAATCCGCTGGTTCGGACGTGGACCGCAGGAAACCTACTGGGACCGCTGCGATGCGCGTATCGACCTCTATGAGGGAAAGGTCGATGACCAGCTCTTTTATTATTCTCAGTTGCAGGAGACCGGCAATAAAGTAGATGTTCGCTGGGTTTGTCTTACAAATGAAAAAGGTTATGGCTTATTGGCAATAGGCATGCCCCATCTTAGTGCTTGTGCCTTGCACTACAGCGCTGAAGACCTCACCAGTGAGGATAATGCCGGTCCAGAACATCTCTTTGAAATACAGCATCGTGATGAAGTGTATCTAAACCTCGATTATCGTCAGATGGGAGTGGGCGGGGACAACAGTTGGGGAGCCCGTATACATCGGGAGTTCACGCTACCAGCTCACCGAAAATATTCATACAGCTTTTGTCTGCGTCCGTATGATCCATCTATGGGAGATATTCGACAGGTCGCGAGAAAAGCACCACCGACGACCAAATAGGAACAATAAATGCGGCAAGTGACAGGCAAAAGGAGGAAAACGGTGCGTAAGGATTTCTGCGCTGACCAGAATTCTGAATATTTAGCCCCCCAATCCTTCGACCCTGCTCAGGCCCGTCCCGAGCAAGGCCGAGGTGACGGGTTTATTGGGAGGTTCAAAACCACAATTTTTTGTGGATTGTTACTGTTGGCTGGTCTGCTTGCGGAGTCTTGCCGGGCCGATCATCGTCAAGATGTGGCGCCAGCCATCCCAGCGACCTTACGGCACAGCGAAAAGCCGGATGATTGGTACCGTAGCGCCGAATATCGGCAAATTGCAGACAACATCCTGACATGGCAGTCTCCACAGGGTAGCTGGCCCAAGAACGTCAATACCAAGCAAAAGCCGTACACAGGTGATCCGAATAAGATTGAGGGTACTTTTGACAATGGTGCGACCACCGGAGAGCTGCGCTTCCTGGCACGGGCATTTCGCACAACAGGTGACAAGCGTTACGAGCAGGCGTTTCTTAAGGGCCTCGATCATATCCTCGAAGCGCAGTATCCGACAGGCGGTTGGCCGCAGTACTATCCACCCGCTAAGGATTATTCTCGGCACATTACCTTTAACGATGAGACGATGGTGCGGTTAATGCATCTACTGCACGACGTTGCTAAGTCTGCCCCGAGCAGAGTCGAGGGCTCGGCTGAATACGAGTTTGTCGATGCCCAACGACGCAGGACGGTCAAAGAAAGCTTCAACAATGGTATCGAGTGTATTCTAAAGTGCCAAATCCGCATCAACCCCGTTAGAGACACCAACTTAAAAGATTCCAACCTCCAAGAAAAATTCTCTAACGGGGTCAACGGGAAATTGATCGTTTGGTGTGCGCAACATGACGAAGTGGACTATAGTCCGAGGCCCGGACGGGCGTATGAATTAGTATCTCTGAGTGGAAAAGAAAGTGCCGGCATTTTACTATTACTAATGAGCCTCGATAATCCAAGCCCACAGATAATTGAGGCTGTTAAAGCCGGTGTAGAATGGTTTGAATCGGCCAAGCTCACCGGCATTCGGCAAATAAGAGGGATTGGCGGTGACAGGGTCATCGTCGAAGACCCGAATGCGCCGCCTCTGTGGGCGCGGTTTTACGAGATTGGCAGCAACCAGCCGATATTTGCAGGACGTGACGGCGTAAAGAAATATACAATGGCCGAGATCGAGGCTGAGCGACGCAAGAATTATGCTTGGTATGGTGACTGGGGCAAAAGCGTAGCTGAACAATACGAAAAATGGAAAGAACAATGGTCGATCCCGCATTAGAACCAAGATAGAAAAGCTTACCCTTAATTTTCTTGCAATTTGGTCCCATCGGATGTAAATTGCGTAGGGATTTATAAGAATAAAGACTTGGAGAGGTGGCCGAGCGGCTGAAGGCAACGGTTTGCTAAACCGTCGTGGGGGTAAAAACTCCCACCGCGGGTTCGAATCCCGCCCTCTCCGTTACTTGTGATAGGGTTGTTATAAGCTCTTGAGAATCTCAGGGACTTGCAGAGTTTTCTCGATTTTTGACTGTCCCATTGCCCTCAAATTGCCCTCAGGCGCAGAGTCTGATTGCTGCTCGCCTGGCATTGAAGAGTCTGATTGCTCGGAAGTAAAGCACGGCTGAGGTCGGGCCTTAGCCTTGGGAAATGATACGCCAGACAATCTATAGTCTTTCAGCAACCTCTGTCGCCAAGGCTATGGAGGGTTACCCTTGTCGAATTTCCATCATTCGTAGCAGTATTCCTACTACTGAGGAGGACGGGCGTGGTTTTCTGCGAAGGCGGGTAAAATCT
>CAZVWH010000160.1:0-4241 GCA_964631175.1 uncultured Pirellulales bacterium | reverse complement strand
CCGAGCCAGCCGAACGGCGTGTGCGGCTTGGGAACAAGCCAGCTAATGGTAATGTTGATATTGGCTGTTTTGCCGTCCACCTTCTTTCTCGACTTAGCCAACTCAAATGATAATTCTACAATCCGTTTTATGTCCTCTTCCGTCTCGCCGGGCAGGCCGACCATAAAGTATAATTTCAATTTTTGCCAGCCGGCGCGGTACGCAGCCTCAACAGCGGCAAATAAGTCCTCATCTTTTAGCGGCTTATTTATAATCTGCCTTAACTTCTCACTCGCAGCCTCTACCGCAATCGTAAGACCACTTTTTCTCACCGAAGTTACCAATTTGGGAAGAAGCTTTAGCTGCTTATCAACACGCAGACTCGGCAGTGACAGACCCACATACTTATCCTGAAAATATTCATGGAGCCGTGCTGTTAATTCTTCAAGCTTCGGATAATCAGCGGTGGACAAACTCAACAGGCTGACCGTATCGAATCCCGTCGTGTGGTAGCTGGCCTTTGCGATTTTAAAGATTCTTTCAACGCTGCGATAGCGTACAGGTCTTTTGCAGAAACTTACCTGGCAAAATCTGCATCGGCCGGGACAGCCACGCATAATCTCGACGCTGACCCGCTCGTGCACAGCTTCAGTGAACGGAACTATTGGGCGAAGCGGCACGGCAGCATTTTCAAAATCTTCGACCACGGCATTTCGTCGCTGGCGGTTCGTGGCTCGTAGCTTGTAACTTGTATAAAAGGCAGGGACATAGGCCCAATCGAATTTCTCAGAAGCGTTTATTAGGACTTCTTTTTTTGTCATACCGGCTTTTTTCTTAGCTTTGACCAGCTCAATAAGCTCAACGACAGCTTCTTCGCCTTCACCTAACACAAATAGGTCGAAGAATTCAGCAACAGGCTCACAGCAGTTGGCCATTCCGCCACCTGCGATGACCAATGGTTCGTTTTCATTGCGCTGGTTACTGCGGATATTCAGGCCGCCGAGATCGAGCATATTGAGCACATTGGTATAGCAAAGCTCATTGGTTAAGCTAAAGCCGACTATATCAAAGCTGTTCAAAGCCGCTTTGGATTCCAGACTAAAAAGCGGTATCTTTTTTCGTCGCAATATCTCTTCAGCATCTATCCAGGGCGCAAAAACCCGTTCGGCAGCTACACCTTCGATTCTATTGAGAATATCATAGATAATCGAAAGGCCGGTATAAGACATCGCCACTTCATAGACATCGGGAAAGCACAATGCAACGGCCAAATCACATTGCGAGAGGTCTTTTTTGATCTGGTTTATTTCGCCGCCGATATACCTGCCGGGCCTGCGAACAAACGGCAGAAACTGCCGCTCAATCCTTTCAGACAATATTTTTACGTCTTTTTTATTCATAGCGACATTATAAATTGACTGCTGACTATTTTCTATTGATTATTGTTTTGTTATAAATTATCAGAATGCTCTGTAGAAGACGCTATAGCATGTCATTTCGAGGGAGCTGAAGGCGAGTCGAGAAATCCGTTTTATAATAGATTTCTCCACTTCGCCGCTGTGTCTTCTGCTTGCCCCTGCGTCTTACGACGCAAGGCGGGGCAGCGGGCGAAAGCAGAAACGGGGGCTTTGGTCGAAATGACGTATGGTCTTTTCTACAAACGTTACCAAAGCTGTAGTTTCAGGAAGGTCTTATGAATACAAAAAACAAACGCATTCTGTTTATTATCCTTGGTGCTTTACTAATTGTAGCGCTGTACTTCTTAATCCCCAAGAGACCGTTTGTGGCTGACAGCGGTCATCAATTGGTCATGGGGACATTCGCGCGTGTTGTCGTTATCGCAGCGGATCGCAATACTGCTGATAGATGTACCGAGGCTGCATTTGCCGAAATCTACAAGGTTGACAAATTAATGAGCAGGTACAAAAGCGATTCGCAAATAAACGTTGTGAACCGTGACGGCTTTAAGCGTGCTGTTGAGGTAAGCGAGTCAACGTACGAAGTCTTACAACGAAGCGTCGAGTTCAGCAAGCTAACCGACGGTGTTTTTGATATAACCGTTGGGCCTTTAGTAGAGCTTTTTCGCTCGGCTGAGAAAAAAGAAGCTGCTCCCAGCAAAGACCAAATCGCCCAGGCAAAATCTAAAGTAGGTTATGAGAAGCTAAAACTCGATGATGACAATAAGACAGTTAGGCTCACCGTTGAAGGTATGCAGCTTGACTTAGGCGGTATAGCTAAAGGCTACGCCGTTGATAAGGCAATCGAAGCTGCGCAAAAAGCCGGGGCGGTTGGAGCAATGGTCGATATTGGTGGTGACATTCGCTGCTTCGGCAAAGCTCCACAAGCTAAAAATAATTGGCTAATCGGCCTGAAAAACCCGAGCACTGGTGGTGAAGCTGAGGGACGCGATATTTTACTTACACTTAGATTAAAAGATTCAGCGGTTGCTACCAGCGGCGATTATCAGCAGTTTGTTTTAATAAAGGATAAGCGCTACAGCCATATCATAAACCGCCAAACCGGAACAAGTGCGGAGGGTCTATCCAGCGTAACGATTATCGCGGATAATGCCACCGATGCCGATGCTTTAGCAACGGCTGTAAGCGTAATGGGAGCCGAAAAAGGCTTTGCTTTAATTGAAAAACTACCAAACACAGAAGCGATTTTGATCCCCAAAGGGATGACAAAAGAATTGGAATACGAGCTTATAAAAACCAGCGGCGCAGAAAGATACATAAAGTAAAGATGTTTAGCCGTCGCCGGAACGGCGACTTATAAGGATAATATTTTACACAAAAGCAGCCGTGCCGGCTGCTGCTAAACAACAAAGAAATTAACTATGATTATTGCTTATCACGCAATCTTTACCACTTATGGCACTTGGCTGCCCAACGACCCGCGTGGCTCATTTTCTAAAGAAATTTATAACGAACACCTGCGGATGTTAGGCATGATTAAATATGGGCGACAAAATCCGACACCCGCTAAAGAAAAGCTGATGAAATTCTGGACAGATGCAGCGCCGCGGCTCAGTCGTCCTCCATTTTACTTTGACGACAGGTCTCGCGTAATCGTTGCCGGCGCTTTTGGTAGTGTCATTCGACGATTAGGTATAAAAGTTCCGGCTTGTGCAATAATGAATGACCATGTGCACATACTTATTCTGCGCGGCAAATATAGAATCGAGTACCTTGTTAATCAGCTCAAAGGTGCTGCAACGAGAGATTTGAAACTAAAAGATACGCCTTGGACGCGTGGTTGCTGGAAGGTTTTTATTACCAACACTGATGCGCTTTTAGCCGCAGCCAAGTATATTCAGTCCAATCCTATCTGCGCCAGCCTTGCACCACAACATTGGTATTTTATCTCACCATTACCTGTTTAGCCGTCTCCGGAACGGAGACGGTTACTTAATCGCCGGTGCGGCGACGAGCTCCTTAAAAATCCGTTCAGTAAACTACGAGTCACGGGCCACGAGCGACGGATTAAAGTGTTCTGCGTCTGCGCAGCCAGCTGAGGAAACCTACGCCGATACCGCTAAGAACAAGAGCGCCGGGAGTAGGAATGACCTTGACCTCAACATAATCAAGTGCACTCTGGTCACGATATAGAAACGAACCTATATGTGTGAAATCCGTATACGACAGGTCGGGATTCATGAAAGAGGGGGACTGAGTAACACCATCCATCGTAAGTTCCCAATTCCCCGCCGCATCTCTCGACACCACATACGTGTGCCAGTCTGTTATTGTAGAACCTATGTAGTAGCTTGCCAAGTCCTCCCCGCCCCACCCATCCTTTGATATCACGAATCGGTAGTTGCTGCTCTCCCCGTAGATACGGAATCCATATCCGGTTCCTATTTGTCCATGTCCTCCCCATGACGCATCCATCAGACATACCGAGGCTGCGTTGGGCCAACTCGGACCTGACTGCCCACGAAGAGTCACTTCCAATTCATCAGATGTGAAAGTCAATGGTTTAACCATCCATGTATATAGGGGAGGTGCGTACCCCGAACCAATGCCCCGCGCAACTCCGCCACTTACGTTTGGCATCCCAATATATCTGTCTAGTAGATACTTTGGAACTGGTGTAGCGTCCCAGACATAGTCATAGTCATCACTGAATAACGTTGTCATTTCGGCTTCTGACTTAGCCAATCCAAATACGAGAAATGAGTAAAACAGCAGACCAATTGCAAAGCTTCTTGACCAATTCATTTTTTCTCCTCCTAAATTTGAGTTGTTCTTTTCTTAACC
>CAZVWH010000159.1:0-4414 GCA_964631175.1 uncultured Pirellulales bacterium | reverse complement strand
GAATTTCCAGATCATCCGGGCATAACACCGAATTCTCTTTCTGGATGGGTATAACACAACGTTTCACACACACAAAAAAACGCTGCCAAATAAAAGTCCATAAGTATATACGCATATACTTATATAGTACTTACTCAGCTGTCAAAAGGAAAGCAAAAAAAACTCATCGAAATCTTCGGGAAAAAATCTCCAACACTATTTCTTCTCTTTAGACCTAATGCCATTCATCTTCGATTCAACAACCACTTTCCTAAAATCTTAATCTTTGAATCGCTCCATAAGTATATACGCATATACTTATATGCTATTGTGACCAAACTTGTGGCGAGCTTGTCCCTAAGGGACTTGCCGAATCCATACACATAATCTCTGTAACTTGTGGCATAGCTATCCGTCAATAAGGTCTGATCGCCGCCTACGTCGGTTGGCAAATGAAATTGTTTGTTGGATTGAGAGTAAATCACAACACTATATCACGAACTTTTCTGAAAAGATTTTGCTTGTTTTTTTGCCGTTTTTGGGTATAATATGACCTCGTAATGGGCTTGGCCATGCCTAACGGCACGCGTATAGCGGATCACTCGACCCTGCTCGGGACAAGCATCAAAGAACCGAAATTCTTTCGACCCGGCCAACAGACAATATCGAATCTTGAAGGGACATCCAATTAACTAATTCGCCAATTCGCTAATTCTCTAACTCACGCAGTCTTAGCGAAATCGGCAGTTAATGCCAAAGCCGAGTTAATCAGATGAAAAAAGCGACGATATTTTTGATTATTTTTATGCAAAACAAAGCCAATTTTCGAAAAATTCAAATGGATGTAAATTTAATTATAACAAGGGAATATGAGAAAAATATCATACTGGACACTTGGTGAAAACAAACCCAAACAAAGCCAATCTCAGGCTCCAACACCTAAAGGAGCGGCAAGAAGGTATGCCGGGAAGCTCTCTGTGGCTCTGGGTAGCGCAGCAGAGTGGATTTTGTGTTTAATGGACAGAATTCTATGCCAAAATCGACTGAGAATCCATAGTACCCGGCGCAATTTGGTTGAAAAACACGGAAGAACACTGTCTAATAAAAGAATTATGAAAGGATGGAAACAATGAGATTTAGGTGTTTACTTTGCGTTTTCTTAGTTTTGGCGACTGCCGGCATAGGTTATGCGGGGTCAGAGGACACAGAATATTTCGCTGTATTTATGGGGGGTAAAAAAGTCGGTCATGCTATACAGAGTCGGGTCGAAGCCGATGGAAAAGTGACCACCTCAGAAGAGGTCGGCATTACTATAAGCCGAGCTAACATTCCGGTGACTGTCAATATGACGGAAACCTGCATAGAAACGATTGACGGCAAGCCGATTGGTTTTGAGGTTATTCAGAACCTTGGGATAATGACCATGAAGTTAGCTGGGACAGTCGATGAGCAGGGAATGGTGAATATGATAACCGAGTCAATGGGCAGCGAGCAAAAAAGCACTCTGCAATGGCCGAATGGTGCAATAATGGCTGAAGGACTGCTGCAGCTTTCAAAAAGACAAGGCCTTAAGCAAGGCACAACATATACCGCACGGATATTCAGTCCAGGAATCTTACAGGCTCTTGATGCTCAAATCAATGTCGGAGCACAGCAAAGCGCTGACCTGTTAGGCCGTGTCGTAACTTTGACAGAGGTTAAAACAGCCTACAATATGCCTGGGGCCGGCCAGGTGGTCAGCACCAGCTATGTCGATGAGGACTTAAAGATTCAAAAAAGCATTACGCCTATAGTTGGGATACAGCTTGAGCTGGTCGCTTGTGCTAAAGCCTTTGCATTAGGCGAGAATGATGTGTTTGAAGTGCTTGATAAGATGTTTCTGCCCAGTCCTGAGCCGCTGGACGATGTTCAATCGGCTAAATCGATTAGTTACATTTTGAACGTGACGGATGATGCAAATGACCTGCCTGCGCGTAGCGCTTCCATTCTCCGTCCCTTAGGGACTGCGAAGGATGAATCGGCGAAGGTCGCTGGGATGGCTGGCGCCACAGGTTTGATAATACCAGCAAATGACAATCAAAAAGTGCAGCGCCTGGAGAACGGTAAAATAATGGTTACGGTAGAGCCTGCTGCCGCACCGACAGGTGCAACTTTTCCCTACAAGGGCAAGGACGAGAAAATCTTGGAGGCGACCAAGCCAAATAGATTTCTGCAGAGCGACCATGAGAAAATTATCGACCTTGCTCATCGTGCTGTTGGCGATACGAAAGACGCGGCTGAGGCTGTCAAAAGAATCGAATCTTTTGTAGCCGACTATATTGAGAATAAGGATTTGTCGATTGGTTACGCATCAGCGGTGGAGGTTGCCGACAGCAAACAAGGCGATTGCACCGAACATGCCGTGCTGCTCGCGGCTTTGTGTCGGGCAGTGGGAATACCGGCTCAGGTCGTTACCGGCATTGCTTACGTGAAGGAGTTTGGCGGCGCCAAGGACATCTTTGGTGGTCATGCGTGGGTGCAGGCATACGTCGGTGGAGATAGCGGCAAATGGGTCGGCCTTGATGCAGCATTTAAGAGTACGGGACGCGGCGGCTATGGCCCCGGCCATATCGCTTTGGCGACCGGCAACGGCAAACCGGAAGACCTCTTGAATTTAGTCACCACCCTGGGACGGTTCAAGATTGAGAAAGTGGCGGTCAATAAAAACTAAAGAGTAGACTTTTAAATAGGAGAATAAATTATGAAGGTACTGTCAAGATTTTTGTTGGTTCTGGTTGTAATTACACTTATTGTCCCTGTCTGTTTTGCCCAAGAGGATATTTCAGCAAAGCTGACGCCGTCTGCAATAGATGCCCGGATAGCAGAAATCCGAATGGGCGATATCACGGTAAGGACCAAGCCGGGGGCGGATATTAAGGTTCAACAGGTACGTCACGAATTTTTATTCGGCACGGCGATTACAAATCAACTTGCGGAAAAAGACGAGAACGCCATGTCGCCGGAAGACAGAAAGATGTTTCTTAAAATTCTTTCCGAGAACTTTAACTATGCCGTGCACGAAAACGCCTTGAAATGGTATGACTGCGAAAAACAGCTCAATGTCATCGATTATTCTATTGCAGATAGAATATGGCAAATCTGTCACGACCTTAACATACCGATGCGCGGCCACTGCATATTCTGGGCGAAAGACAAATACATTATGCCATGGTTAAGTAAGCTGAATAATGACGATCTTCGCGCAGCAATCAATCGTCGTGCGATTGACGTTACAAAGCATTTTAAGGGTCGCATTGAAGAGTTCGACCTGAACAATGAGATGATTAATGGTAACTTTTTCCGTAGTCGCCTCGGTGACGGCATTGTCAAAGAAATGGCCTATGCGGCCAAAGAAGGCAATCCAAATATCACTCTGTACGTAAATGATTACGGCATTCTTGTTGAGGGTGGTTACAATACCAAGGCTTATATAGTTCAAATTGAAAATCTTCTCGCAAATGGTGTCCCCATCGACGGGATTGGATGCCAGGGACATGTTGTCACTATTGGAAAGGCTGACTCTCCCCGCAGAGCTGCTACTACGCCCGAGCACGTTCATAGGACTCTCGACAAGCTCGCAAAGTTCAATCTGCCAATTAAAATCACTGAATGTCTCTTTGCCGCTGACGACGAGCAAGGCAAGGCCGAAGCGCTTCGAATGTTCTTTCCGATTTGCTTTGCGCACCCAAACGTTGAGGCCATTTTAATGTGGGGCTTTTGGGAGGTCGGCCACTGGCAGCCACACACAGCCATGTGGAAAAAAGACTGGACACCCACACCACAGGCATTAGCTTATCGCGACCTTGTTTTTAACAAATGGTGGACTCAAACTTCCGGCAAAGCTGATGATGACGGAGTATTTAAGACACGTGCATTTTACGGCGATTATATAATCACCTCAAATGGAAAGACCAAAAAAGTAACGCTCAGCAAGAAAGAGAAATCGATACAAGTAAGTTTTGAATAATGCAATTTTCGTTGATCGCAGCACTAACTCGCAAACAAATATTTAAGGCTTGTGTTTAGCCCCAGCACCTGTGGCTGGGGCTTTTTTACCCTTCCCTTATTCAACAAAGAACTCTTGAACATTGCTTCTTGTATAAAGGGTTGTCCGCGTTAAAATAACATTTGTTCACCTCACAACTCAGTTAAGTTGAAAGGAGCACAAAATGACTGAGGAAATTATTGGAAATGTTTCAGATTTCTTTGCACAACCCGTTGTTGCAGGTATTGAGCTAACTGCTTCTTTAAGAGTCGGCGATAAAATCCGGATCAAAGGCCACACCACCGATCTTGAGATGGTAGTTGACTCAATACAGATAAAGAATGTAAATGTCACGGAGGCCAAAGCTGGCGATTCGATTGGCGTGAAAGTTTCCGACCGCGTCCGTGCAGG
>CAZVWH010000158.1:0-4501 GCA_964631175.1 uncultured Pirellulales bacterium | reverse complement strand
TTTTCTTAACCGAAAATCGCTAATACTGAAAAAAGGAATGTTATTTCATAGACTCACCTACTCTCCAAAGGTTTTGTGGCGCAAAGCCCAACAGGAAATAATATAAAGTTTGCTCGCTATTCTTCCTTGAAATGAATTATTAATGGATAATATCAGAAAAAGGATAGATAATCAAGGGAATTATAGGACTTTTTTAAAAATTGGTTTTGAATGTAATCCGGATGTAAAATTGCTGGCTAAATAGGCTGCTGACCCCGCAATGAAATTGCGGGGCTAAACTTACGTCGTTGCGGCGGGTTTTTTACTGTGTTGACGAGGCTTGCCCCGTTAGAATTCCCTATCATAAGTGGCACCCTAACCTGTCGAACTTACTTCTAATGGGGTGCGGGCGGTTCTGCCGCGATAGACAATGACACCAGTGGGACACTTATTCAAGGCAGTTTCTGTTTTGTCGCTCGGCTGATATTTTTCGTAATTCACTCGAGCTAAATTATCATCAACAGAAAAAATATCACTCTGTTTGGCACACAATCCACAGCCGATACAGCCGACCTTGCACATAGAACGCGTCACCTTGCCGGCTTCCCTACTGCTGCAAGCAACGGTCATCATATTTTCGTAACGGAAAGGTACCATCTCGATGAGATTGCGCGGGCAGGCCTTTGCGCAGGCTGTACAGCCGGTGCATTTTTCATAGTCAACGACAGCTAAGCCGTCAACGATGTGCAGGGCATCGAACTTGCAGGCCCTCGTACAATCTCCGAAACCAAGACAGCCGAATTTGCAGGCCTGCACAGGAGCCAAGGCGTTCGCAGCGATACAGCTTTGTATGCCCTGATACTTTGCATAATAGGTCTTATCGGCTTCATGCGCCCGGCAATGCACGATAGGTCTAAAGGGGTAACCATCTGTGCGAACCTGAATATTTAGAATCTCAGCGATTTTTCCAGAGGTCGCTGGCCCACCCGGCGAGCATCGGCCAATCAGCTCCGGATTCTGCAGAACGGCCTTTGCGTATTGGGCGCAGCCGCCGAAGCCACAGGCGCCGCAGTCCAAGTGAGGCAGGACATCATAGACCTGCTCCACCTTAGGGTCAACTTCGACCTTTAGCTTTGAGCTTGCGATCAAAAGCACTACTGCAAATCCGCTGCCCAGGCCCAGCATCGTAAGCCCGGCCGGCCAAGCACTGTTCCATATCTGTAATATCCCGGCCAAAATCATTGGGAAACCAAAATTAAATATCAAAAATTAAATATCAAAATTACATATTAAAATGCAAAAAACATTTCTCTTTTTTCAACAGAGGCTGAGTCTTTCATCTCCTTTTGAATTTTGCTTTGTCATTTTACACTTTGATTTTTAGATTTTGAATTTTCTTATTGTATCATTCCTGCAAAACCCATAAAGGCCATCGCAAGTAAACCGGCGGTAATCAGCGTAATCGGAGCACCTTTCAGACAATCCGGCACGTCGGCCAAATTCAGATTCTCGCGAATACCCGCCATAATGCAGATAGCCATCGTAAAGCCGATGCCGGCACCAAAACTAAGAACCACCGCTTCGAGCAGATTGTCAATACCCCAAAGGTTTATAAACAAGCACAAACCTAAAATTGCACAGTTTGTAGTAATCAACGGCAAAAATATGCCGAAGCTTTCGTAAAGGCCGGGAAAAAATTTCCGCACGTACATCTCAACCAACTGGACAGCACCGGCTATAACTAATATAAAGCAGACGTATCGCGTGACTTCCAGCGGTGTACCTATCAAAATTAGATGGTCGATTAACCATGTTAGCGTGCCGCTGAGAGTCACTACGAACGTCACCGCCAGGCCCATCCCGAAAGCCATATCGATTCTGCCGGATACGCCAAGGTAGGGACATATACCGAGAAACTTCGTAAAGACAAGGTTCTTGACTATGACGATAGATATAAAACCCACAAGTAAAGTGTTAAGCGTATCCATTACTTCATACCTCGTATACCGGTTACGGGTAATTGGTCATTGGTTATGGGTAATTTGCTATTTAACCAGTTGGGTGGGCTTCAGCCCACCGGTCAAATAATGGTGGGGCGAGCCCCACCCTACCATCTCAATTCTTATGTTTTTCTTTTAGTGATTGTGTTTACCAGTCCTAACAAAAGGCCTAATGTCAAAAATGCTCCAACCGGCATACCCATCGCCGCCCACGGCACAAATAAGCCAGGCATTATCCGCACTTCGAATATCTTGCCCGTAGAAAGCAGCTCTCTGACACCGGCTAAAACACACAACGTTAATGTAAAGCCGACACCCATTCCCAGCGCATCGATTATACTGACTCCAAGAGTGTTTTTGCTGGCACAGGCCTCGGCACGGCAAATAATGATACAATTGACAATAATTAATGGGACATAAGGGCCGAGCGTCTCGCTCATCCTCGGCACAAAAGCTTTTAAGAACAAATCCGCTATGGTAACAAATGTAGCTATTGTCAATGTGAACATCAGAATCCGCAGGTGGGGCTTTAAAAGATTTCGCATCAGGCTGACCACGATATTGCTGCAAACAAGCACAAAGATAACACTAAGGCCCATAGTCAAGGCCGGCTTGACCGCAGCAGTGACAGCCAGCGTGGGACACATCCCTAAAAGCAGCCGAAAGACCGGATTCTCACGCCACAAACCGGCTATTAGTGTATCTTTGTAGAGCCTGGTTTTATCGTCACCTTTATTTATCATTGCTGATTAGTCCCTTTTCGAGCATTTGTTTCTTTATCTGTAGCAGGGAATTATTTATTATCTTAACAACCGCTTCGCTACTTACGGTAGCGCCGGTTATAGCTACGATTTCGGAATCGATTCTTTCAGGCTTGCCTGTTTTTATGAGATCGAGGACATCAGACGGTGCTCCCTTGAATTGGTGTCGGTAGTAATCATCTTTTATCTTGTCACCAAAGCCGGGCGTTTCATTGCTCGCCAGGACATCGAATCCGGCAATCCTTTCAAAACCTTTATCAACAGTAACAACCAATTCGATTTTGTCGGCAAAACCGGGCCCGGCAGCCTTGAAGCTCCAGCCGATACATTCTCCTTTTTTTGTCACAACCTTATAAATTTTAACGTTTTCCTCTTTCCCGCTGAGCGAGTCAATTTCGAGCTCCGCAGCCAATTCGAGTTTAGCTTCGGCTAATAGAGCGGTGGTTAAGCGGTTAAATTTTTCGACTTTATTCTGCTCTATTCTCTCGGACAGAGCATAGTTAGTCGCTGCTATCAGCAGCCCGAAACAGAAGGATGCCACGATAAGCAGCCAGCTTTGTTGGATAAAATGTTTTATTATCTTAAGCACTCGGCTTGCCTCCCGTAGGGACGCGCTTACAGAGCCGGTCAATCAACGACGTCACGCCATTCATCAAAAGAACAGCAAACATCATACCCTCTGGATACTCACCGACAATTCTTATGAGCATAGTTATTGTTCCTACACCGGCCCCGAAAATCCACATTCCTCTGCGTGTCAAAGGCGCGGTGACAGGATCTGTTGCGATGAAAAATGCACCCAACAGCATCCCGCCGCCGGTCAAATGAAAAATCGGCTGGATATAAGCCTCGGAATTTATCAGGTAGGCAATCGCCGCAAAGATAAAAGCAGATAATATTACCGCCAAGGGTATGTGCAACGTTATCGTTCGTCTTAGAAGCAAATAAAGAGCTCCAATTAAAAGTGCAATTGCACTTGTTTCTCCTAAACAGCCTCCCACCTCGCCGGTGAAAGTAGCTTTGAACTGCTGTGAATTGTAGGATTCAGCACCACTTTTATCTTTAATAGCCGTTTTACTCCAGGCTAATGGAGTTGCTTGTGTCCTTGCATCAACCTTATTTTCTGGGGAAATTTTAGGCATAGTGACATCGATGTTAGCCGGCACCGTCCATGTTGTCATTAACATGCCGAAAGAAACCGTTAGAAACGCCCTTCCAACCATAGCGGGATTGAAGATATTGGCGCCGAGTCCGCCGAAGACCATCTTGCCTATCGCAACGGCGAAACAGCTACCAATTACCGCGGCCCAGATAGGCAGGCTCGGCGGAAGCGATAACGCCAGGATAATGCCGGTAACCACAGCACTGAAGTCACTGAGGGAATTGGGCTTTTTGCGGATTAGATTACAAATCCACTCGGTTGCGACCGCTGAAATAACACAGGTTGAAATCAGGATAAGCGCATAGAAGCGAAAATAATAGCCTGCTGCCGCCATCGCAGGCGCCAGACTGATTATAACATCCACCATTACGCTACGGGTTGATAAACGCTGGCTGATATGCGGCGCACATGAAACTCTTATGTCACTTAACATTTAAACCTTACCGATATAGTTGTTTGATTCTCAATAAATAAGTGCCTAAAATTTGTAGTGACTAAAGTGTCTAAAGTTGTCATTTAAACTTTTTAGTGCTCTGTTGAAAAACCTCACCGTCGTTTCGACCGAAGCCCCCATTTCTGCTTTCGCCCGCTGCCCCGCC
>CAZVWH010000157.1:0-4560 GCA_964631175.1 uncultured Pirellulales bacterium | reverse complement strand
CAGAAGTGCTATGATCGCAATAACGACCAATAGCTCAACTAATGTGAAACCTTTCTTTTTCTTCATTTTTATTCTCCTTCAATTATGAGATTCACAAGCTCGACCGTTCTTAAGCACGCTTTCGTTTACGTTTTGATAGATAAATGCTTAACTAAAAAACGCCAAACCAACTTTTACCTGCGAATCTCCTTAACAAATATTTGCCGCATAAGAACGGCTGATTTACATTCACTAAGACAATTTCAAACGGTTTTTTACAATTAGCTTTGCCGGCTGAACGATAAAGTCAGCACAATTGCGCAAACCAAACAGACAGAAGATTTCTTTAACAGGTAGGTTTATGATATAAAGGAGGATGTAAAATATGATAGCCGATTAAATTATAATGGTTATAATAAACATACTACCTGTTTCTATGTCCAATAATAGCACTCAGAAGGCTTTCTGTCAAACAAATTTCGGCAGATTTTTGGATTATCTTAAAAAAAATTTTACATTTTTCTTATTTTTTGTATTTTTGTCTTAAAATCAAAGATATGACTACGCATAAAACGTTTGAAAACATAAAAAACCTGCTAAAAAAACACAACCAGGAACATATCCTGGTATTTTGGGAGGAGTTAAATCCAGCCCAGAAGCAGCATTTACTAACACAAATCGAAGAGCTGGATTTCTCGAAAATAAACTCCTGGGTAGCTAACGTCGTCGAAAAGTACACTTCTATTAAAATAGGTGACGACTTTAGACCTGCCGGGCACTACAGTTTTGCTCCGGCTGATGCAGAACAAAAACGCAAGTATGTTAAAGCCATCGAATTGGGCAAACTGTATATATCGGCTGGTAAGGTTGCTGCCTTAGTTGTCGCAGGTGGACAAGGAACCCGCCTCGGATTCGATGGCCCAAAAGGAAATTTCCCCATCAGTCCTGTCGAAAACAAGACACTATTTCAACTCTTTGCTGAAACCATCGCAGCAGTTTCAAAAAAATACCAGTCCGTCTGTCCCTGGTATATTATGACCAGCCCGTTTAATCACGCCGAGACCCTTGAAATCTTCCGTAAAAATGGCTATTACGGTCTGAATGAGAAAGATGTGTTTATATTTGAGCAAGGCACATTGCCCAATTTCAGTCTCGATGGCAAAATCCTTTTAGCTGACAAAGCTGATATTGCCTGCTCGCCCGATGGACATGGCGGAAGCTTCAAAGCTCTTTACCGTACTGGGGCTCTCGAAGACATGAAAAAACGCGGCATAGAACTCATAACCTACTGGCAGGTTGACAATCCTCTGGTAAAGCTATTTGACCCTTTATTTATCGGCCTACATGTCCTTGATGGAGCTGAGATGTCCTCAAAGGCTTTGATAAAAACAGGCCCAAAGGAGAAGATCGGCAACTTCTGTCTTATCGATAATAAGGTGAATGTCGTTGAATATAGTGATTGGCCTGACGAACTCGCCGAGAAACGGAACGTAGATGGCTCGTTAGTCTTTGCCCTTGGCAGTATTGCTATCCACATTATAAATGTAAGTTTTGTCGAAAAATTTAACACCAAAGGTTTTTCACTACCCCTGCACCGAGCCGTCAAAAAAATTCCGCACATCGACTATGAGGGAAATCCTGTAGAACTCGCCGAGCCAAACGGCATAAAGCTTGAATCCTTTATTTTTGATGCATTACCGTTGGCCTCGAAGTCGATAATCCTTCAGACCAAACGTAGTGAGGAATTCGCCCCTGCCAAGAATGCAACAGGTGTGGATAGCGTCGAGGTTACACAACGTATGATGATCGACCGCGCGGCTTATTGGCTCGAGGCGGCTGGTGTTGCTGTTCCTAAGAATTCTGACGGCACAGTGGATTGCCTGCTTGAGATCGCTCCAAGTTTTGCACTTGAAAAAGAAGACATCAAAGCAAAGCTCAATCAGATACCTGAAATAAAGCCCAAAGACAAGATATATCTCGCCTGAGCCAACACAACAATCTTAAATCACATCTAAGCAGAAAATCTATTTCGTAGAGAATTTGTGTACAGTTACTGAATTATACTTCTCACCGGGTTTTAGAACAACCGATGGGAAGTTCGGTTTATTCGGCGAATCCGGATAGTGTTGCGTCTCCAAGCAGAATCCGTAATGTTTCTTATACGCTTTGCCTGATTTGCCGGCTATAGTGCCATCTAAGAAGTTTCCGGAATAAAATTGTATTCCAGGTTCGACGGTTGTGATTTCCATTACCCGACCGGTTGTTGGTTCATACACTCTTGCGGCCAAAGTCAGCTTACCTACGCCGCCTTTGAGCACGTAGTTATGATCATAGCCACCTGTAACCTGGTCGATTCGTGAACCAATAGTCGTCGGCTTAGTAAAGTCCATCGGCGAATCCTTGACTTCTTTGATCTCGCCTGTCGGTATTAGTCCCTCATCTACAGGAGTGTACTTATCTGCGTTGAGCATAAGCTCATGGCCGAGAATATCACCGCTGCCCTGGCCGGCTAAATTCCAATAAGCATGATTCGTCAGATTCACTATGGTTGTCTTATCGGTTGTTGCTTCATAGTCAATCCTAAGCTCATTATCCTTTGTCAGCGTATAGGTAACACTACAATTAAGATTGCCGGGGTATCCTTCTTGGCCATCTTTGCTAAAATAGCTCAACTTCACCATTGCTGTATCGTCTTTAGCTTTTACGTTTTCGACCTTCCATACAACCTTGTCAAATCCCTTAACGCCGCCGTGCAGATGATTTGGCCCATTGTTCGTTGCTAATTTATACTCGACGCCATCAAGCATGAATCTGCCTTTGCCGATACGATTAGCGTATCTGCCGACGATCACTCCGAAATATGGGTGCTCTGTAAAATATCCGTCGAGCGTATCAAAGCCGAGTATAATATCAGCAAAATTACCGTCCCTGTCCGGCGTCTCCAGCGATACCAAAATCGCACCATAATTCATAACCCTAGCTTTAAGACCATTAGGATTCGTTAGCGTGTACAAAACAACTGTCTGATTATCAGGGGTTTTACCATAAGATTCCTTCGTGATACTCATTTTCTTTTTCTCCTTGACTTCGGGCTTTTCTGCAGCGGCTATATTTTTTTTCTTCTCACAGCCGAAAACGATTATTGCCGTTACTGCTAAAACGAGATTAAGTAAAATCCTTGTCCTCATTTTTTTAACTCCTTGCACCAATCAAAAAATATATTCCGATGCACTTAAAACCTGTAGGAAATCTACTAACGCTCCACTGAAATGTCAAATAATTTATTTTATCCGTCATGTTCCATTAGATGCTTCTGAACAAATCTTGTAACTTTAGCTGGAATGGTTATAATTCGGTCGGCTTTACGCTGTAATACAAACAAGCTAAAGACAGAAATAATGCATAATAGAAAGATGTTTTTTGTCATGGGTAGGCTTTGTAAATACTTATTTATAAAGGGGATAGGTAAATGGCACTTCTATTAGGATACGATGTTGGAAGTTCATCGGTAAAAGCAACATTGATGGATTCTGTTACAGGCAAAGTGTTGGCGACTGCAACTTCACCGGAAAAAGAGCTGGAGATTATCGCACAAAAGCCGGGCTGGGCGGAGCAGAATCCTGAAGTCTGGTGGAACCATGTTAAGTTAGCTGCGCAAAAAATTAAAGGCAAAGCAAAATTCGAAGCGTCTGATATTAAAGCAATCGGCATCTCTTACCAGATGCACGGACTCGTGTTGGTGGATAAGAACAAACAGGTGTTAAGACCTTCGATAATCTGGTGCGACAGCCGGGCTGTTCAAATCGGCCAAAAAGCGGCGGCAGAGATCGGCGAACAAAAGTGCCTTGAAAGTTTGCTCAACCTGCCCGGCAACTTCACAGCCTCGAAATTAAAATGGGTTATGGAAAACGAGCCGGATGTTTTTTCCAAGATTTATAAAATGATGCTTCCCGGCGATTATATTGCGATGAAGATGACCGGCGAGATAAAGACGACTCCTTCCGGTTTATCGGAAGGGATAATGTGGGATTTCCAGAAACAAGGTCTTGCAGATTTGGTGCTGAACTATTACGGAATTCCAGAAGAGCTGATTGCTGAAGTTGTACCGACTTTCTCGGTGCAGGGTGAGCTAATCAAAGAGGCAGCCGATGAGCTGGGCTTAAAAGCCGGGACAAAAATATCCTATCGAGCGGGCGACCAACCTAATAACGCACTATCGCTTAACGTCTTAAATCCCGGCGAGATAGCAGCTACAGCCGGAACTTCGGGAGTTGTCTATGGGATAACGGAAAGGAGCGATTACGACAGCAAGTCAAGGGTCAACACGTTTGTTCATGTTAATCACACACAGAAGACACCAAGGTATGGCGTGCTACTGTGCGTGAATGGAACAGGCATTCTCAATAGCTGGCTGAAACATAATGCTTCTGGCGGGCTGGACTATGATGAAATGAATAAATTAGCCGGCAGCGTAGATGTTGATTCTGAGGGACTTTCGATTCTGCCATACGGAAATGGAGCTGAGCGAACACTGGAGAATAGCAATTTAGGCGCATCTATACATGGCTTGAATTTCAACAT
>CAZVWH010000156.1:0-4579 GCA_964631175.1 uncultured Pirellulales bacterium | reverse complement strand
ACCGGCTGCGGATGCGTCGCCGTGGCAATAGCCAAAAACTTTCCCGATGTACGGATAATCGCAACCGATATATCCGATACCGCCCTTGCCGTTGCCGCTGTAAATATCGAAAAGCATCAGCTAAAGGATAGAATCGAGCTTTTGTGTGGTGACTTATTTGACCCTGTTGTACCGCAATTGGACGTGGATAAGCCTGCCCTGAGCGAAGCCGAAGGGTTTGATTTGATTGTGTGTAATCCGCCTTACGTAAGTAGAGCCGAGTTTGAAAAGCTCGACAGAAATGTAAGAGATTACGAGCCAAGACTGGCTCTTTTTGCGGGAGAGGACGGCCTTGATATTTATCGGCGGATTCTCGAAAGGGCCGACCAATTTCTAAAGCCCGATGCCGCATTGATGCTGGAGATAGGTTACGCCCAGGGACAGGCGGTTAAAGAGCTGCTCGAACAAACCGGCATTTTCGCCGAAATCAAAATCGAAAAAGACCTCCACAACAACGACCGAATCGCAATCGCAAGAAAGGTGTCATTGCAAACGTAACAAATTAATCCAATGATCTGAAAAGTAGCTGTTTTTGATTATTGTAATTTCAGCTTACCTAAAGTAAACTTTGAAAGGTGAAAAGGTGACAAGATAATATCCGGCTGCCGTTGTTTGTGCAGACGCAAGGTTTATAACAGTGATAGAAAAAAGAGCGGATGAATAAAAACAATGGATGATAAATATAAGTACGGCACGAGCCAATTATTGAATTTTACACAAGACTCCTACTTTGAACGAACTTCTCGGCCAATTTACGCCCTTGTTTTTTTACTGCCGTTTATTGCTTTCTATGAGCTGGGAACGATCTTAATCAATACGGATGTGCTGAATCAGACTCAAGATCGAGTAGTGGCATTCATTTGGCTGCAAAGTTTCCTTAATGAATACCTTGGCCTTGGCAGCAGATTTGCATGGGTCGCCCCTCCTTTGACAGTAGTGATTGTTCTGATAGCGCTGCAATTGGCGTCACGTAAACGGTGGTACTTTGCTACCGCTGATATCCTGCCGATGACAATCGAGTGCATTTTACTTGCTGTACCGTTGATTGTTTTGAGTCTGCTATTGAGCGGCCCGGTTGAACCTAAGGGTTATGCCGGTCCCGCCGCCCGTCGCGCGCTACAGGTACAAATCGAAAAAGATGTCGGACTTCGACAGGTCCATTCGAGCCGCAAGTTTATCTCGCTCTCGGTTGCCACTTCAATCGCGAGCCTCAGCCAGGTAGCACCAGAGAGCTCTTTACGAATAAATGACGGACTTCGTTCGACTGCCGTACTGACCGGCAGCAATAGCACAATAAAAGCGCCTCTGTTAGCTAACATTGTCACAGGGATAGGAGCCGGGATTTATGAAGAACTTATTTTTAGGCTGATTTTGATATGCTTTTTGATGATATTGTTTCAGAATATAGCGAAGTTTGATCATACGAACTCGATTATACTTTCTGTCTTCATTTCGGCTGCGCTATTTAGCGCACATCATCATGTAGTTTTTGTCAACGGCCGGTTTGCGCTTACAGCCCCTTTTAACGGGACAGCATTTGGATTTCGGACAATCGCAGGTATTTACTTTGCGGTTCTTTTTGCGATTCGTGGTTTTGGGATCACGGCTGGAGCACATGCCTTTTACGATATTATTGCAACTATTATCAACGCGGTTTTTTTTCAGCATTAAAAGTTAAATCGCTTACTTGTTTTTTCCCATTTTTTTCCAAAAACCTTCTCGTTGTTACTCTTTTAGATTGCGGAGCTTGTAAAATAATCGTCCTATAAATGTGATATTAGGCTTTATCAGTACTGATATTGCCCTTGAATGGGCGTATTGTTTTTGGTATAATAACGCTGAAATCAGGGTTTGAGTTTTTGGGACTTATTTATGGAAACACCGCAAACCAATGTAGCTGTTGATCAATTGACATTCAGTCTTTTTCAAAGACCTTTACATCCGGAGCTGTTCCAAATCTACGCCAGCAGGCGATTAAAAACGGAGAAATATGAATCGCTTATCTGGGTTACAGGCTGTACTCACGTTATTAGTGTATTTGCCGGTGATATGTGTTTGAGCGAGGTTGTAAGCACCCCTGGCCAAATGCTGCCACACCGAGGTTTAATTGAACGTTTTCAATTCCGTGGCCCACGAACCCACAAATGTACTCTGAGCAGGGGCGTAAGTTATATGACTGATTTTCAGATCGAAAAGATGAGCCCCAATTTGTATCGACAGAGTTATGTTGATCTTGAGCATTTTGCACGAAATCGTGGTTTATTTGTCAAATTTCCGGAATTAGAAACAGGTGGTCTGCGGCCGTTCTGCTACATTGACTTCGAGGCAAGACGCAGTGAGCTGCACATCCATACGTTCGCGGCTTACCCGGACAAGGTAACAATGGTTAAGACCCAATCATTGTTCGACTTTCAATAGAACCAACAAGCTCGCAGATCGTCGGTCGAGAGTCCGAGGGGCCAGATTCCCAGGTAAATGGCCAGGCCCAAAACAGCTCGTTTAACTACTCTGCACTTGTACGTTCTGCTTTAAGACATCCAGCTTTTCGCGTATCTCATCAGCCATTTTGCTATTTGGAAAGTCGCTTACGATTTGCTGGCCGATTTCCAGTGCGCCGGTCCACTTCTTCTCGGTGACAGCCATAGAGAACCGCGTTCCGAGGGTGTGTAACTTTGTTCTGAAAACATCCTTCGCCGCTTCCTGCAAAGCTTTTGCTTCATTGGGCGTCAAGTACAGATCAAGCTCCTTTAGAATCTTGAGACTACGGTCGGTTTCCTGCTGTTTTACGGCATCGTCCCAGGCAGCGAGCAATACTCTTTTGCGTTCTTCCTTCTCGTCGAGTAGTCTCTGTCGCATTGCCTTGGCCTTTTCGGAATCCGGATAAGCACTGATTAATCGTTCAATCTGAGCACTTGCCTTGGCCCACTGATAACCTTCGAACAGCTTTTCGATATGTGCTATTACCTGGTTTATCCGTTCCTGGTCGGTGGCATTACGATATTTATCAGCCTGGATTCGTAACTGTTCAGCCAGCTCCCTATATTCCGGACGGTCGGCAATTTCATCAATTATTTCATGGGCGGCATTAAAATCATGTTGCTGCAGCTTATCAAAGACGGCCTCTCGCAAAAACTGTTTTTCTTCGTCCCTAAAGGCGATGGCTTTTGCTTTTTCGCTTAGTCGAGTACTGTGATTGATTTGCGCCAGGCCCGAGTGTATCTTTTCCAGAGACCCGGTTACTTCCTCGAGCTTTGCGCTATTGTCCTTAAGAGAATCCGCTATCTTAAATAGCCTGGAGAGCATTGCAAGAAGCGCGCTTAAAAACACCAGAGCTCCCAGCAGCCCAACCAGATTTTGAAGAACATCGATTTCGGATGCCATAAAGAGGTCTGTAAACATTACAAGCAGGATTACAATAGCTACAGCGATGCTGATAATAATGATGTGCCATTTAAACCGTGCAAAAAAGCTGTCATTGTATAAGTCCATAACTCACCTCCTTTTTAGGATGGACTTTATACAGCTCATCCTCAAGATATTATAATATCTAAGAAGTGGCTTAGTCAACAGTTTTAACCCGCAACGGCTTTTTTATATTAATTTGGCATCAAATATAGAGTAATGTGGAGCCCCACGGGCAAAGCCCGTGGCACCTTCATCTACGGCGGAAGGCGGGTAAAATAGCCATCCGGTGAAAGGAGACACCAGATATGGCACGATATGCTAAACTTGTACACTGGCTGTCAAATATCGAACTATTAGAATGGCTACGACAAGCTAAAGACAAACAAGAATATCAACGCCGTGTGGCCATCTGGCTCACACATCTGCGGCATTTCCCCGCCCACCAAGTGGCTAATATGCTGGGTGTATCCACACAGGCAATATGGCTGTGGATCAGCCAGTATAATCATCATAGACCAAGAAGGATTGAAACGACAGGGACGAGGCGGTCGACATTGGGAATATATGAGTATAGAACAAGAACAGGTTTTATTAAATTCGCTTCTACAATCGGCTCAGAAAGGTCAAATTCTAACCCCTTAGGCAGATACATGGGCGGGTCTGTAAGGCCGTAGGCAAAAAAGTATCCCTGGCTTATGTATATCGGCTTTTGCATCGACATGGCTGGAGAAAGCTTGGTCCTCGACCTCGACACCTTAAAGCTGACCAAAATGCTCAGGAGGCCTTTAAAAAAACTTCCCTCACATCGTCCCAGAAGCCTTAAAAGACGCTCCTGCTGGTATGCCTTGGCGTTTGTTATTCCAAGATGAAGGTCGTTTTGGCCGCATCAGTGATAGCCGACGCTGCTGGGATCCATTACCTATGCGTCCTGTAGTCGGTCAGCAGGTGGTACGGGAGTATATTTATGGTTTTGTAGCTGTCAGTCCTTCCGATGGCCGTTGTACATCGTTGATCTTGCCATGGGTTGATACACAGACGATGTCTATCTTTTTTGACTCACACCGCCGAACAATTTACAGGACAGTTCTGTGTGATGTTTCTGGACCAGGCTGGCTGGCATTGTGCTAAAAAGTTA
>CAZVWH010000155.1:0-4591 GCA_964631175.1 uncultured Pirellulales bacterium | reverse complement strand
AGTTGTTGGTGCTGTCCGGAGCATCTGCGAAATCTAATTCTGCAGGGGCTTGTCCTGCCTCGCAGCTAATGCTCAGCACACCCTGGCCGGTTGCCTGGTGGTAACCTCCGACCTCGATTAGATACTGGCTACCGGCTGCCACATCGAATGTGATCTCCGATTGTAGGTTGCAGTAGTCGTCATTGCACCCTATTAATCTGGCCGTTGTTGGATTGCACTGGCATCCGTCATAAACAGCCAGCCTTGTGTCGTAGCTGCTTCCACAGAGACTGACGGTAGCCGAGCCTGTACACGAAGCTGTATAGCAGTGCCAGACGTTGGGACTGTTCATGCAAATACCGGGGCCGTCGGCTGTTGCATTAGTGGTATCAAAAGCCATGTTAGTGACATTACCAACCGGTTTTGCGCTACTGCAGTTGTCATTGGGTGGTCTCTGGTCGCCGGGCTGTCCCTCACAGCTAATGCTCAGCAGACCCTGTCCGGTTGCCTGGTGGTAACCTCCGACCTCGATTAGATACTGGCTGCCGGCGATCACATCGAGCATAATCTCCGACTGCATGTTACAATAGTCGTCGTTGCACCCTATTAATCTTGCCATTGTTGGGTAGCACTGGCATCCATCGTAAATGGCCAGTTTTGTATCGTAGCTGCTTCCGCAGAGGCTGACGGTGGCCGAGCCTGTGCATGAAGCGGTGTAACAGTACCAAATGTTGGGGCTGATTATACAAATACCGGGGCCGTCGAATGTAGCCTGGGTTGTATCAAAAGCTAGGTTAGTTACATTACCAACCGGTTTGGCACTGTAACAGTCGTCGGCCTGCGGTGGCTGCTGACCATGTTGTCCCACACAGCTTATAGTCAGTACACCCAGACCGGTTCGGCCCGAGTAACCTCCAATCTCAATTAGGTATTGATTACCGGCGGTCACATCTAAACTGACTTGCGACGCGGAATCGCAAAAGTCATCGTTGCTGCTGATTAAATCTTGCGCAGCCGGCGGGCAGCCATCCCAATCATAAGCAGCAAGTTTGGTATCAAAATCGCTTCCACACAAGCTGACGGTGGCTACACCAGTGCAGGAGGCAGTGTAGATGTACCAGATGTTGGGGCCGGTCAAGGAAATGCCAAGGCCGTCGAATGTCGCACACCTGGTATCGAAAGGCAGTTGAAATATATCACCGACAGGTTCTGCGTTATAACAACTGTCGTTGGTCGGTGGACATATAGCCTGCTCACAAATGATAGTCATCAGACCCTCGCCCACATCCTGCTGGTGACCTCCGATCTCAATTAGATACTGGTTACCCGCAATTGCGTGGAAGGTGACTAGTGACTGTAAGTTGTTACCGGTCTCGCATCTATAATAGTTATCGTTGTATGCAATCGAATCATCTTCAAGAGGAGGGCATTTGTATCCATCATAAACGGCAACTTTGGTATTATAGCTGCTTCCGCAGAGGCTGACGGTGGCGATACCTGAGCATGTGGGTGTGTAAACATACCAGATGTTCGGGCCGTTCATGAAATAACCGGGACCATCAAAAGTGGCGGTCGTGGTGTCAAACGGCATGTCTGTCACCTCACCTATGTTATTCGCAGCTGAACAGTTATCACAGGCGTTGACAACTCCCACCATGCCGTTTGTTGCGCTTAACAGTAATGCCAGCGTACAAACCATTAACACTTTTAGATTTACTTGTTTCATAACTAAATCCTCCCAAGATAACAAAAAGTTCTTACTTTATTGATGCTTTTGCTGTAAAACCTACAATGGTGAGGTAAACAGCAAAGTACGTTCTTTCTATAAATGACATCCATTGGAAACCCGTATTTAAAGGGCTGATAGGCTACAGTCTTGACAAAGGTCTAAACATACCCACATTCGATAAGCAATCCAGGCTCAAGATGTATATGTATGAATATGTTCCTCTATCGGCTACATTATTGTGAATAAAGCTCTTTTTGCAGCATTCCCAATATGAGCCTAAACTGTGTTTCCTCCATGGCCTTATTGTTATTATAAGGTCTATACATTATAATCCTGACCTAATCCTTTGTCAAGGGTAAAGATTCTATTTCCATTATAGCAGCGGAGGCCTTTAAGCTGGTAATGTAAGATAGCATCCTTTTTGTATCAAATCCTACTTTAATAGTGCCTGGGTATCTTTTAGGTGTAACGTTTTTTTAGTTTTTTATATTAAAATTCTGGATTAGCTTATATTTTTCCAAGAGGTTATGAACGCAGTTATTTTTGAAAATCCTCTCGAGTCGCTCTTAATCGCATCACTTGGAATAAAGAAACGTGCGAGAACAGCGAATGAGCATAAAAACCTAAGCCTTTAGTTTTAGGGCAGTTGCGCTGTAAATATAGTTGATAAGACATCCACGCAGACAAAGTAGTGCTCAGTCATCGCCGATACGGCGACGGCTAAACTTAGACCCACCTTCAGTGGAATCACCGGCCTCAATGAATTTTATTATATTATAGACGAACGAATTATAGGGAACATTTATCTTATACTTATTAGCGAGTTTTACAACGGCTCCATTTAAGGCATCGATTTCTGTTTTCTTTTTGGCGGTGATATCCTGCAAAGTTGACGATTTATGCTCGGCTGTGTCCGGCACGAGTTTATTATAGAATATTTCAAGAAAATCTTTAGCGCATGGCCAATGCGTTTTATAACCTGCGGCTGTCATAACGGTAAAAACTTCTTCTACTATGTTATTCATTATCATACGGCTAAATTTGTGTTTGGCCAACATACCATACGGGACATCGAGAACGGCACCGAGGCTGTTTAGAGCACAGTTGTAAAGCATTTTCGCCCAAAGGTCTTTTTCAATTTCATTAGTAGTTTGACAGGGAATATCGCCTTTGGTTATTAATTCACATAGGTTTTCAATATATGACAGATCCACCACAGGCGGATTAAAGAGACTGCCGATATGAATGGCATCTGCATGGACAGTGATAATAACTTCGTTTTTCCGGGGTCTTTTAAAGCCTGTTATAACCCGTGCGTTATAGATTATTTCTCTGCTAAAAAAAGACGTAAAGATGTCCGCATTACCCCAACCGTTTTGGAACAGTACAATCTTCGTTTTCTCAGCAAATAAAAGTTTATGCCTTGAAAGAGCTTCCGCAGCTTCAAGAGAATCAAAGGACTTGGTGCATACAAGAATATAATCGTAGGTTTGTGTCGGAACATCGCTCGGAGATACGAAGCTACCAAATGATTTTGAGTCTGCGGAATAGTTGCCCATAATCCCGGTTCTAATTAAGCCGTGCTCGCGCAAAGACCGTATCGTATCGTCTCTGGCAATAATATCCACATGGGCTTTGGATTTGAGCAGGCAGCTTGCGATGCCTAACCCAACCGCTCCGCCGCCATATATCAATATCTTCATAATTTACAGCTTGTCCTTCTTTGGAAATTGTGGTTCTCTATTAACAGCAGTTATTATAATCAATAATTAGGGTAAAACAACCGTCGCCGGTACGACGACGGCTAAACATTTAGCAGGGTTATCTTTGGAGTACAAACTGATAAATGAAAGCGATGGTGCTCAAAAAAACCGGGCCGATCGAGGAAAATCCTTTGGAGCTGCAGGATTTGCCGACTCCTCAGCCAGGTCCTCACCAGATTCGGGTAAAAATTTCGGCTTGTGGAGTTTGTCATACCGAGCTTGATGAAATCGAAGGAAGACTTCAGCCGAAATTGCCTGTAATCCCTGGACATCAGATAGTAGGCACAGTGGAAGCTCTCGGTCACGGCGCAAACAAATTTAAGTTAGGCGACCGAGCAGGAATAGCATGGATAAATTCTGCGTGTGGCAAATGCGATTTTTGTAAACATGGAAACGAAAACCTATGCTCGGAATTTCAGGGCACCGGCTGCGATGCAAATGGTGGATATGCCGAATATACCGTGGTCCAGGAAGATTTTGCGTATCCGATTCCGGAACGACTCAGTGACCCCCAAGGGGCGCCTCTTTTATGTGCCGGCGCGATCGGCTATAGGGCCTTGAGACTGACCAATCTTCGGGACGGTCAAATCCTCGGCCTATTTGGTTTTGGGGCCTCAGCTCATATCGTTATTCAAATAGTAAAGTATCAGTATCCAAACTCCAAAGTGTTTGTTTTTACCAGGCCCGGCCAAACCAAGCACCAAAGCTTAGCTAAACAATTAGGTGCCGATTGGATTGGAGCAACCGGAGATAATCCACCAGGCAGCCTTAATTGTGCAATTGATTTTACACCTGCCTGGAAACCGATAATTGAGGCGATGAGAGTATTGGAAAAAGGCGGACGGCTCGTTATAAACGCAATCCGAAAGGAAAAAAAAGACCTGGACTATGTCCTGAACCTGGATTATCCCACGCATCTTTGGCTGGAAAAGGAGCTGAAAACCGTAGCGAATATAACCAGACGCGACGCTGAGGAGTTTCTGCCTTTGGCGGCAGAAATACCGATTACACCCAAAGTTCAGAAGTTCGGTCTGGAACAGGCTAACGAAGCGCTTATTTTGCTTAAACAGGGAAAAATGCAGGGCGCTGGCGTGTTGATAATGTCCTATCAGTGATAATA
>CAZVWH010000154.1:1863-4592 GCA_964631175.1 uncultured Pirellulales bacterium | reverse complement strand
CGAATGCAAGCTGCACGACTAACTGTCTTGCGCCTGTGGCTAAGGTTCTCAACGACTCATTCGGCATCGAGCAGGGACTTATGACGACCATTCACGCCTATACCAACGACCAAAAAGTTACAGATATGATACACACGGACCTTCGCCGAGCGCGTGCGGCGGCGGCGAATATTATTCCTACTACCACCGGCGCGGCAAAAGCTATCGGCAAGGTTATCCCTGAGCTGGACGGCAAATTGGATGGCTTTGCTATTCGTGTGCCGGTGCCGGTCGGTAGCGTTGTTGATTTAGTAGTTAATGTAAAAAAAGATGTTACGGTAGATAATGTCAATGCAGCGATGAAAAAGGCCGCAGATGGGTCGATGAAAGGCATCCTGGTTTATTGCGATGAGCCGATCGTCAGCAGTGACATCATCAACAACCCTGCTTCAAGCATCTTCGATTCTCTTTGCACACTCGTTATTGGTAGGACCGTTAAAGTCGTTAGTTGGTATGACAATGAATGGGGTTATTCAAATCGAACCGTGGATATTATGGAAAAAATGGCAAAGATTTAAGAAACTAAAGCGCAGACAGCGCACAAGAGAAATAGAATAAGAGATAAAAAATATGGATTTTTACTTGCGGAGGAATGAAATGAATGGATTTGTTGGGGTAATTACAAAAATGGCTAAAAAGACAGTTGCCGATATCGATGTACAGGGCAAAAAGGTCTTGATGCGGTGTGACTTTAATGTGCCGTTAGATGAGGATTGCAATATAACCAGTGATGACCGGATCGTCAAAGCTCTGCCAACTATAAAAAGCATCCTACAGCGTGGCGGCGCGTTGATTCTTATGAGTCATCTTGGCCGACCTAAAGGCCAGAGAGAGGAAAAGTTTTCTCTGACGCCGGTAGCTAAGAGATTATCGCAGCTCCTGGATCAGGATGTTGTTTTTGCTGATGATTGTATCGGTGCTGACGTAAAAGCCAAAGTGCAGGCTCTGGCCAGCGGCGATTGTATGCTGCTTGAGAATCTGCGCTTCCATAAGGAAGAAACCATAAAGGACAAAGCAGCCAAAGAGGATGCGCAGTTGCGACAGGCCAAGGATGACTTTGCAAAGCAGCTTGCCGATTTGGCTGACATTTACGTCGATGACGCCTTCGGCACCGCCCACAGGGACAATGCCTCGATGTTTACAGTGCCAATGATGATGAAGGGAAAGCCTCGAGTTATTGGGTTTTTAGTGGAAAAGGAACTGAAGTTTATCGGCGAGACGATTGGCAATCCCGAAAGCCCGTTCGTAGCTATATTGGGTGGAGCGAAGGTCTCCGATAAGTTAGGCGTGATTGAAAATCTACTCGAAAAAGTTGACTGCATACTAATCGGTGGAGCAATGGCCTACACCTTTTTCAAGGCTGATGGGCGGGCAGTCGGCAAGAGCTTGTGCGAAGATGGTTTCCTGGATAAAGCAACCGACTTACAAAAACAAGCCAAGGACTTAGGCCGTGAAATGATCTTGCCGGTGGATACGGTAGTCGCTCGTGAATTCAAAGCTGATGCTGAGAATAAAGTGGTGGAAGATGACATTGAGAACGACTGGCAGGGTATGGACATCGGTCCGGCTACAAGGAAGCTTTTTACAGAAAAACTCTCTGGAACAAAAACAATCGTTTGGAACGGCCCCATGGGTGTGTTTGAAATGCCACCTTTCGATGAAGGAACAAAGGCTGTTGCTCTAGCTGTGGCGAAAGCCACGGATAATGGAGCACGAAGCGTAATTGGAGGAGGCGACAGCGCCAGTGCCGTTGAAAAACTTGGGCTGCAAGATAAAATAACCCATATTTCTACCGGTGGAGGGGCATCGCTTGAGTTATTAGAGGGCAAAAAATTCAAATCTATCGATATCCTCGATGACAAATAACATTGCTCGTTTGTTGTTAATTGAAAATAACATTTAATGTTTGGCCGGCGGTTTTACGTCTCGACTAAGCTTGACGAAGTCCGTCGGTTATTGCAATGGGGTAGATATATCGCAAATGGTAAATGCTGAAAGGCAAAGGCGGTTGCCCAAAGCCGGATCAATTGAGATAGCGCCATCGATATTGAGCGCTGATTTTGCAAGATTAGCCGACGAGATAGCTGCGATTGAATTGGCTGACGTCAAAATTGTGCATCTGGATGTTATGGATGGTCACTTTGTGCCGAATATTACGATTGGTCCGCCGGTGATTGCTAAGATACGCAAGTATAGTAATTTGGTTTTTGATAGCCACTTGATGATAAGCGAGCCGGCAAAATATGCCGAGCACTTTGTTGAGGCCGGCGCCGATCACGTGACGTTTCACGTCGAAACAGCCAATGAGCCGCGAAGAATCATTGATAGATTGCACGAGCTTGGGGCAACGGCCGGGATATGCCTGAATCCGGATACGCCGGTGGATAGTATTAAAGACGTTGCGCCACTTTGTGATATGGTATTAGTGATGACGGTGCATCCGGGTTTTGGCGGACAAAAGTTTATATTGGATGCGGCGAAAAAGATTATTCAGGTCAGAGAGATTGTCGGCCCCGATATAAGGATCGAAGTTGACGGCGGAATTGACCCTCAGACCACACCGATAGTGGTTTCATACGGCGCCGATACTCTCGTAGCGGGCAATGCTATATTTTCAAAGCCCGACCGTGTTGGGGCAATAAATGCCATCCGTCAGGCCTATAAAGAAGGACACAACATAAAACGACGAG
>CAZVWH010000154.1:0-1763 GCA_964631175.1 uncultured Pirellulales bacterium | reverse complement strand
GCAATAAATGCCATCCGTCAGGCCTATAAAGAAGGACACAACATAAAACGACGAGCGACGAAGGACGAGCGACGAGGGACGAGAAGTTGATATGGCCAAAGATACGAAATCGAAATGGAACGGTTTCTCCTTGAGACCGCGGAAAGAAATGCCCGAAGGCTTGTGGACGCGCTGCCCTGGCTGTGAGCATATACTCTATAGAAAATCCGTCGAGGATAACCTTAATGTCTGTCCGCAATGTAATCATCATTTTCGCATTGGGGCAGTTATCCGAATTAAGTATTTGGCCGACGAAGACTCTTTTCAGCAGCTCCTTAGCGATCTAAAGACCAATGACCCGCTGGGCTTTAAGTTCAGAGGAACTACTTATAAAAAGCGTCTCAAAGCCGACCAGAAAAAGAGCGGTGCGAAGGAAGCTATGCTGATCGGCAAGGCCTTTATTAAAGGAAGAGGTGTTATCCTGGCGGTAATGGAGCCGAATTTTCTGATGGGCTCAATGGGTTTTGTTGTCGGTGAAAAGCTCTGCGTAGCGGTGGACAAGGCACTTGAGCAGTCACTGCCTTTGGTAGTGGTTAGCTGTTCCGGCGGGGCCAGGATGCACGAAGGTGTGGTGTCACTGGGACAGATGGCCAAGACATCTGCTACGCTGGCGAAATTAGATGAGGCTAAAGGGCTTTTCATCTCTGTTTTGACCGATCCCACAACCGGCGGAGTGACAGCGAGCTTTGCGATGTTAGGGGACGTTATAATAGCCGAGCCGGGTGCATTGATCGGCTTTGCAGGACGTCGCACGATTGCTGAAACCATAAAAGTGGAGCTGCCTGAAGATTTTCAAACAGCCGAATTTATGCTAGAGCACGGCTTTGTAGATATGATTGTCCACCGCAAAGACCTACGGAGCGAAATTGCACGCCTTATAGATTACTGCCAAAAATAATCAGACTGGTAATTGGTACCTGGTCCCTAAGGGACTGGTTAAATTGAAAATGAATGACGGTTTCGTTAATCGTCTTACGGTTGCATTACTGGTTTTTATCTTTCGTTGTACGATTGTGCTTCTCGTTACGGTCCGGCCTTCGTAGCCTGCCTTGGCCGAAGTTCATCCTTCGTAGTGCTACGGAGAATGGGCGGCTACGCGCAGGCAGGCCACTTTCATTCTCCGTCCATAAGGGACTGCGAAGGGTGCCACGGCTGTAAAGCCATGGAGCTTCACTTTCTGTCCATAGTTTTCTACAAATCTTTTTAGCGTTAACATACCATATACGTAAAGCGCGTACGCGCTTTACGTATATGGATTTTTCTTTTTCCGTAACCGTTCACGCAGAAAATAAGGCGTTTTTGTGTCATTGCGAGGCCTTTAGGCCGAAGCAATCTCAAAAACGTACGATTTTAGATTGCTTCGCTTCGCTCGCAATGACAAAAATGCGGTTTCCCCGTGAACGCTTACCTTTTTCCTTATTATTAATGAACTTGGCAATGCCTTCCGGCAGGCAAAATAAAAGAACGAACGAGAGGGAAATTACGAAGCACAAATGCTACTCTGTGAAGTGGCTTTGCTACGTAGCACGAGTGCCACAACATTTTCTCTTTTTTGTATTTATCTTTTCCGCTCTTAACAACCAAGTACATTTGAATGAATTCTCAAAAGTTGCTGTTCTATCCGCTAATAAAGATGCTTTTAATCTTTTTATCGGCGATTGATTTACTTTAAATAATGAACTTTTTGCTCAATTTGGGCCTGTTTTGGGTCGATATCAATGAGT
>CAZVWH010000153.1:0-4735 GCA_964631175.1 uncultured Pirellulales bacterium | reverse complement strand
AGAACGTGGATAACTCTCTAATCAAGGTTGGTACATAATTCGGGGTCAGATCATAATGGCAAAAATTATCAAGGTGAAATGTACCGGTGCAGGCCAGCACATTAATGAGATTGATTTAGAAAATGTTCTGGGGTCCAATGTCGTGATGCATGGCACGCCGATTGACACCGGCCAGCCAATCCCTGAGCGCATCGTCAGAAAGTGCGAACAATGCAGCGAGGGCAAAGTCATCCTTACGCGAGAGATGATTGAAGAAAATCTCTAATAAAAGCCTTTCCGCTTAAAAACCGCAGGCAGCTAAAAAACTCGTTGCATCATATTGTTACATGTTATTGCACAATAGCTATTGTAATATGGGCAATAAATCCATCACCATCACAGAGACTGATCTAAAAGGAGATTGATCTAAAATGCTTATAGTCTTTTCGACTAATCAAAAAGACTATATCCTTAATACACACTAATCTTATAGATGTCACCTGACAATCACCTACTGTCCTCCGTCATCTGTCCTCTGTCGTCTTTCGTGACTCGTCCTTCTTTTCTAATCCACAGAGCATCAAAGCCCCCTCGGGCTCTTAGACCGATATGAGACTTTATGTAGTCACAATACCTAAGTATCTTAGGTATTGAACTCATGCATTTAGTATCGAATATCGAGTCCGCCACGGCTCGACTGAGCTTGCCGAAGTCAGGCGAATCTCCGCTGCGCTTCGACATCAAGAATCAAGAATCAAACATCGACGCTTAGCAATTTATGTGCCAGAGATAAAATATTTTTAGACAAGTCAAATACAATTTTGTAGGCGCGTTTAAAAGTGCTCAAAAGTTGTCAATTTTTGTTAAAAAGTGGCGCATTTCTGTCATTTTTTGCTCATTTTTGCTCATTTTTGCTACTTTTAGCTTTTACACTTAAGCTCTTTTGTCTTATGCACTTATAACTTTTTTCTGTTTTTGTCCCATAAACTAAATGTCCAAAGGGGTGTCTAAATTTGTGATTGCTATGCCGGTCTAAGGATGAGCTTTTGTCTCTTTTATATAGCAAGATTATAAAAGTTTTGATTTGCCGGCAAATCACGTATAATATTTCTTTGTGAAGGTTTAATGATATGAATAGTGTTTTAAAAAAAACAACTGATGCAGAGCTTCTCGACCGCTACGCGGCAGGCGATGAAAGTGCATTTCGTGAAATCGTAAGTCGTTATAAAAACAGCCTATACGCGTTTCTAAAGCACTTTTTAAACCGGCAGGACCTGATCGAAGATATATTTCAGGAGACCTTTTTACAGCTATTTACCAGCCGAGAGAGCTTCGATCCGGATCGGCCTTTGCGGCCTTGGCTGTTCACCATAGCCGCCAACAAAGCCAAGGATGCCCTCCGTAAATCTCAGCGAACAAGCGCTATACCCATAGGCACTATATCAGAATCGCGAGAGATGTCATTCGATGACGTTCTAAACACCCTTACTTTTGATAATACAATGCCTTACGAAGAATTGGAAAAAGGCGAGATCTCTTCTCGCGTCGCAGAGATTATAGCAAGTATGCCGGAAAATCTGCGGGAAATACTGATTTTAGCTTACTTTAACAAATTTTCTTACAAACAAATGGCTCAGATTTTAAGTATACCTATCGGTACAGTGAAGAGTAGATTGCACACAGCCGTTGCTCGTTTTGCAAAAGACTGGAAAACAACAACGGGGAGTAAAAGAACTGAATGAGGTCGTTAAGCAACCAGCAAAAACAACTGTTGTTCGATTATTGTATAGGTTTGACACCACAAGAGGAAACAGCCGAAGCTGAAGCTTTAATTTCCTCTAATGAAGAAGCATCTGAACTTTATGCACAGCTCAAATCTGCTTTCTTACCTCTTGAGAGCCTGGAGCTTGAACCCTGTCCGGACGGTTTAGTAGAGCGTACCGTTTGGCGACTTAGGAAACTGGCGGTTTCAAGCCCACCTCAATTCGAGCAACTGATTGCAGCGGAAAAAACCCGGAAAGTCGCCCTCAAAAGCAGGTTTTGGGGCAAAAGGATAGCTATTGCCGCAGTACTTCTGATAGTTGGTGCCGCTTTTGCCGGTTCATATAATGGTATCATATCGAAATATGCTCGCCAAAAATCATGGCGACAGCAGTGCCAAATTCAGTTAAGACAGATATGGCAGGCTATAAACAGCTACAGCAACGATTATGATGGCCAACTACCAATCCTTGCCGCCGCTGCAGGTGAGCCGTGGTGGAAAGTGGGCTATCAAGGTGAAGAAAATCATTCCAATACTCGGCCGATGTGGCTCTTGGTAAAACACGAATACAGCAGACCGGCCGATTTTGTTTGTCCCGGTTCAAATCGAGCCAAAACACTCCAGCTCAACACTTTACAAGCCCAAAATTATAATGATTTTCCCGGCAGAGAGTATATGACCTATAGCTTCAAAATAAATTGCAGCAGCACATCAGGTGGCAAGCTCACCTGTCGGAAGGTTTTAATAGCTGATTTAAGTCCCCTTTTTGAAGAGTTGCCCCGTGACTATTCCACGCCGTTCAGGCTGCGTTTGAACAGGGACATGCTAACTCTTAACAGTATCAATCACAGGCGGCGCGGACAGAATGTTTTGTTTGGCGATGGCCGGGTCGAATTTATAAAAACACGCAGCACAAGCCTTTCTGAAGACGATATATTCACACTGCGTGACACCGATATATATCAAGGCTGCGAATTACCTTCCTGCGAGTCCGACTTTTTCCTTGCCCCTTAATTTCGTGCCTCATTTCTCGTGAAACTGTATTTCGCATATTATATCAATCACAGCAGGTGCAAATACCGCTGCCTTATGGTCGCGGCTCTGATTTTAGCAAACGTGACATAGTTAATCGTTTTTGCTTGCTAATCGAAACCTGGCCGGATAAAAAAAATCCGAAATTCTAATATCTCCGCAGGACACCTTGCGGTGGAAATCCGAAACAAATTCAAAATTCTAATATCAAATATTCAAAACCTTCATTCGATATGTTTGGAATTTTTTTATTTTGGTCATTTGTATTTGTTTAGTATTTCGTGCTCCGGATTTAGAACTTAATGCGATTAAAATAAGTATTCACAGGATGACAACTTGTACCAATCGATACAATTGAAGTAGAGCTATAATATTATAAATGCCTGAAATAAATCTTGAATCTTCAGCAAGTTTTTTGATGTATTCTTTGTCCATAAAAATTCATTATCAAACCATCAACACGCAAACCTCTTTGCGCAGGTATGACAATTAGCGGTTGGCAAAGATCGACGCCGAGAAAAGCTACTACCGGCACATCATTCTCAAAGATAAAAAAACTGTAGAGAAATTTATATTAGTTGTAAGTTTTTTTCCACTATAAAATCCTTCGCTTTTATGGCTAAAGCACGCTGAAAACGGGCCTGAGCCTGTTATGTACTGCCCCTCATGGCGAGCAGAGCGGTCATAATATCCGAAGAGCTTTTAAAAATATCACCTTAGTCAAATTTAATATTATATTTATTTTTGATTATTGCCGAATTATTAATATATATTTATAGAGGCCCATTCAGCACCAATTGAGCCTGATTTTAAGCTCAATTGGAGCTAATGGGAAATTTCAAGATTCATCATTAAGGGGGGTAGTATGAGCAAAGTGTTTATGCTGCGCCGAGCTGAAGCCGAGCAAATCCTACAAACCGTGATTGAAGAAAAGGTGTCTGCCATTATGTCCTACCAGTCCAGAGATAAGTGGCACGTTGCAAAGGTACGGCTAACGAATCTTACGGCTGATAGACTAAGCGTAGAGGAATTTAGTTCAATAAAGAAGCCGAATACGAGAGATATCCAGGTGGACCAGCCCGTCGGCATGTCGTTCAAGCATACATACGGCAAGTATATTTTCGAGACAACTGCCGTAGCTCTTGAGCCATCACCGCATCCAACCCGCAGAAAATACGGTGGAACTATAGTACTGGCGATGCCTGATCTAATCGAGGTTGTTCAGAGAAGAAGCTATTTTCGTGTTAATGTACCTTCCTGCTTAAAAGTTAAGGTGACGCTATGGCGTCACCGCTGCAGTGGAGGCAAAATCTCTGTGCTCCGTGACCCGGACAAGCTACGCGGTAAAGGCGATGAACCACAAAATTATTACCAAGGCAGACTTGTTGATATTTCAGCCGGCGGTGCGCAGATTATGGTTCCGCTGCAAAATGGAGCTAACCTAAATCTCAGAAAAGGACAATATGTCGGGCTGCGCTTTACGCCTCTGCCCTATGAGACGCCGTTGATGTTCAATGCCCAGATCAGGAACATCTTACCGGCAGGAGATAATAAGAGTATTTATCTTGGCCTGCAAATTGTCGGTTTAGAAGCAACTTCTGAAGGCCGGCAGGTTCTTTCCCGTATAATTGAAATTGCTAAGCGATACTATCAGCTAAACCTCTCAGACGCAAAGCAGTTAGATATGCAAAGCGATATCCACTTTCGCAACCACTATCCGGATGCACAACAAGTGTCTTTATAGCTTTAAAGAGAGCTTGCATATTCAGGTTGTAAAACATACTCAGTACAAAAAAGGCTGTGAGCTAAAAAGCTCACAGCCTTACTTCTTTCAAGTTAGGTGTCTAAAACGTCTAAAACGTTTATTACATGCACTGTGCAATCCACTGTTGCACTAAAATTGACAGGTCCTGATAGTTAATTTGGCCGTCGCCGTTCAAGTCCTGACACATCGAACATTCA
>CAZVWH010000152.1:0-4788 GCA_964631175.1 uncultured Pirellulales bacterium | reverse complement strand
GCAGTTTTGTGGTCGAGGAATCCTTCGAGCTTGCGGGCACAGACCTCGTGCTACGCTTGACGCTGCCAACTGATGAGACTACCGTAACTATTACGTCACTATGTGGTTTTACCCAAAGACAATAGAATCATATAATAGTCTTTTTGATTAGTCAAAAAGACTATTCGCTTTTTATGAAAATAAATCGTGATTTTAAATTTCCTTTTTGCAGATCTTTGTCGGTGGGCGGTGCCCACCCTACCGACTATGCAATACGCAATACGAGATACGAATGACAAGCGATCCCCACTTTCGCGGGGACAAGCTTGCCCACTTTACGCGGTTTTGTGGTCTAAAAAGCCTTCGAGCTTGCGTGACCTTATGGGATGTTGCAGCTTCCTTATGGCTTTGGCCTCGACCTGGCGGATGTCACTCCAGCATTCCATCTATGGCGAACCTTCGGCCAGCATCAAATATCGAGCCTCAAAGTAGGATTAATACCTAAGTATCTTAGGTATTCATACTCAAACACTATTATCGAATATCAAGTATCAAGCCCAACACAGACGGAGTGGATAAATTGCGGAATGAATAATCACACGTGAAACGCAAAAACAAAACCCCGCCATGAATGGCGGAATAAAAGACCCTGCCATAAATATATGGCAGGGCTAAACAAATGAACCTATGCGGTTTTGTGGTCGAGGAAGCCCTCGAGCTTGCGAGACCTTATGGGATGTTGCAGCTTCCTTATAGCTTTGGCCTCGACCTGGCGAACACGCTCACGAGTAACCTTAAAGATTCGGCCGACCTCTTCGAGTGTATAGGTATAGCCGTCGCCGATGCCGTATCGCAATTTGATAATTTCGCGCTCACGATATGAAAGCGTCTTTAAGACCAAATCGACCCTTTCCTTGAGCATTTCCTGCGTAGCCGAGGCTACCGGCGAATCGACCTCGTCATCTTCAATAAAATCGCCGAAGTAGCTGTCCTCACTCTCACCTATGGGCCTGTCGAGACTGATTGGATGCTTGGATATGTTAAGCACTCTGCGCGTTTCCTCTATGCTCATTCCAGCTTCATTAGAGATTTCTTCAACAGTCGGCTCTCTACCAAGCTCCTGATGAAGAATTTTGCTGGCGGCTCGGAGTCGGCTCATCGTCTCTATCATGTGGACGGGAATGCGAATCGTGCGAGCGTGGTCGGCAATCGCACGAGTGATAGCCTGGCGAATCCACCACGTAGCGTATGTACTGAATTTGTATCCCCTGCGGTATTCATATTTATCTACAGCACGCATCAGGCCGGTATTGCCCTCCTGAATCAAATCCAAAAAGCTCAGGCCGCGATTGCGATATTTTTTGGCGATGGAGACCACCAATCTAAGGTTTGCACTGGAGAGAGTTCGTTTTGCGTTTTCGTATTGAGCAAACGCTTTATCGATCGCACGCAGTCTTTTCTCAAGCTGCTTGGGCGTATCGTTGACCAGTTCCTGAAGACCGGTTAGTTCCTGCTTTGCCGCCTCGATGTCCTCAATCGTCATCTGGTTATTGACACCTGCTTCGATAAGCTGTTCTAATTGCTGCATTTTTTGGCAGATGCCGTGCAGCTTATTCTTCATTGGTTGAATTCTGCTGGTACGCAAGCTAAGCTCTTCAAGAAGAGTTGCGATCTTTCGTCTGTTTCTATGTATTCGTTTTAGGTCAGCTTTTCGCTTAGCTATGTTCTGTGTTTGTAGAGAGGTCTTAAAAAGCGTCTGGTTCATGTTGAGCAGCTTATTTACGGTCTTGATGTTCGCAAGTAGGCGCTTTTTTATCACACTCTTTGTGAGAGTCGGTGCCGTCCCGGTCTTAAGTGTCCTGTCAAACGACATCGAGCCATCATATACGTGCTGCAGGAGGTCAATAGAGTTTCTGGCACAGTAATCGCATTGCAGCAATTTTCTTCTGAAAGCCATTCGGGTAATTTCAATCTTTCGGGCGAGAGAAATTTCCGATTTTCTGGTCAACAGGGGGATTTGTCCCATCTGAGTCAAGTACATTCTAATAGGATCGTCAATGCGTCGGGAGATTTCACCCTCGACCAGTTCCTTTTCGAGCATTTCGTCCTCCTGGAGCTGCTCGTCGGTATCGTCTTCTTGGCTGTTCAAAGACTTTCCATCCGCTTCAAATTCCTCTTGGCCCTTCTCGTCTTGCTGGGATTCTACATCAGTTTCATCAATTAGGCTGATCCCCAATTCGTCCAGCGTTGCCAAGAGGGCATCTAGACGGCTGGGACTAACAGCCTCGTCGGGCAGCCCTTTGTTCATCTCCTCGTAAGTAAGAAATCCCTTCTTCTCGCCCTTTTCAATAAGCGTTTTTATCTTTCTCTCGGCGTCCTGCATTTGGACACTCTTCGACCCACCACAGGCGGGGTCACTAACTTTCTGTTCATCCTTAATACTTGTTTTAACCTTGCCCATACGTTCCTTTGCCACCTCTGGCACCTCCATATCTGCATCCTGAAATTTAGGTTTCAGAATTCTTAATTCTAAACGATTCAGCCCATTGTACGTCTATTTAACGGTAATTGTTCACTACACCATACCCAGATTATGGCGATTCTGCTTTACAGCATTTTTCTTGACACACCGTAGAAACTCCGCCTGATTCTCTGTTGCTTTTAGCTGGTTCTTAGTTTTTTGAGCCTGACATCGCTGCAAGACATCTAAGGCCCCGCTTAAGCGCGATTCAAAATTGCCCTTCTGCTCTCCAGCCTCAGCCAATTCCACAAAAGCTCCGCCGAGTCTTACCGACTCAGCGTTTGCCAGCACTATCTGCAGTGAAGCATTTCCATCGGCACTTAGTGTCTCAAATAGTATCGTAGCTATTTGTTTCAATATTGGTACATCGAAGTCGTCTGCTGAAATTTTCTGCCTTACATCTTCATACAACCTGGGCTTATTTAGTAACACTTCAAGCAGCTCCCGCTGAGCTGCGGCAAATAGACCATCGCCATAATCAGCGCTTTGTACTTTTTTATTTTCATTCCTGGAGTTTGTTGTTCTTGCTGCTCTTGCCACCCTTTTACGTAATTCGGCATTTATTTCTTTTGTCTCTGCGCCAATGATTTTAGAGAGCCGATTAACGATTAATCCGCCGTCTATAGGTGATAGGCTGCCGGCTGATATGCTTGTGGCTATGGTCTGGAGATACTCATCGATAGCGGCTTTCCTGCCGGTGAAAGTTTCATCGTCGCCAAATTTCTCCATCAGCCGGTTCCATTTGAACTTGAAAACATCGACCGCTCCTTCAATAAGCCTCTCGAATGATTCTCTGCCGGCTGCCAAAAGGAAATCGCATGGGTCTTTTCCTTCCGGCACGGATGCAAATTTTATATCTATGCGCTGCGACAGACAGACTTCCAAAGCCCTGTTGGCAGCTTCAATACCTGCTGCGTCACTGTCGAAAATCAAAATCACCTTCTTTGCATACCGCCGTAGCACCCGGCCATGGCTGAAAGTGAAACTGGTGCCCAATGTAGCAATTACATTGTCGCAGCCGAACTGATGCGCCATTATGCAGTCGGTATAACCTTCAACAACAACCGCAGTTCCTGTCGAAGCAATTTTGTGCCGGGCGTTCTGCAAACCGTACAATGAATTGCTCTTTTCAAACAAGGCTGTTGTCGGTGAGTTTATATACTTTGCGCCTGCCTGTCCGGAGCCGGGTCGACGGTTCTCGACGAGCTGCCGGCCGCCAAAGCCTATCACTCTACCCGTGACATCAGAAATGGGGAACATCAGCCGATTTACGAACTTATCCTGCTGCTGGCCTGTGACCAACCCCGCTTGTTGCAGCAGCTTCGTTGGAATGTTTTTGCTCTTTGCCGCCTTGAGCAAGTCATCCGGCAAATCGAGAGCCAATCCGAGCTGCCATATCTTTGCGTTTTCAGGGGTGATTTGTCTTTCAGCTATATAATTACGTGCATGTTCACCCTTTTTTAGGTCATTGAAATTATTTTGGTAGTATTTGGCGGCCCAGGCATTGACCTTAGCCAACTGATTTGGGTCTGCCTCCGGCTCGTGACTTTCGCCTTTTGCAGGTTTACCCTTCGACCCGGCTCTGAGCGGGGCAGGCTTTAGTTTTATGCCGACTCGTTCAGCTAATCTTTCTACCGCCTGTGGAAAGGTCAGATTCTCGCGCATCTGAACGAATGTTAAGACGCTGCCGCCGGCACCGCAGGCAAAACACTTGAATATCTGCTTGACGGGATTGACATACAGGCTTGGCCGATGGTCATCATGGAAGGGACACAGCCCAACCATCTCTCTGCCTTTTCTGCTTAGGCTGACGTGCTCGGCTATTAAGTCAACAATGTCGTTAGCCTGCTGAACCTGATTAACCGTTGTCTGGTCAAATATCACTGCCATATATCAAAAACAATCCCTAAATATTTGGCCCCTCAGCCCGTCCTGAGCCGGGTCGAAGGATTTACTGGGGGGGGGGTTCCCTCCCCCAATTGGGGCCCCACTCGGCAGGAACCCTTGGGGATTCATTCAAATACACATTTTACTGGGGCTTTTCTCCCTGAGCGACGTCAAAGGTACAGATTACAGAGCCGCGACCGTGAGGGAGCGGGTCAAATCTGTCGTCCGTCCTCCGTCCTCTGTCTTCCGTCCTCTGTCCTCTGTCTTCCGTCCTCTGTCCTCTGTCCTCTGTCCTCTGTCTTCCGTCCTCTGTCCTCTGTCTTCCGTCCTCTGTCCTCTGTCCTCTGTCCTCTGTCTTCCGTCCTCTGTCGTCCGTCTTCCGTCCTCTGTCTTCCGTCCTC
>CAZVWH010000151.1:3352-4816 GCA_964631175.1 uncultured Pirellulales bacterium | reverse complement strand
GCCAAATTAGCGGCTAAGGTACTGCGGATACCTTCGGCCCGCACCTTTGCTCCGCCTGCAAAAGGAAGCAGCACCCCCGCAGCGGCAATACCCAGCACAACCATAGCCATCATCGCCTCTGCAAGGGTAAAACCCCTTGTTCGCATATCAACGTTCGTTGTTCGCTGTTCGGTGTTCATATTTCGTTATTCATATTGATTTATGTACATGGTAGTAACCCCCAGGATAAACCTGGGGGCTAAACACAAGGTAACCCCCAGGACAGGCCTGGGGGCTAAACACAAGGTAACCCCCAGGACAGGCCTGGGGGCTAAACACTTTAATAATCATAATATCGTGTTCCGTTACCGTCGGTTTCTGTGCTATCTGCCCGTATTTCCGAGGTTGCCGCCTTATATATCCATCCATGACTATTATCGGCTTGGGCCGGAAAATCTTCACCATCGCCGAGCATCTCAACGCTGCTTTTGTTACTTAATGGATTAACCGGTATCCTTGATAAATAAGGTCCGCGGTTGTATCCCGGCGTACCTACCTCAGCGGTTTGGCCCTGGGCATTGCTCGACATTGTTGCCTGCTCGATAAAGGCCTGCTCATCAGGCGTTTCGGTGGTACTGCCATCCGGATAGCCGGGTGCGACTTCCAGATGATGAGCCGTATAAACAATAGTAAATCTCCTTAGCAGTTGCAAATCGGTTGCAAGAGCGCTCTGTTTAGCCGACGTATTGCTGCTGGATATCTTGGGAACAACTATAGCAGCCAAGATGCCGAGCAGGACCACCACCACCAATATTTCAACAAGCGTAAAGGCCCTTAATGTTTTCATATCTTTGACCTTTAAACCGTTTAGCCGTCGCCGGCACGGCGACGGATACATTTATAATCTCGCATGTTTAATGCCGTCGTCGGCCTGGAATAAGCCGGTCTTTGTATAAAGCCTCCAGCCGGCCGCTCCGCTGCCGGCTGGGGTGCCGTCGAACCGTACCGTAGAAAGATTATTAAAAGGGTTCTCAGGAATCTTTTTGATATATGGGCTGTACCGCCCTGCTTTTGTCGTCAGGCTCTCTTTGAAACTCTCAAACGAATCGGTAGGAGGCAAATTATCCTCGTGCTGAGCCTTATATAAATCAAGCTGACAACGCATATAATGAAGTCCGTCCATTAGTTTGCCGATCTTTGCTGCTTTGCTCGCCTGCGTAAACCGGGGCACAGCCCTTATTGCCATAACGCCTAATACAACTGCTATTATCAAAAACCGTACGTTTAGCAAGCGAGCCTGCTCTTTCATCACCCATCCCCCGATTGCTTAAAATTCTAAATTCTAATATCTAAATCCTAAACAAACTTGTCCTGAGCTTGTCGAACGGATTCAAAATTAAAATAACCAAATGACCAAAATACATGGCGTGCACAATGCACCTTACCTTCTAAATTCTGTCTTCTGTATTCTGTCTCCTGTCTTCC
>CAZVWH010000151.1:0-3252 GCA_964631175.1 uncultured Pirellulales bacterium | reverse complement strand
ACAATCGCAGCCAGAATACCAAGAATGACAACCACAATCAAAATTTCCACCAATGTAAAACCACTTTTTGCTTTCATTTTCTCACCCCTTTAATAAAACATAAATTTGTTTGATAAACAAACACACTACGGCCAATATCTTTTTGTACTATTCAAGGTATCGGCCTAATTAACATTTGACTTTACAGCCGATAATTTGTCCTGTCGGGCACCTCCAAATTAAAAAAGTATGGAAAAAAGGTTACAATAAAATTACTTCGATAATCCCAATCAAATACTGCGTCCGAGAACACTCCTAAATTGCTCTAAGAGGCTATGTATGACTTCCCAGTTAAAGTATGAAAAATAAACACATAACTGCCAAATGGCAAAAATGAAAAGTTTGAAATACTAAATCCTAAACAATACCCAAATTCTAATCTCAAATTGCTCTGTAGAAAACACCAACCGTCATTTCGACCGAAGTCCCCTGGGGACGAAGCGGAGAAATCTGCTCGAAAGTAGATTTCTCGACTCGCCTGCGGCTCGCTCGAAATGACATCTTCTACTCTTTTCTACAGAGCAATCTCAAATGACAAAAACGATTTGTTTAGGATTTTGTATTTTGGTAATTAGAATTTGTTTAGGATTTAGGATTTAGTGCTTAGGATTTTTGTATCGTTTACAGCACCATATATACCGGTACGTTCTCGATATGTATTTTTCTATGGGACTTTCCGGCGTGAGAAAGCTCTATCCGGATATAATCGACGGCTTGCAAAGCCGACTCGACCTTATCGGCCCACTCAATCAGAACCACCGACTGCGGATAGCAAAAATCGTCAAAGCCCAACATCTCAAACTCGGCGATGGAATTTAGACGGTAGGCGTCAACATGAAAAATATCCAGCCTGCCTTTATACTCGTTAACTATAACGAATGTAGGGCTGGTGACTTCGTTAGAGTCTTTAGCTCCTGCACCGGCTGCAATACCTTTGATAAGACGTGTCTTGCCGCTGCCTAAAGGCCCACAAACAGCGATAACCTCACTGCCTTTTAACTGTGAGCCGAGCCTTCGGCCAAGCTCAAGGGTCTCCTCCGGCGAATTTGAAGTAATATCAAAATTGGTTCCCATAAATCTCAGTGTTTAGCCCCCCAATCCTTCGACTCGGCTCAGGACAGGTTTATTTGGGGGGTTTTACCTTCCGAAGATGGTCATATCCTTTTATCTGCAAATCAGCAACACGGCCATCGGTCATTTTTATCTGCATCTTTCTTGTGCCGATGATTGTGCCGATTTGTGTTATCGGTACGGGATCGCTCCATAAATTCAATAACCTTTTACATTCTGTCGGCGAAGCAGTAAAGAGCAGCTCAAAATCTTCGCCGTCGTTTAGTGCCGAGCTTAATGGGTCTTTGGATTTTTGTGCTTGTTTTGATATGGGAATCCGCTCTGCATTTATAACAGCTCCCACGCCGCTTGCTCTGCAGATACGATTCAGGTCGCTGCTCAGCCCGTCACTTATATCAATCATCGAATTTATAGTGACCATTTGAGCGAGCTTTATCGCTTCTTTAACTCTTGGCTCAAACTTCAGATGTCTGCCGCAGACAGCGCCTCCCAGCTCGCCTGTAACACAGATAATATCACCAACGTTGGCGCCGGAGCGTCTTATCGGTTTATTGCCGGCCGGCCTGCTGAGCATCGCTACGCTTATTGTAAACGGCTGCTTCTTTCTCCAGGAGGTTATGTCACCACCTATCAAAGGACAATTGTATTTGTCACCTGCTAAAGTTATTCCGGAATGAAGCTGTTTTAATTCTTTTTCGTCGAATCCTTTCGGAAGGGCAACAGATACTACCGCAGCAATCGGCACCGTGGCCATAGCCGCACAATCGCTAAGACTGACCGCCATAGCTTTATAACCGGCCTGTTTCAAGCTCGTTTGTTTTAGGTCGAAATGGATACCGTCCAGCAGCATATCGGTGGTAATAAGAACAGAAACATCTTCCGCCAATTGGACTTCAGCCATATCGTCGCCGATACCGATGGGAAATTCCGCTGCTGATAACTTGCTCTGACGGGCGAACCAATCGGTAATTTCATCCTCACTGATACCCATTTCACCGCCAAGGTAAAAATCCCCAAATAAACCTGTCCTGAGCCGAGTCGAAGGATTTGGGGGCTAAACATTTATCGTTTTAACAATTGCTTGTTCCAGTACGCGATTTGTTTTTTCGCCTGTTGCGGCCCTGCTGCTCCCTCAGTGACATACTTGCCGACCACATTTTCTGCGCCAAGAAATTCGTAAACATCTTTCTCGATAACAATCGAAGATTTTTTCAGCTCAACTAATGCCAGGTCTGCAAATTTTTTATTTTGCTTTTCACAATCAGCAACTAATGTACCCACAATGCCGTGAGCCTGGCGGAAAGACACGCCTTTTTGAACCAAATAGTCGGTCAAAGCAGTGGCATCTAAAAAACCATCCTGCAGACTAACTGAAATTTTCTTTGTATTGAATTTTATATGCGCAACAACTGCCTTCGCCATATTCAATGAGGCCTTAACCGTGTCACTTGCGGCGAAAATATGAATCTTATCCTCCTGCAAATCGCGATTATAGCCCGATGGCTGAGACTTTAAAATCGTCAGAAAAGCTATCAATGAGCCGTAAACCGAGCCGGTCTTTGCGCGAATCAGCTCTAAACAATCTGGATTACGCTTCTGCGGCATGATACTCGAGGACGTGCAGAAGCTATCGTCAATCCGCAAGAAATCAAACTCATTTGAGCAGTAGATTATCCAGTCCTCAGCTAATCGGGAAAGATGAGTCTCTATAAGCGCACAATCGAAAATGAACTCCGCGCAAAAGTCTCTGTCGCTTACCGCATCAATACTGTTATAGCTGATATCCGAAAAGCCCAATTCTTTAGCGGTGCTTTTTCTGTCTAAAGGCAGAGTTGAGCCGGCCAATGCGCTACTGCCCAACGGCGAAATATTAAGCAGGCTTCGGCAGTTTTTCAGCCGATTTATGTCACGCTCAAACTGCTCTACAAAACTCAATAAATAAGCAGCGATTACAATCGGCTGAGCACGCTGAAGATGCGTGAAACCCGGCATTATATCCTCGGTATGTTCGCCTGCTAATTTAACGAATGCTTTTTGCAGCAGCGTTATCTTTTCCTGTAAAATCTCTATTTCATCGCGCATCCACAGCCGGATGTCGGTAGCAACCTGGTCGTTCCGGCTTCTGCCGGTGTGAAGCTTTTC
>CAZVWH010000150.1:0-4937 GCA_964631175.1 uncultured Pirellulales bacterium | reverse complement strand
GAAAAAAGCTGAATTGTTAGCACAGTCGGCGAATGCGATAATTAACGAATATAGTCAGGAAAGTTTCGAGCTATTAAAGGAGTTGAGCTTCGAAGCACGCATAAATAAGTTGTTGCCAAAAGAATTAACCGAGAGAGAGGATGATATGGTTTTAAACTCGGCCTTTTTGGTCAACAAACTCGAAGTAGATGATTTTATTAACACGGTAGATAATCTAAAAATGAATTACGAAGGCCAAGGTTTTTCCTTCGACTGCACCGGCCCTTGGCCTCCCTATAATTTCTGCAGGCTTCCAAAGGAGAAAGTACAAAGTGGATAATGCTGTAACAAGGTCAAAAGATATAACTCTCTTGGAAATTTTAGACAGGGTTTTGGATAAAGGGGTGGTTATATCCGGTGATGCAGTTATTTCTGTAGCTGATGTTGACCTTATATATTTAGGGCTGAAGGTTTTGCTTAGCTCAGTGGAAACCATGGAGCAATTAAGAGGTTCACCGTTTGTCGGTCCGATGCAGGAGGCAAAATAACAATGAAACTATATTTATACGGCATAATAGATTCCAGCGACCGGATAAAGGATTCAATTTACGGATTAGAAGGTGCTAGTGTTTATAACATTCCTTTCTGTAATATAGGAGCAATTGTAAGTGAAATCAACCAGCCAATTCAAGGTGTAACTAAAGGTACTGTTTTAGAACATGAGGCAGTCACAGAAAAGCTTATGGCCAATTTTGCCGTTTTACCCGTGAGGTTTCAGACTATTATCGATGGCAGAGATAACCTGCTTTCTGTGATGCAGAGTTACTATAAGGATTTTAGAGATAACTTGGATAGAGTCCGCAATAAGGTTGAGTTCGGCATAAAGGTTATCTGGCCAGCAGATAAGATAAAAAAAAGCATAAGGAACTCTCGCAAAAAAGGCGAGCATGAAATGCCAATACCGGATGGTTCGTCAAATAAAAAGTTTATGAGGAAGAAGCTTGAAAAATACAGGATAAACGAGGACTTTGAACAGAAGGCCGATAAGTTTATTAACGTTATGGACATGTTTTTCAGTAAGTTTGCTGCTGAAAAGGTACTTAAAAAGCTAAAAACCGAGAATCTGCTTCTGGATGCGGCTTACTTGATTGAGAGGGACAGGCAAGCCGATTTCAAGGAGGCTTTTGAGCACATAAAAAGTGCTCATGCAGCCTTCAAATTTCTGTTCAGTGGCCCCTGGCCTGCATACAACTTTGTCATTTTACCAAAGAATAGCAACCTGCTTAAAGATTCCAGGCAAGAAGATTTATTTGATAAAGAAATCCAACATCAGGATTTAGTAGGAGCTGATAAGATATGACAATAAATAGCGTAGTCGAGACAGATTTTCCTGAAGAGTTTATTGAAGAGATGGGAAAAACCGATGACGTCCTTCCTAAAAAGATTGATGCTAATCCTGAAAATGTGGAGAAAGGCTTGGCAAAATTAGTTCTAACACTGATAGAGTTGATAAGAAAACTATTAGAAAAACAGGCTATGAGAAGAGTAGAAGCAGGCTCTCTTTCCGAAGAGGAAATCGAAAGGGTGGGTGAAACTTTGCTGAAATTGGAAAATAAAATGAAGGAGCTGAAGCAAATATTCGGCCTTGAAGATGAAGAGCTGAACCTGAATTTAGGGCCTTTAGGAGATTTGATGTAGCGCCGACAGGCGTCCTGCGGAGAGAAACGATGCCTAAAGAAAATGCCAAAATAAGTTGTCCAACATTTCAAAAGCAAGAGCCGTTGATCGAAGATATCACAGCTAAGATTAATAATGCCAAAGATGTCTTGGAAAAGGCAGTATTTGCTAAAGAGTTACAGCAAGAAGTGGATGTGTTACTGTCTTGTCCGGATTATGACGAAAAAAATACAGATTGTAATAATTGCCGTTTCATTGCGAACGTACGTACAAAAACAGCAGGTTTGATCTTAAAAGCTGAAAAATTGGCGTAATTAAGGAAACGGGGAATAAACAATGGCAGAGCAAAAAATGGTCCATGCCATAGAAGCAACAAACTTGGCCGATATCCTCGAAAGAGTGCTGGATAAAGGAATTGTTATTGCAGGAGATATTAAGATTCAACTTGCCGACATTGACCTTCTCAACATCAAAATAAGGCTTTTGGTTGCCTCCGTGGACAAAGCCATGGAGATGGGAATAAACTGGTGGCAGCAGGACTCATATCTGTCTTCGAGAGCAGCAAAAGCAGATATTGAACAGGAAAATAGAGACCTGAAAAAAAGAATAGAGCGGAATGAAGAGCTCAAAAGGCGGTTAGAACGTGTCGAAGCGAAGGCAACTTAAGGACAATGATTCATGAGGACGCTGATTTACGTTTCCATTATACATACCAGTGCCGACCTTGGTTCCATAGCAGAAGATGTAACCAAGAGAGGCATTGCTAATTTAGGAGAAGAAATCTGGACAAAGCATAGAAAAACAGTCGAAGGCTTCTGGGACGTTATATCGCATTACTTCGATTCCTTAGATGTTAAGGGAGTGAAGCTATATCAAGATGGAATGATTGCTGAGGATGATGTAGGAAAAAAAATAGTTGAAGACACAGCTAAAGCTGGAAGCAAGAATTATCAACTTGTTTTAAGATTGCTTGAAAGAGGAGCGGTCATGGTTAAAACAGAAGATTTTAAGTTAGTCAAGCAGGAGTACGATAGACTACTTGCTATAACACAGGCGAAATCAACTACACGTAAGATAATAGCATTTGCAAGGTATAAGTTGCTAAAGGGTGTTTTACTGAGCAAAAGGGATCATTTTATTGCCAGAAGGATAGATCAAACTCTTGAGGAGGATGAGAAGGCAATTTTATTTCTTGGTGCTCTTCATAAGATCAAGAAGAAGCTCCCTAAAGATATCCGGGTTGGAGAAATAAAGGATTCATCAAAGGTAAGAAAATATCAAAAGCTGCTGCCTTTTTATAACAGGCATAAAGAACAATTTGATGAATTAGGTAAATATCTCATATCGGAAATAACCTAAGAGCCAATATAACAACACTTGATTAATGAGTAGATCATCTAATGACTGACGTTCTTTTGGCTTTGTTTGGCTTTGTTTTCCCAGCCGACAGAGGCGCGGTTCATTTTCACAATCCTTTTGCAAATAGTAGCTTACGTTAATTCCGGCTTTTTTGAAATTGGCTTTGTTTTGCATAAAACAGGGCCGATTTGTAGAGGATTCTCGACAGTTGTAGAACGTAGGGTGCGAAACCTCGCACCATTTCCATATCTGCAAACTTTACCTGTATTAAAAGAGGCCATCGGAAGATTAGGCGACCAGGTAGTGGGCATCAGATTATCAGGGCATCGGGGTGGTTTTTTCTGATTTCCTGGTCTGCTGATATCCTGCAACCTGATTTTCTGATAACCAGATAACCTGATAATCCTCTGTTCTCCGTCTTCCGTCGTCTGTCCTCCGTCATCTGTTTTTAATATCCGCTAACCGCGACATGCTATCCGCTTACTATGATATGCAATATACTATACTATATACTCAATAAGCATATCCGCGTAACGAGTCGGTATTATACCCAAAACGGCTTAATTTTCAAGTAAAATTTCGCTGCTTGTCATTGCGAGGCCCAAAGGGCCGTGGCAATCTAATTTTTTAGACAATGCTCTTGCTTTAGTCTTGCCATGTAGTCTTAAGACTACATCGCTTGGCAGCTTCATTTAATTCTAAATAATTGTTGAAAGGATTATTTGAATCCGAGAATCGCTTGATTTTCAAGACAGTTGCTATGTAACTCATACGTAAAGCGCGTACGCGCTTTACGTATCAAAACAGGTAGCTGTACTTGTTTATACGTTTATAAAAAGTCTATAAGTATATGCGTATATACTTATAGACTGCTTTAAGAATCGAAAATCTACAGAAGATTGAAGCGTTATAACTTGTACATCGTATCTTGTCGGACAAAAACGGCTTAATTTTCAAGCGAAATCTTCAGGAACAGAAGGCGGGTAAACTTCTGTTCTCTGTTTTATTTTATTGGCCAGCCGACGAAAAAGCCGGAAAGAACTACGCCGTTTTTCGCTCATACAAATATTTCTGAAAATCAACAAAGGTGGTTCGTATATTTTCAACGCCACCCAATATTTCAGTTGCATCACTGATTGCATGATATTTTAATGCCAGAAGGTCTGGCAATTTCTCCTGATCAAGTTCCTCCACGCCGGTTTCAATATATTTGGAGAGAACAAATTCAAGAAATTCTTTTTGACTGTTGTTCAACATAGCGAATATTTTTGATTGCGCCTCTGCTACCCGCAATTCTCTGGTAATCGGCTTTACCGCAAAAGAAATATATTCGAGAACATCGAATAAGTCGCTTTTTTCAGCATTTATCATCTTTTGGATAGCTGCAAGTTGGTCTTTGCCATATCCGGCATCAGCAAGTTTATTAAGTAATGTCTTGCGAGTTATTGGATACGACCAGATTTTGCGAAGTTCATCTTCATTCTTAAAAAACTCAGGCAATGAGCCAAACAGATTCTGCAGAAACTCTTCTACTGAAATCGGCTTACCGTCCGCACTCCAAAACGAAGTCGAAATCATATGCTGAATTTCGCGTTCCTTGCCATCTGCAAGTTTTATTTTCAATTTCTCTTTCGGCGGTGGCGGCTTAGGTTCATCCGGTCCCGGCCCAACTGGCGGTTCTCGCTTTGGCTCAGGTTCTATCGGCTCACCGTCCCATTCAGGATCGGAAAAATGATGATATGCATCGACAAAATCATAGATGGTGAAATATTCTTTACCATCAAACAGCCGTGTACCCCTGCCTATAATCTGCTTGAATTCAATCATCGTGTTGATTCGCCGCATCAATATAATATTGCGGATATTGCGGGCATCTACACCGGTGGATAGTTTTTGTGAAGTAGTTAGAATCGTCGGAATTG
>CAZVWH010000149.1:0-5121 GCA_964631175.1 uncultured Pirellulales bacterium | reverse complement strand
AAGCAGAAAGCACGGGGGCGAAGTGGAGAAATCTGCTCAAAAATAGATTTCTCGATTCGCCTGCGGCTCGCTCGAAATGACATTCTGAACTCTTTTCAACAGAGCATAATCACCATTCACGAGACCTGTCCTGAGCATAGCCTGATCTAAGCAGTGTCGAATAGTCGAAGGGGTAGCCGAATGGGCGGCACAAATCGATTAGTTTGAATATATAATACCATCTGCATTAAATTACTGCGCTTCGTGCGTTTGGCACAGATGGATGGCAGCCTCAAGCGCAGCGCCCCGCCTGAGCTTGTCGAAGGCTTGGGGATGGCTTGCCGGCCTTTATGCAAATCGCAACATTTGTTAATTACAATTGCTATAATATAATCGAATGATTTTTAGACATTAGCAGTTTCTGCTAAAAGAAACTGCTAATAGATTTCGATGTATGTTTATATGTTAGTGTAATACCAATTGTACTTAATTACAGCACTTTTGCGGGGTTATCTGATGTGGTTCGGGGCTCTTTTGAGCCAATAAATATTGGATACACAAGCCAGCTCAAATATATGAGGCGCAAGGATTAATCACAATTGGTATAAATCACATTTTTGCATTCAAATATTTGTACGTAAAGCGCGTACGCGCTTTACGTATAAGCTTTTTCTCGCGTTTGATTGTTATAATGCCAAATCTGAATGGGATTGCTTCACTGCGAGGTCTATACCTAACCTCCGTTCGGGATAGGCTCTGAGTCCATTCGGATACATTCAGGATAAACTCCGCCGAATGGCTCGGGACGGCGTCTGTGTCAATCTATGTCTGATATTTCGTTGTGCTTTTGTGCCTTGGTGGCTAAAATCCATCCGTGTCCGAAATTTTTTGCTTGCGAAGAGTTGTTTACTTTGTATAATTAAAATAATGACGAAAATGGGTACAAATCGATATTCATTCAAAGCTACTTTTGGCCTTCTTGTCCTGAGCAAGGTCGAAGGAAATGCTCTGCTATTGCGCCGCCTGCCCCCGCGTCTTACGATGCAAGACGTGGCGGCGGGTTAAGGCGCAAAAGTCCATCCACATAAAAACCATTGTAATCCCTCATTTTTTTCGTAAACTTGTGCCTGCGAAGAGCCTGCCCTGAGCGAAGTCGAATGGGCAAGTATTCGTAGAAATTTTAGCCTGATTGCGGCATAATTAGCCCAATCAGTACATATTTGGAGAAAAACAGATGTCCGAAGAAAAAGTATTAATTTTTGATACGACGTTACGTGACGGCGAGCAATCGCCGGGCGCTTCACTTTCGATCACTGAAAAGCTCGAAATAGGCCATCAGCTCGCTGTTTTAGGCGTCGATATAATCGAGGCCGGCTTTCCAATTTCTTCGCCGGCTCAGTTCGAGGCTACCCGCCGAGTCGCCGAAGATATCACAGGCCCGGTTATAGCAGGTTTAGCTCGTGCAAATGAGCAGGATATCGAAGCGGCCGGCAAAGCAATCGCATCGGCCGCAAAGAGGCGCATCCACACCTTCATCGCAACTTCGCCGATTCACATGGAGCATAAGCTGAAAAAAAGTCCCGATGAAGTGCTGAAAATGGCTGTCGAGGCGGTCACATTCGCAAAGACTTTTACCGATGATGTGGAGTTTTCGCCCGAAGATGCCTGCCGAAGCGAGATGCCGTTTCTTATCGAGATTTTAACCGCGGTCATCGAAGCCGGCGCAACCACATTGAACATTCCTGATACCGTTGGCTACGTTCTGCCGTACGAGTATGGCCGACTCATCGCACAGCTTAAGTCCGGTGTCCCCGGAATAGACAAGTGTGTCATAAGCACCCACTGTCACAACGACCTCGGCATGGCGGTAGCGAATTCGCTGACCGGCGTGCGCAACGGTGCCCGCCAGGTCGAGTGCACAGTCAACGGCCTCGGCGAACGCGCAGGAAATGCGGCGCTCGAAGAAATAGTTATGGCCATCCATACAAGAACCGACTTTTTTACGCAAGAAGGTACACATCGATTGCGCACCAACATCAACAAGAAGGAAATCCACCGCACCAGCCAGTTGGTTTCGCACCTGACCGGCTTTGTTATTCAGCCTAATAAGGCCATCGTTGGTGCCAATGCCTTTGCGCATGAGGCAGGTGTTCACGTCGATGGCATATTAAAAGAACGCACTACATACGAGATTATGACGCCGGAAACTATTGGCCTGAGCGGCTCACGCATGGTGCTTGGCAGACATACCGGCAGGCACGGCTTCGTCGATAGATGCAAGCAGCTCGGCTATAAGCTGAACAAGGACGAGATTGACCTTGCGTATCAGCGGTTTCTGGAAATAGCCGACAAGAAAAAAGAGGTTTTCGATGAAGATTTAGCAGCGATAATCAATGATGAAATCCGTGTTGTCGTTGAACATATTTATGACCTGCAGTACCTGCACGTTGCCTCCGGGACGGGGACATTACCGACGGCAAGTGTTAAGATGAAAATCGGCGACGAAGTCAAACAGGCCGCTGCCTGTGGTGACGGCCCGGTCGATGCAGCTTACGAGGCGATCAGAGAAGCTACGGGATTGTCACCGAAGCTCGAAAGTTATTCGATCCGAGCTATCACCGGCGGCAAAGAAGCACTCGGCGAAGCAACGGTTAGAATCAAAGATGAAGGCAGAATCTTTATCGGCAGAGGCATCTCGACAGACATCATCGAAGCCAGTGCGAAAGCCTACGTCGATGCAATAAACCGCATGGCCGCAGTGCAAAATAAGGGCGAAGAACCGAAAGTAAAGGTAGAACTATAATTCAGTAAAATACAGAGGTGAAAACTATGGGAACGAAGGCTGATATTAGAAAGCAGAAGTATATTGCTTGGTTGAAGGAATTGCATGATGAAGTCAAGAAATGGATTAAGAAAGAGAAGCTTGTTGCTCAAGAAAAAGATGTTGAGATCAACGAAGAGATTCCTGGGCGTTACCAAGCACCTAGTCTTTCTATCCAAGATAAGAGTGGAAAGGAAATTGCAGAATTACGGCCTGTAGGTGCATGGATAATCGGTGCAGAGGGACGCGTCGATGTTATAGGGAGACTTGATCAAATACATTTAGTATATTTGGAACCACCGGGGCCTGGCATCAGCGTCGTTGTTAGTGATGATGGCGGAAAGATAGAAAGAAACTCGAGGATTCTATTCCAGGGGGTGGAAAACCCTGGGTGGTACTGGATAGAGGATAAACCAAGGGGTAAAGCACATTTAATTAATGGTGAGCTTTTTATGGATCTACTATCGGAGGTCTCAGATTATGGAATTTGACGATCCGTTGTTACCGATCTTGGAGACTTATCGAGTTACGAAAGACTGTCTCAAAGTTACCCAGAAGACGATTGCTATAGAAAATGAGTATCTTCTAATGGACACTCATTTCATTGGGACTTCAAAAGAGGATGTTAGCAATAAGATTATAAAGAGCCGTAGTGAAGCCGAGGATTCTGTGGTTGTATTGTTGTGGGCAGTATTTGAGCGTTTTATAATCAGTTATGTACAGGAAAAAGGTATGTTAATTCTTCAGAATAAGAAACAACCTTCATCTTTTTCCAAAAAATTCTACGGTACACTTCGAGATGCTGTAGAGCGCTGGAAAATAGATGGTATCTTGGATATGTTCAAGAACGGCTGGATAGATCCCCAACTAATTGGGCATGCTAAGAACATAAAAAAGTATCGCGATTGGATTGTGCATAGGAATCCTGCCAAGGCTTCTACTCCGAAAGCAACTCCTGAGACGGCACACGAAATTTTATCAAAATTGATTTGGGAAATCCAGACATTATCATCTTAGGCGGATGTTGCCTGACTAATAGTGTAATTCGTGAATCTGTCACTTCAGAGAAGGTAGAAAAACCGAAAAAGCATGGAAACAATGTAAAGTTACAGGTAATAAGGTTAAAGTTATGGTAATGACCCTCCGACGCTTTGCGGGCTCCGCCGGAGGCGGATAAATATGGAGGGCAAGCAATACAAGATTAGGATAAATATTATGGGAATGACTATTACTGAAAAGATTATGGCAAAAGCGGCGGGCAAAGACAAAGTCCAGCCGGGGGAGCTTATTGATGCACAACTTGACGTTGTACTTTTTATAGATGTCACTGGGCCGGCGGCTGTTTCGATGCTCGAAGCACAGGGCATCGATAAAGTCTTCGACCGAGAAAAAATCGTGGTCACGCCCGACCATTTTCAGCCGGCTAAAGACATCAAAAGCGCCGAACTTCACAAACGTCTCGATGAGTGGGCAAGACATCACGAGATAAAATACTATTATAAAATTGGCAGGGCTGGCGTGTGTCACGCGCTTCTGCCGGAGCAGGGCCATATTCGCCCTGGCGAAGTCATCATCGGCCCGGACTCGCATACCTGTACGTATGGAGCGTTCGCCGCCTTTAGCACAGGAGTCGGCTCGACCGACCTTGCAGCGGCGATAGCCACGGGAAAGCTCTGGTTTCGTGTGCCGGAGTCGATTAAATTTGTGCTTAATGGAAAACTCGGTCCCGGCGTTTATAGCAAAGACGTGATTCTTACCGTTATCGGCAGGATTGGCGTCGATGGTGCGCTATATAAGGCGATGGAGTTTGTCGGCCCCGCTCTCGGCGGTATGTCGATGGAGGCGAGAATGACCATGACGAATATGGCTATCGAAGCCGGTGCGAAAAACGGCATAATCGGCTTCGATAAGGTGACAAAAAAATATCTCGATGAACACCTCAAGGACAAAAAAGAATATACCATTTATGAGTCGGATAGTGACGCCGAGTACGCAGCGGTTGAGGAGTTCGACTGCTCAAAGATAGAGCCAATGGTTGCTCTGCCGCATCTACCGAGTAACGCTGTCCCCGTCACTGAATGTGCAGGCAAAAAAATGGACCAGGCCTATATCGGCAGTTGCACTAACGGCAGAATCGAGGACCTGCGAATCGCAGCGAAAATTCTCAAGGGAAAACAGGTTGCCATCCGGACAATAATTGTGCCGGCTACGCCGACAATTTGGAAACAGGCTAAAGACGAAGGCCTGTTCGATATATTCTACGACGCAGGCTGTGTAATTTCTGCGCCGACCTGTGGGGCTTGCCTTGGCGGCTTTATGGG
>CAZVWH010000148.1:0-5147 GCA_964631175.1 uncultured Pirellulales bacterium | reverse complement strand
GGATTGGCCCTGTAAGGCAAAGATATAAATAACAGAACTCTATCCCTAAAATCACGGTCTTAGCTTTTAAAAAGTTCATCTGTCCGGGATTTCCCATTTACACTTCGCTGAGACACTCCTGTCTAAATAATAAATACTCTATCTTGTAGTACGTGTAGGTCTGCGGCGCGAGTTACGAGCGACTGCTTTACCCATTTGCATCTACTATCTTAATTTGCTGAAGTCTTTGGCGATGTACTTCCTGAACTGTGGCTTACAGTGCTCAGTTACCTCGCCAGTCCCTCTGTCGGTTTTTCGAGAATTTTCAGGAGTACCAAACTAGGCATTCCATTTCTGAAGACGCTTACCAACTGCAATGAGAATAACATCAAATAAAACAATTGCTAAGACTATGACGATCCCTTGCAAAGCAGTGCTCCTTTTGCATATCTATATCATGAATGATAACAATGATTATACAGTCTGTATAAACCGGCAAATAATTTCACTCGTCCTCCGTAGTCCCTAAGGGACGGAGGATGGATATCTCGTATCTCCCTTCGGCTGCCCCTTCGACTACGCTCCCTCCTTCGCTAAAGCTACGGAGGGCAGGCAGGACATGCTAAGGAATCGTCTCTCGTGTTGGTTCCGCTCCCGGATGCCTCACGCCTTTAGCGACAGAAAATAATATAAAAGAAGTGAAAAGGCAAGGGGCAAATTAGTCGTTAGTATTTAGTATATAGCCATTCGAGACCGGCAAGGCCGGCTTTTGTTTTGATAGATTCTTCGCTGCGCTAAGAATGACGGAGAGGCGCTTCACGGGTTACCACTGGGCAATTATTTATTCTTCTTTTCCTTTTTTAATTTTCGTTTTTCCTTTGGATTAAGCAGGGCCTTTTTATGTTGTTCTCTTTTGCCTTTATCTTTTTTCCCCTTATCGCCCATACCTGTTTCTCCTTGCTTGAAAATGACTTTTATTTCTTAACCTTTCGGCGCGACACACCACTTTCAAACCATACACTACCCAAAATTTCCTAATCCGTCAAATCAAAAACAGCCCCCCGCAGGGCTACGCTAACGACATACGCACGACGCAATACTACAAATTATATTCTTTGATTTTTCTGTAGAGTGTTCTTTCGCCGATGCCGAGGATCTTCGCAGCTTTCTCACGGTTGTCTTTCGTTTTCGCCAATGTTTCTATGATGGCTTGTTTTTCCAGCTCATTTAGCGACATACCTGCTAAGGGACCTACCCCCCTGCTTTCTTGCCCGCCGCCCCGCCTTGCGTCGGGAGACGCGGGGTCAGGCGAAAGCAAGAAGGGGGGTAATTGCGGCCTATGTGCTATCTCAGGAGGAATGTCGGCCATATCAATTTTATCCCTGTCACACATCACAACCATCGTCCTGACAGAGTTTCGCAACTGTCGAATATTACCAGGCCAGTCAAAGCTGCAAAGAGCCGCCATAGCGGTATCGGTTATGCCGGCGACTTTTGAGCCTGTTTCAGACGCGGCTTGGCTTAAAAAGAACTCCACAAGAGCTGGAATATCTTCAGTTCTCTCACGCAGAGCGGGCAGAGCTATATTTACGCCTTTGATTCTAAAATATAAATCCTGCCTGAATTTCTTTTCTTCTATAAGCTTTGTCAAGTCATGGTTTGTTGCGCTAATGATACGGACGTCCACTATCGTTGGTTTATTCGAGCCTACTGGTATAACGACACCATCTTCAATAACCCGTAACAGTTTGGCTTGCATATTTAGCGGCATATCACCGATTTCATCCAGCAGCAATGTCCCCTTATCAGCTATCTCAAACAAACCTTTTCTGTCACCGGCTGCACCGGTAAATGCACCTTTGACGTGGCCGAACAATTCGCTTTCTAATAAGGTTTCGGTAAGACCAGCACAATTTATGGGCCTAAATGGCTTGTTCCACCGCGGTGAATTGTTATGGATTGCTCTTGCCAGCAGCTCTTTGCCTGTTCCCGACTCGCCCTCGATTAAGACGGATATGTTGGTCGGCGCCACCCGCCGTAGCACATCAAATATGCCTTTTATAGCAGGATTTGTGCCGCGTACACCCTTGAATTCAAATTCCTCTTGGTCCGTTTTGTCATCTTTTGCCTGTCGAACGTAAGCGTCTGAGGCTTTTCGGCCGGCCTGGCTGACCAGTGTACGAAGCTGATCGATATCGATTGGCTTGACAAGATAATCATACGCCCCACGCCGTAAGGCTTGCTTACAGGTATCAATTGTTGCGTAAGCGGTTATTAAGATGACTTCTGTCCTGCTGTTATGTTTCTTGGCTTCTTCGAGTATTGCCAATCCATCAAAGTTGCTGCCCAATTTTAAATCCGTGACAACAACATCGACCTGCTGATTGCGAACAATCTCTAATGCATCTTTACCATTGTAAACAGCGACAGCTTTGACAGGCAATTTCTCGAGTGATTCTACAATTCCGTCTGCATGGTCTCGCTCGTCATCAACAACTAAAATTACACTCTTTTCTTCATTCAAGCCGGCACCTCACTATGGTTTCTGTCATCGACAAGCAGAGGCAATTTTATAGTAAATGATGTTCCCTTACCTAATTCACTATCAACGGTTATTGTGCCGTTGTGCGCTTCGACCATTTTTTTTGTTGTTGGCAAACCAAGTCCGCTTCCTTGGGGCCGTAATGAATAATAAGCATCGAAAATAAAGGGGAGCTTCTTGGTTTCAATACCACTGCCGGTATCACTGATTTGGATAATGACTTCTTTATTTTGACGGTCAGTTCTTATTATCAGCTCTCCGCTACCACTCATAGCCTGCTGGGCGTTAATAAATAGATTCAATAGCGCCTGCTTTAGCATATCTGCATCAGCTTTGCAAACAAGCGGCTTATTATGGAAGCTTTGTCGAATAGTAATTGAGTGGTTGTGAGCCTGCGGGGTATAGAAGTCAACCATGTCACTGACAAGCTCATTAATATCAACCGTGGCCATTTGTAGCTCGGTTCTGCGAATGTAACGTAAAAAGCTTTCGAGGATCTGCTCAAGCCTATCCGTTTCCTTTTGGATAACAGCTATTTTTCTAAGCGCCCTTGTCAGCTTTTGGTTCTCTCCGTCGGTACCGGTTCTGCCAAGCTCGGCAAAATTCGAACTCTCCAATTCCTCTTTAACAAGTTTTAAATTAACCTTAATGGTAGATAGAGGATTCTTGATCTCATGAGCAAGAGCGCCCGTCAATTTGCTTAATTCTTCGAGTTCATGGAGGTGCTGTTTTCCATTTGTCTGAATTTCATCTTTTACCGAGGTCATCTTTGCTCTGCCATTTTTTTGGAGTTGTAGCTTTTACACAAAAACAATTAAGCCGACCGTAAACCGTCCATACTTGCTGCACCTATTCTTCCTCCTTGGCTAAACTATGAAGAAGCGAAGTACATAAAACAAGAAATGTAAAGCTACAATTTCAAAAAAGACGCTTTATCTTTCAACTTTCCGCCTGTTATTTTATCGACGGGCAATTTTTTTTAATCTACCCCCCTGTCATTATTTATCAGCTTTTCCCACAGGCTTTTTTTCCTCCTCACTGTTCATCTCGGCAAGAGCCGCTTTGCGGGAAAGTTTTAATCTGCCCTGCTCATCAATCGCTGTTAGTTTTACCGGTATTACATCACCTACCTTACAGACATCCTCAACGTTCCTGACAAAACCATTACTTAGCTCGCTGATATGGCACAAGCCTTCGACGCCCGGCGTGATCTCAACAAAGACCCCAAAGTCCTTTACTGATACTACTTTTGCCTGGTTGTAAATCTTGCCTACCTGTGGTGGTTGCGTAAGTGATTCGATAATTTCTTTAGCTTTGAGATACCCATCACCATCGACGCAGCTTATATAAATAGTTCCGTCCTCCTCGATTTCAATAGTTGTTTCGGTTTGTTCTTGGATACTTTTGATCATTTTTCCTCCGGGGCCGATTACCTTACCAATAAACTCAGGGTCAATTTCAATAGTTATGAGCTTTGGTGCATACTTGCTTATTTCAGATCGAGGTTCACTGATGACCTCATCCGTAATTTTTAGAATTTCCAGTCGGGCTTCTTTTGCCCGCTGTAAGGCCTTGACCATAACTTCATGTTCCAAGCCCTCAGCTTTGATGTCGAGCTGTATGGCCGTAATTCCGTCGGTAGTTCCGGCGACTTTGAAATCCATATCGCCGAAATGGTCTTCTTCGCCCATAATATCCGTCAGTAATTCATATCTGCCCTTTTTATCGCTGACCATGCCGATTGATATGCCGGCGACTGCTTTGCTAATCGGAACGCCGGCATCCATAAGAGCCAGTGAGCCGCCGCAAACCGAGGCCATTGAGCTGGAGCCGTTCGACTCAGTAATATCCGAGACTAATCGGACAGTGTATGCAAATTTATCCTCCGGCGGCCTTACCTGCTCCAGCGCTCGCTCTGCGAGGACTCCGTGACCAATTTCTCTCCGACCAGGCCCGCGCATCGGTCGCACCTCGCCAACAGAAAAGGGTGGGAAATTATAATGCAGTGTAAAGCTTTGAGCGTACTCATCCAACAAACCATCTATAATCTGCGCGTCTCTAATAGTTCCAAGGGTTACACTAACGATTGCTTGTGTCTCTCCCCGTGTAAACAAAGCTGAGCCGTGTGCTCTCGGCAGTATGCCTACTTCACATGTAATTGGACGTATATCTCTATAGCCTCTGCCATCGACTCTCTTACCATCCAACAACAGTTTGCGAACAACTTTGCTCTCTACCCTTTCAAGGATTCGTTTGAGCATTGCTTTGTCACATTTTGGCTCAGTTGTATTCTGTGAAACATTTGCAACATCTGATGATACGTTGTTATTTTCCGATGTTCCTTCGGCGGCACAATATTGCTCACTAACCTCTTCGAATAGCTGCTGTACTGCCGTTTGACGCTTTTGCTTGTCTGTTATCTGCTTAAGCTCGCGTAGATCATCCTGAATCTGTGAGCTTACGCGTGAAAAGAGCTTATCGTCAATGTCAACAAGCGGGATTTCCTTTTCGACACCGGCTTTCTCGCGCAGCTCTTCGATCATCTCACACAACTGGACGATGATTTCCTGGGCTGTCAGAACGGCATCAGCAATTAAATCTTCGGAGACTTCTTTGGCTCCGACCT
>CAZVWH010000147.1:0-5162 GCA_964631175.1 uncultured Pirellulales bacterium | reverse complement strand
GAAAGCAGAAATGGGGGCTTCGGTCGAAACGACGGTGAGGCTTTTCAACAGAGCATAGTGATTAGTGATTAGTTCCAGCGAGGAAAATTGAGGACTGCGAAGTCGCGGTGGTATTTTTTAGCCGCTTTATTCCGCTCTGCCTGTGGCGGACTTTCAGTACGGAGGATAAACTCCGGCTTTAGCGGCTTTGATTTCATCGTCGAAATATCCAACGGCTTTGTGCTTGCCATCATGGTGTTTTTCTATCTGCTTAGCCGAGCAGTCCTTTGGTCGGCACTTTAGCTCTTCAGGATTCCGTTAGCATTAAGAATTATCACATATGATTATACTCCTATGTTAGGAGTATCCTGTATTAAAAGCCTACTCTAATCTTTTATTTTATCTCATAAAGAATTAGTATTCTACTTAAGTATTTACGCATATACTTAAATAGTTTTTTAAAAATAAAAGTTTTATTTTTCCTTCATAATATTACGTTCCTGAGGGCATAGATGAAAACACCCTACAGTATCGGGCGGGCCTTGTCCTGTCTTAGTAAGTGCCACATCCATAAAGGCGTGAAAATTTACTTATCGTTTATTCTTAGCAACTTTTCGATCGCTTCGTTTAGGCGAGCTAAGCTTGACTTATTGAGCCAATAGTGTACATATAATCCTTGTTTTTTATCCTTAACAATACCTGCGTCACGAAGGATTCGCAGATGCTGAGAAACCGCTGCAGGTGTTATGCCGAGTTGAGATGCCAGTGCGGTAACGCAAAGCGATCGCCGTTTGAGAAGCTGCACTATGCGCACCCTCGTTTCAACCGACAGTATCTTAAATATCCTTGCTAATCTTTCTGCATCAGTCATTGTTATTTATACTATTTAAGTATATATGCAAATACTTTAATACTATCATAATAAATATCAATTAAAAAACCAAAAATCCCCCCGCAATTGGAGCAAAGGTTGTCCCCCGAATAACCAATTACCAATAACGAATAACCAATTCTTTATGAGCAACCCATCGAATTGCCGCAGTTGTAGCATTTAAAGCAGGTGCCGTTGCGGACCGTGATCGAGCCGCAAACATCACAGGCAGGAGCATCATCGCTGAAATGCTTGAATTGGTCGTTGAACTGCTGCATAACAGCCGTCTCAGATTGCAAGTTATCAGATGTCTCCGTAACGGTCGAGCCTACCAAAACTCCCATTCGATCTGCAGGCTCAATAGGTATGTCCATCGATGTCTCAGACGGCCGATTAATTATCAGCGTTGAAGCTGAAATATCCTGTTTTTCTTTGACAACAGTTTTTGGCTTGGCTTTTGCTTCAGAGATTTTTTTGGCAAGCTCTCTGGTCTTTTCAACCAGCTCTTTGGCGGTTGTTATGTTTTTGTCTTTCCGCTCCCTAACGGTCGCGGCTCTGTTGGGGATATTCTCATCCGCATAGCCGGGTATAAACTGACAGCCCAGCCAGCAGAAAATGTAATCTATCAAGCTCTTGGCAAAAGGTATATCCTTGTTCGATGTCATCCCTGACGGCTCAAACCGGGCGTGCCGGAACTTATCCACCAGTGTGATTAAAGGCACGCCGTACTGAAGTGCCAACGATGTACAGGTTCCTATCACATCCATAAGGCCACCGACGGTGCTGCCCTCCTTGGCCATGGTGATGAACAGCTCACCAGGCTGACCATCCTCGTACAGCCCCACCGTCAGGTAGCCTTCGTGCGTAGCGACAGAGAATTTATGCGTTATGCTTTGGCGTGTGTTCGGCAGCCGACGCCTGAAAGGCCGAGCCGGAGCGGGCGCTTCAGTAGCAGCTTTAGCTTGTTTGTGCTTCTTGGTAGAAACAGGCTGCAGCTTCTTGGAGCCATCGCGATAGATGGCTACCGCCTTTAAGCCCAGCTTCCACCCCGCCATATAAGCCGCGATAATATCCTCGGTTGTGCTTTCCTTCGGCATATTGATGGTTTTGCTTATGGCACCGGATATAAAAGGCTGAACCGCCGCCATCATCTTCACGTGCGCCATATAATGAATATACCTTTTGCCGTTACGCGGCTTGAAAGCACAATCAAAGATAGATAAATGGTCCGGATTAAGTTTTTCCGCACCCTCGATGGTCTCACTATCATCTATATAGTCACAGATTGATTTAATGTCGTTGACGCTATAGCCGAGCTTCTCAAGAGCCATCGGCACTGTTCTATTGATAAGTTTGAGCATACCGCCGCCAGCCAATAACTTGTACTTAACCAGCGCTATATCCGGCTCAATGCCGGTGGTATCACAATCCATCATAAAGCCGATAGTTCCTGTCGGCGCAAGCACAGTCACCTGAGCATTTCGAAAGCCCATTTTGGAGCCGGCGTCAAAGGCCTCGTCCCAGGCATCTTTGGCGTCGTTACGCAGATCATGCGGGCAATAGGCTTCCGGAATCTCACAAGTATGCTGGCGGTGCATACTGATAATCTTAAGCATCGCCTCGCGGTTCTCGTCAAAGTCCTCAAAAGGCCCTTTTATCGAAGCTATCTCGGCACTTACTGTGTAAGCAGCCCCTGTCATTATTGCGCTGATAGCAGAAGCCATTGCCCTTGCCTGGTCGGAATCGTAGGCAATCGCTTCACTCATAACAAGAGAACCAAGATTGGCGTAACCCAATCCAAGCGGACGGAACAAATGGCTGTTCACGGCAATTAGCTTGTCCGGATAGCTGCCGTTATCCACCAATATCTCCTGGGCGATTATAAAAAGCCGAACCGCTTTTTTAATACTGTTAACGTCGAAGGAGCCATCCTCCTTGCGGAATTTCATAAGATTAAGTGAAGCTAGATTACAGGCTGAATTGTCTATAAACATGTATTCACTACACGGGTTTGAAGCGTTAATCGGCCCAGAGACAGGACAAGTGTGCCAGCGGTGGATAGTACTATGATACTGCAAGCCCGGATCGCCGCAAATCCTTGTACCCTCGGCAATCAGCTCCATAAGCTGGCGAGCCGAATGCTCACCCATCTTTTCACCCGTTGTTACAGCATGAGTGGACCATGTGTCATCTTTTTCTACCGCCTGCATAAACTCATCGGTTACCCGCACAGAAAGATTGGTATTCTGAAATGCCACACTGCCGTATGCTTCAGCATTATGGTCGCCATTGTAGCCAGCCTCAATGAGTGCCCAGGCCTTTTTTTCCTCTTTGGTCTTGCAGGTAATGAATTCTTCGATATCGGGGTGGTCAACCTTTAGCGATTGCATTTTCGCAGCCCTGCGGGTCTTACCGCCTGATTTAATTACCGCTGCTATCTGGTCATAAACCATCATAAAGCTCAAAGGCCCTGATGGCTTTCCACCGCCGGAGAGCTTTTCTCTGCTGCTTCTCAGTGTTGATAGGTCGGTTCCTGTGCCAGAGCCGTGCTTGAAGAGCATCGCTTCACTCGTCGCCAGACGCATTATATCTTCCATCGAGTCCTTAACCGACTGGATAAAACAGGCTGAAGCCTGTGGATATTCATAGCCGTTTTCACACGCAACCGATTCTTTGCGCTGGGTATCCCAATGGAAATTGTGTTTGCTGCCGGCTACGCCATAGACGTCGAAGAGGCCCACGTTGAACCAGACAGGTGAATTAAACGCTCCGTATTGATTTACACACAACCAGGTTAGCTCGTTGTAGAAAACCTCGGCGTCCTCGTCGGTGTCAAAATAACCATCTCTCTTGCCGCGGTCAGCGATCGTTCTGCAAACACGGTGGACAAGCTGCTTAACGGAATTCTCCCGTTGGCCGGTTTCGATATCACCATAGAAATATTTGCTTGCCACAACCTTCGTTGCCAGCTGGCTCCAGGACACCGGCACTTCAATATTATCCTGCTCGAAGATTACCTGTCCATTATCGCCGGTGATCTTTGCCGAACGCCTCTCCCATTCGAGCTGCTCAAATGGGTGCACACCCGCGGTTGAAAAGAAATGCTCGATCTTCAAACCCCTCGATTCTGGGGATTCTGTGGCGGTTTTCGGTTCGGATTGCTGATTTCTGAAGGGGTTCTCAGGCTCGAAGTTATAAGACATCGATGCGCCTCCCTGCAAAGAAAAGATAACCACAATATATAGAAAAATATAACGGAACAAAACAATATGTTGTTGAGAAAACAAACTATCAACTTACTTATCACCTTAGTTTGTGTAAAGCTAAAAAGTCCAAAATTTTCGCGTATATTCGGAGCCTCTTTTCTTAATCCTTATAGTTACTTAAGCTATGAAGAAAATTTTTTTTTATTGAGGTGACTTATTAAAGTTAGGTTCGACACTTCGACAAAGCTCAGTGCAGGCAAGCTCACTACAGGCCGGTTGCTTGCAACCAGCATCGGGCAATCCAGGCATGTGCCCATACGTATGGATGAATCATATCAAGCGACCAGTTTCCAGAGGGCACCTGCCTGATTTGTTTATCAATTTCACTCTGCAACGGCACTAAAATAGCTCCAAATTCTCCTGCCAAACGATCAACGATATCGATATAACCGCGCAGGCTTTTAAATAACTCGTTTTCAGCATCGCTACAAAACATAAATGGCTCCATTAGCATTAATTGACAATTAAGATGCTGCTTTGCCTGTGAAAGTAACTGTCTGTACGTTAGCTCATATTCGTCCTCATACACCGCTCTCGGCAGCTTCTCTGGTTCGGCATACCGTCTGGCCATATCGTTTATACCGACAAGCACACTCAAAATGTCCGGCTGGGGCTTAATGCAGTCTTTCTCCCATCGGTTCTTCAAATCCCGGACGGTGTTGCCGCTGACACCCGCATTTATAATACTGATATTCAATTGAGGGTACCTCGCCAGAAGGATGTTTGCTACGAAATGCACAAACCCGAAACCGAACGGCCTATAAGCTGACTGATTTCTATCGGCATCGGTTATGCTGTCGCCGATAAAGACGATAGTCTGATTAGGCTTCAGCTCAATTTTAGATTGCATATCCGGCGCTCTATTAACAGATATTACATTTGGGAATGCAGATTTTATCGTTTTCGGTTCGTCTGACAAGTTATTTTTGTTAAGCCGATTATAGAGGGTGCGTGTCAAGATTGTTGGTAGAATCTACAGAAAGAAACGTCTGTCATTTCGACCGTAGGCCCACTATGAGTGGGCCGAAGTGGAGAAATCTGCTTTG
>CAZVWH010000146.1:0-5313 GCA_964631175.1 uncultured Pirellulales bacterium | reverse complement strand
AATGGCCATGCTTTTATTAACAGGTGAATACCAGCACGTCATTGATGCCAAGAACAGGGTGCTCGTTTCAAACAAGCTCAGGAATCAGATTGACGCCGATGAGCACGGCAGCAATTTCTATCTTGTTCTTGGAGTAAATGGCATACTTTGTCTGTATCCGGAAAAATATTTCGAGCAGATAGTCCTGTCGGTTGCACCTGGAACCGCAGCGCCGGATGAGGCTGTAGCGTTCGAGCGGATGAGCTTTGCCTTGGCCAGCAAGGTGGAGCTGGACGGCCAGGGTCGGCTGCTCTTGAATGAAAGATTGCGGAAAAGAGCAAAATTGCGAGATCAAATTACCCTCGTTGGCGTTCGAGACCATATCGAGCTATGGAACAACGAGGACTGGGAGCAATATCTTTCAGACAATATGGCTCAATACCAAAAACAGATGTCGCAGGCACGACAGTACGTTTTGCAGAAAAAGAACATAGAACTTTGATTTTTTAGTGGAGACACAATGATGGATCATTGCCAGATTGTCAGAAGAAACCTATCAGGTAAAAGAGCGGTTGACGAAGAAACCTTTGCCTCGCTGGCTGTTCTTGCTGAACGGCTGGAACGGGTGAAAAGGCTCGGCAATGTTTTTTCCAACATTGAGTTCTCGCCTGATATTGAAAGACTTAAGAGCCGGGTTAATGCAGTGCCCGTAGGTTGAAATCTATATTGAGGTGAACAGTTCGACAGTAGAGCACATACCGGTTCTCGCGGAAACATTAGCCGAACAGATAAACTTACCGCCGGATGGGGTGATGGTCGATGCGACCATTGGACAAGGAGGTCATAGTTTACTGTTCGGCAAAATTTTGGGACCTAAGGGTGTAATTGTAGGTCTAGATGTTGATAAACGTGCTATCCAAAGGACCCAATTCATATTAAAAGACCTTGTCTGCAAGGTTATTTTACATATCTGCAATTTCTCTCAAATCACCGAATATGTCGGAAAGCTTGGCATAGAAAAGGTCCATTTTATATTAGCGGATTTGGGCGTCAGCTCAGCGCAATTGGCTGATGTCGAGAAAGGTCTAAGTTTCCTTAACAATATGCCGTTGGATATGAGATTTGATAAAAGATTAAAGACCACTGCTGCCGATATAGTGAATAGAGCGGATGAAAGAACTCTGGCTGATTTGATTTACAGATTCGGCCAGGATAGGGCTTCAAGGCGGATCGCACGGTTTATTGTCCAGCAGCGCCGGCGTCGGCCCATAACTACAACCGGCCAATTAGCAGCTATAGTTAGTAAGGCGCTACAGCGCCAGGGAAAAAAACGAAAACATAGGATACATCCGGCGACCAGAACCTTTCAGGCACTGAGAATTGCCGTAAATAATGAGCTGGAGAACTTGAAGGAGCTGCTTAGTTGCGTGCCGGAGCTGCTAAATAAAAATGGCTATATAGCAGTGATTAGCTATCACAGCTTAGAAGATAGGCTGGTTAAGAACAATTTCAAACAAAATAAGAACGAGAAAGTTTACAGGATTATCACGAAAAAGCCGATTGTGCCAAGCTATGAGGAAATCTCCAGAAATAGGCGGGCAAGGAGCGCAAAGCTAAGAATCGCACAAAAACAATAACCTCGTAGTGCGTCGTGCGTATTGAGTATCGCGTAAAAAAATAATGCGATACGATATACGCAATACGCGATACGATATACGCAATACGCAGAAGGAAATGGAGTTTCGTTATGACATCTGATGCCAAAATTGGACTGCTATTGGGCCTTATCTTTATATTTGTAATTGCATTTGTCATTAACGGACTACCAAATTTTTTGAATAAGACGGACAGCAATGAACTAACTACTACTATGACCACCTTTGAGGATAATTCGCTGGGTATCGGGACCAAAGAGCGTAAAACACAAAAAGATTTAGATTGGATGAAAGTGGTCGAAAAACAGACATTTAGTGAGGATCAAGTCCTCTCGGAGAACGAACAGGATATTCGCTCGGTAATTCCTATACCGGTACCGGCAGGCTCTTCAACAGGTCAAAATCTTAGTAAGAGCACTGAAATCGAGCCTCAAGTTGCACAAGCCTTCCCTTCAGCAGCCGGGGTCCAGAAGGCCGTTGTTAAGCCGACTTGGCCGAAAATCTACGTCGTTAGGGAAGGAGATAATCTGGCCAGCATAGCCAAGAAATTTTATGGCCCTGTGGAAGGTAATAGAAAGATAAACATAAACAGGATATTTGAAGCCAATCGCAAACAACTGAGGACGCCTGACGAAGTTTACGTCGGGCAAAAACTCATCATACCACCGCTCCGCCAGTGGCGGACTACGCAGGACAAAAACAAAATCGGTAACGTTTTGTCCAGTAATCTATTCGAGAAGGTCAAATCCATCGGCAGGTCCGTTCTGGCAGATTCGGGCGACAGCAGCGGTACAAATAAAGACAGATGGTACGCCGTACGCCAAGGCGATAGTCTATGGACAATTGCTGCTGAGCAGCTTGGAAATGGCAGCCGTTTCTCTGAAATCAGTAAATTAAACACTGATACTTTGAACAATGAAAATATCCTTGTTATTGGTATGCGTTTGAGAATGCCTGCTCGGTAAGCCTGTCCTGAGCCGGTCGAAGGAAATGAGCTTCCGATTTCGTTTTATTGTTGTTGTTTTCTGTTTTGCATCTGTTTCGATTTTTGCTATTTATCTGCGCAGTGCTAATAATCGCATTTTCTATAAACTTTGTACATATAAGGCTGAGCAAAACCAGTTAAAACAACAGCTTGGTAATAAGCAGCTACAATTAGAGAGTTTGATAAATCCCGCTGCAGTTTCAGCGAACCTGCAGTAAAACTGCATTTTGAATCCTGCAATAAACCTGTCCCCTCGGCCTTGCCCGGGGCAGGCCTGAGCAGAGTCGAAGGATTGCCGTGCTCCGGCAGGCTCCGCCCTGACGAGCGGGGCTAAATATCTCTCGACCCAGTTCGAGATAGGTTTATTGATTCCTGCATAAATATCGCAGATTCCAAGGGAAATGATAAAACACGAGAAGCATAGAATAACAATGTCATTCCCGCGAAGGCGTGAATCCAGCTATTTTAATAGCGTTTTCTGGACTCCTGCTTCCGCAGGAGTGACAAATCGAAACAATTCCTATTAACATTAGTTTTAATGGTATCAATAGCCCCCAAATCCCCGTTTTCGCGGGGACAAGTTTATTTGGGAGTTTTTGAATCGGATTACGATGTACAATAGAAGTGTCCGAGTCATCATTAGCCTTTTATTGCTCCTGATTGGAGTATTTTTGGCTTTAGCTGGTCGGTGCTTTTATCTGCAATATTTCAAAGCCGAGCATTATACCAGCATTTGCCTTAAACAACAGAGGTCCTACTATCCCCAAAAACCTCAGCGTGGCGTGATTCTTGACCGTCGCGGCAGAGTGCTTGCTGCAAGTAATAGAATCCGAATCATATTTGTCGAGCCGAGACTTATAAAAGAACCTAAAACTACATCCAAAAAACTTGCCCCAATTATGGATATGGGTGCACATGAAATTTGTAAGCTCATCATGGAAAGTAAGAATCCGGGATTCGTAAAAATAAAGGCCGGTGTTGATGAAAATCAGTGTAAAACAGCAGGTAAAATTCATGGAGTGGGCATTCAATATGATTGGCTAAGACATTACCCAATGGGCAGGCTTGCGGCACATACGGTTGGCTTTACAAGTTTGGACAACAGGGGTTTAGGTGGCGTTGAGTTCCAGTACAACGCAGAGCTAAGCGGTTCATCAGGGCACAACATTTTTTTAGCTGATGTACATCGTCGGCCCATTCGACCTATTAGTCCTTCGCTGTTTGTAACTCCGGTCTTGGCCCAAGAGTCACAAGTCATCGACCATCAAGCACGAAATGGATGCGGAATTATTTTAACCATTGATGCTGCGATTCAGGAATTTGCACGAGCCGAGCTTATAAAACAATACGAGGCTTACGAAGCAGAATCGGCGGTGGCAATTGTAGCCGATCCCACCGACGGAGCGATTTTAGCCTTGGTGTCACTACCCGACTTTGATCCGGCTAATGCCGGGTCCAACGACACAGATAGCTTCCGCAATCGAGCACTAACCGACCAATTTGAGCCGGGAAGTATTATTAAGCCGGTTATCGCGGCTATTGCGCTGGATGATGGGGCTGTTACAAAAAAGGAAAAGATATTTTGCGAAAATGGAAACTATGTCGGCCGTGGCTTTGGCAGAATCGGTGAATATCGCAGGGGTTTTGGTGATTTAACTTTGCGCGAGATTCTGGTTGAGTCCAGTAATATTGGAATGGCTAAAATCGGGCAGAGACTCGGCAAAGAAAAACTCTATGAAGGATTGAAATTCTTCGGCTTCGGCAGGAAGACCGGCATTGACCTGCCAGGCGAGGCTGAGGGATTGCTAAGACCTATCAGTGAGTGGACCGGATACAGTGTAACCCGAATACCCTTCGGCCAGGAAATTTCCATAACCGCGATTCAATTAGTTCAGGCCTTTTGCATACTTGCCAATGGAGGCCATTTGGTTCATCCGTACCTGGTCAAGGCGATGGTGGATAACGACGGCAAAATTGTTAAGCTGAAGCGTCCATCACCGGGCTCAGGTCGGATTGGTTATATCGTCAAACCGGAAGTTGCCAAGTGGATTGTCACCGATGCTTTGACCGGCGTAATTAATGAGGGCACAGGCAGAAAAGCTAAGCTCAAAAATTGGCAGGCGTTCGGCAAAACCGGGACTGCTCAATTAGCTAAGACCGATGGGCGAGGTTACGCTGAAGATGCTTACGTGGCCTCGTTTATTGCCGGTGCACCGGCAGAAAATCCGGCAGTAGTCGTTTTAGTTTCAATTCGTAAGCCGAACGTCAAACTCGGCAAAGGTTACACCGGCGGAACCGCCGCTGCTCCAGTAGTTGCCGCAATATTAGAGAAAACACTTATTTACCTTGTGGCTCAGAACAAAATCGCGACCCCAAAACATGAAGACCTGCCCGCCGTACACTATGGGCAGGCGGGCCTCGTTTGGGCACCTTTGCCACATGGTGGAGCGCCTTATGACCTGCGTTTTGAGAGATGAGACCTGCCCGACGTACTCTCTGGGCAGGCGGGTACGAAGGCATGGTCAAAATAATCTATGCCGACTCACGAATGAATTATTTAACCGGGCAATGACACATTCTTTCATATACTTCAGGACGTCTTAAATAGGCTTCACAAGCCGATTAGTATATGGTGAATGGTGATTGGTTAAATTGTCATTGCGAGGCTTACGAAGTAGGCCGTGGCAATCCGAC
>CAZVWH010000145.1:4127-5333 GCA_964631175.1 uncultured Pirellulales bacterium | reverse complement strand
TGAGCAGGACCTAACCAGGAATGCATAGTTTTGCAACATTTCGGGGCCTATACTGTCGAAGATCCGCGATGGCGGAATTGATTCGGTATAGGCCCCGATTGTATTTGTATTGTGTGCCGTCGCCTCGCTAAACTGGCGTATAAAAAAGGCCTTTGCATCTTCAGCGGTCTTTTGTGCTTTTTGCTTTTATAGACCTACCGTAAAATTTCACAAAAGAAACATCGCCAAAATGGTTTGAATCGCTCCAAGCAATAAGGTATTATTATAAAAGAGAAAGTTAACACTTCAAAGCTTTATAAAAAAGGAGGTGATATCTGTGCGCGTCAGAAAAGGATTCACCTTAATAGAGCTTTTAGTTGTAATTGCTATAATTGCATTGTTGATGTCGATATTAATGCCGGCATTGAAGCGTGTGAAGGATCAAGCCAGAACAGTAGGATGCCTGGCGAACTTGAAGCAGTGGGGTTTCATCTGTGCAATGTACACAGAAGACAACGACGGCAAATTCTGGTCAGGCGTCGATGAACAGGGATACTATTGGCCCTGGCAACTCGAAGAACGATATAAAGATTGGAAGCAGAATAAAATATGGTTTTGTCCAACTGCTACGAAACCTATAATAGATGAACATGGTAATGAAGCACCCACACTTAATATATTCAACGCCTGGGGTATCTATCGGGGAAATGAGGGAGGCTACCGCGCAGGAATAAACGGCATTGCCGGAAGTTACGGGATTAATGGCTATGTCCTTACTATACCAGTTAATGGTATATTTGAAGGTGGCAGAGCCGCGGCAGATGGCTGGAGAACTCCTAATGTAGCTGGTGCAGCAAATGTGCCGCTGTTCGTGGATGCCCTGCGTTTCGATCTCTGGCCGTTAGCGACAAACACGCCTGCTGACAACGAGATCGCTGCTTGGGCAACTGGTCCGGGCAACAATATGGCACGTTGCTGCATTAATCGGCATAATGGATACGTGGGCTGTTTATTACTGGATTATGCTGTGCGAAAGGTCGGCCTTAAAGAGCTATGGACGCTCAAGTGGCATAAATCATTTAACACAACAGGTCCTTGGACCTCAGCCAGTGGTCTCCAGTCGAGTGATTGGCCTGAGTGGATTAGACCTATGAAAGACTACTGAAAGCAGGAACTTAACAGCAAAGGTCTTCTTACAAAAAGTGCCCTTTTTCAGTAGTTTTTGCG
>CAZVWH010000145.1:0-4027 GCA_964631175.1 uncultured Pirellulales bacterium | reverse complement strand
GCTTACGGATTACCACTTAATTCTTCACTCTGCCGGCTCATACTAACAATCGATAAAGCCTTTTATAATGAAGAACTTAGCGAAATTTCTCAAATCATCGAAGCCGGCCATTTGCTACAGCTTTAGCATCCGATAATATTTGAGGTCATTACCGACTAATTTGTGCGTTTTTTTCTTGACCAATTGCCAAAAAAGCTCTACTATGATGTTCTGATTTGCCGATGAAAACAACATCATTGATTGTCCCGTATATTCAGTGTTAGATTGTTATGACTTTGTAAAGGGACGTATAAGACGGGAAAAAGGCTTGTAAGGCTTTATCCTAACGGTAGTTAAGCTGTAAAAACACTTTTGGTGCTCCTTATGAAAATGCAACTTAATCTGGTACGTTAATAGCGCCAAAAAGTGTAGTAGCGTGAAACGAAATCTGTGTTGAAAAAGCGTTTGCTTACAAGCCCACGCTCTTGTCTTCGCCTGCCCCTGCGTCTCCCGACGCAAGCCGGGGCAGTGGGACAAGAAGACACGGGGGCTATCGAGCATAAAATCAGCAAATTATATGAGCGAAATAAGTCTATTAACGCCAAGAAATACAACATTTACTGGTGAATTTATCCCTAAATAGCTGATTCAATGCTCCAACGGAAAGGATTTCGCAACGCCAAGCGTATCAGTGGAGCTTTCCTGCCTAAAAATCCCGCAATCCGTCCCACATTAACAATGCGTTTTTATTCTATGATAATTGCAAGGGAAAGGCACACACAATGAGCTCGATAATAATGCAAGGATTTAGCTTTTCTGCGATAGCTGCATCAATTATCACTTTCATTCTGGGAATTTGCCTGGCTGCAATCGTCTATCAGATAACCTCCAGAGCAAAGGCTAAGACCTTTGAGCATGACCTGCAGCGCCAAATCGAAGGTGCAAAGAGAGAAGCAGAAAACATAATCAAATCTGCTCAGATTGATGCCGCCGCAGAAAGTATCAAGAAAAAAGAAGAATTTGCAGCCGAGTCCGAAAAAATCCGTTCTGAGCTGCGTGAAACTGAGCTAAGATTAACAAAGCGAGAAGATAGCCTTGAGCGAGAGGCTGAGCTACTTCAACAGCGAGAAAAGTCATTAAAACAGCAGGAACAAGATGTCGATAAAAAACTACGTAACATTGAGATCAAGGATAAGCAGCTTTCGGCCTTGTTAGCACAGCAAAAAAATCAACTGCTTAAAATCACCGCGATGAGTATCGATAATGCCAAGGAGCTGTTGCTGAAAAATCTTGAAGATGAATGCGAGCACGAAATGTCAGCTCTGATTACCCGCAAGGTCGAAGAGGCCAGCGAAACCGCTAACGAGAAAAGCCGGGAAATAATCAGCACCGCCATTCAGCGTTACGCTGCTGAGCAGACCTGTGAGGTAACCGTCTCAACCATCGATATCCCGAATGACGATATGAAGGGCAGAATCATTGGCAGAGAAGGACGCAATATCCGTGCATTTGAAAAGGCTACCGGCGTGGACGTTATCGTCGATGACACACCTGGAATGATCGTTATAAGCGGCTTCAATCCTGTCAGGCGTGAGGTGGCTCGCCTTGCAATGGAACGGCTTATCCAAGATGGTCGAATACATCCTTCTCGAATCGAAGAGCTTGTCACTCAGACCAAGAAAGACGTCAACCACAAGCTCCTACAGCTCGGCAAAGATGCTGCTGTCGAGACTAATGTACGAGGCTTAAGCAACAAAATACTCAGTATGCTCGGCGCTTTGAACTTTCGAACAAGCTACAGCCAAAATGTACTTCGCCACAGTGTAGAGGTTGCTTTTCTCAGTCAGGTTATGGCTGATGAGCTTAGCTTAGATGGCTCTATTGCAAGACGCGCAGGTCTATTGCATGACATTGGCAAAGCCATCGACCATGATGTTGAAGGCAACCATCCCACTATAGGCGCAAATTATCTTAAGCGCTTTAGTGAATCACCTATTGTGTTAAACGCGGTCGCGGGACATCACGGCGATGTTCCAGCAGACAATCCTTATACTCCATTGGTTGCTGCTGCTGATGCAATTAGTGCCTCACGCCCGGGCGCCAGAAGGGAAACGCTGGAAAGATACATCAAACGATTGGAAAAACTTGAGGAGATCGCCAGTGGCTTCAAGGGAGTGGAAAATGCGTATGCAATCCAAGCTGGGCGGGAAATCCGTGTGATTGTAGATGCATCGCAGATCGACGATGAGGCCGCCATGAAAATTGCCCGTGATGTCGCCAATAAAGTCGAAGCAGAAATGACCTATCCGGGCGAAATCCAGGTGACACTGCTGCGCGAGGTCCGCTGCGTTGAGTATGCAAAATAGTTTTAAGTGACTAAAATGACTAAAGTGCCTAAAGTTATGAAATTTAATTTTTAGCTTACTTTAGGCACTTGGCTTATATTTTGAAATCTATCTTTAGTTTTTATACAATACATATATGAAGCTAAACATTCTCTGCATAGGTGACATAGTAGGTAGGCCAGGCAGACGCATTATTGCTGAGAAGCTAAAGTCAACAATTAAAGAGCGAGCTATTGATTGCGTGATAGCCAACGCTGAAAACGCAGCCGGAGGCTCCGGCCTGACCCCTCAAATCTACGATAAATTACTGCGCTACGGCATAAACCTGGTGACACTCGGCGACCACACCTACCGCAAAAGAGATATAATTAAAACTTTAGAGAAAGCTGATAACATCGCCCGCCCGGCAAATTTTTCTGAGCACGCCGCCGGCAGAGGTTTTGCCGTTTATAAAACCAGTAAAGGGCCAACCATAGCAATCATATCATTAATCGGCAGACTTTTTATGAGGCCTGCCGACTGTCCCTACAATGCCATCGATAAAATCCTGCCCAAGCTGCAACAGCAAGCTGATATTATAATCGTTGACTTCCATGCTGAAGCCACCAGTGAAAAAATCGCTATGGGCTACCATTTAGACGGCCGAGTTAGTTTGTGCTTCGGCACTCATACTCACGTTGTAACTGCGGATGAAAAAATCCTGCCTAAAGGCACTGCCTATATTACTGATATCGGTATGACGGGTGCTTATGAATCGGTGCTCGGCAGAAGTATTGAGAACGTCTTGAAGTCGTTTAGAACTCAGATGCCGTTTCCTTTTGAGATAGCAACCAACGATGTGAAAATCAGTACGATTTTAGTTACCATTGACAGCAACACAAAAAAAGCTGAGTCCATCGAACGAATCAAGATCAGCGCCGATAGCGAAGACTCGACACGCTACGATAGTGACGACGGCAAGCCGGAATATTTCAATAATTTCTAATACGATTCTTAAAAAATAAAAAAACACTATGCTCCTGATAGCAAAATAACCATTGTGTTAATCTTAGGCAGCATATTCAAACGTAAATCCACTTCGTGATTTGCATACCAATATGGCGAGAACCCCCCGCATTTCTGATAGCAGAACGAATGAGAGTGCTGGGGCTCGAACCCAGGACCTACGGCTTAAAAGGCCGTTGCTCTACCAACTGAGCTACACTCCCTATATACCACAAACTCTTTTATAAATTCCTTTATACTCTACAGCTAACAAACTGGTGTTGCAAGAAAATTAGTAACTATTAACTGGAAACTGGTAATTAGTAACTGTGCTCTGTTGAAAAGCATCACCGTCGTTTCGACCGAATCGACGCGGAGCGTCGCGAAGTGGAAAAATCTGCTCAAAAATAGATTTCTCGATTCGCCTGCGGCTCGCTCGAAATGACATTCTGAACTCTTTTCAAAAGAGCATAGTAACTGGTAAATGGTAATAACTAATCTACAATCACCAATCTCAAATTATCCTCTTGCAATGATGACCTACTTTTTGTAAGGTAAATGGAAGTTTATTACGGGCGATTAGCTCAGCCGGTAGAGCAGCTGACTCTTAATCAGCCGGTCGCAGGTTCGAATCCTGCATCGCCCATTTATCGTCCTTCGTCGTGCGTATTGCGTACTGCGTTCATACCACCACAGGCGGGCAAACTTCTGTCATCTGT
>CAZVWH010000144.1:0-5411 GCA_964631175.1 uncultured Pirellulales bacterium | reverse complement strand
TTTCTTTTGCTGGTTCATAGGTCCTGATATTTCTTGTTTTCTTTGTCATTCCCGCCCCGTATCAAAGTACGGGATAAACTCCGGCGGGAATCCAGATTGCCAAAGCAATCCACGTCTTACAAAATATATTTTAAGTTTATACTATAAAATAGTTTCTGCGAATTGAAAAACCAATATTTTTTTAAGCGAGTTCGGTGTTGCTATTTGCAAACGTGTGTTATAATACAAGTATGGCTAAATATCCGATATTTCTGGAATTGTCTGGTCGGCGTGTGGTCTTGATTGGCGGCGGAGCTGTAGCGGTGCGAAAGGCTCGCTCGCTATTGGCAGCCGGTGCCCGGCTGGTGGTTTTAGCTGAGCCCCGATTTATCGGGGACGATGTTCTTACAAATCTTTGCGCCGGCAGCGGCGCTGAATTGATCAGATCCAAGTATTCCAAAGATTATCTAACTGGAGCCGTGCTCGTTATAGCAGCAACGAATGACCACAAGCTCAACAAACAGATATACAAGGATTGTCAGGGATTGGAGATTTTGTGTAATGTTGTTGACAATCCGGAACTGTGTGATTTTTATGTGCCCGCGGTGGTTAGACGCGGTGACCTACAGATAGCTATCAGTACCGAAGGAGATTATCCCGCTTATGCCGGCCACATTAGAAAGAAGCTGGAGCGAATTTTCACTGAAAAACACGGCGAGTTCCTGGCTGAGCTGGAAAGGCTTCGAAAACACATTATTGAGGATGTCTTGAATCCAGCCGACCGCAAAGCTTTGTTGGGCGAGCTGGTTGATGATGAGTCGTTTGATTATTTTGTTAAAAACGGCTCAGCAGCCTGGCGCGACCGGGCCGAAAAAATCATAGAAAGCGCAAGTCCAAAAGCCTAAGCCTCTATCTTGTCAATTGTTACCCGCAGATATTTCTGCTGATGACCAATGCGTTATTGTTGCTCGGTTTGGTTCTTATCCTTCATAATGGGGACCATCCCAAAGTCTTCAGAGTCAAACTGCGGCCATTCAGGAACGGGGCCTTCAGGCTGAAGCACGTGTGGTGTGATAAAGATTGTCAAGACACTGTGCTTGATTACCTTTTCTTCCTGCTTGAATAGTGCCCCGATAAGCGGCATATCGCCGAGAATAGGAACTTTTGTAACCGAGTTACTCATCTCCTGCTGACGCAATCCGCCCAGAATAAGAGTTTGGCCTTCCTGAACGGTAACTTCTGTTGTAGATTGTCGTGTAGTTAATTCCGGCAGTCCCACGTCCGGCGTAAATGTAAAGTTGCCGACCTTGACATCAACGTTGAGATGGATTGTTCCATCCGCCAAAAGCGTCGGTACAATTCGACCTTCTGTGTCGGCAGAAATATCACTCTTTTTAACGATCGGCCTTCCGGAAACATCGAAGCCCTCATTGAAGAAGTAATTCAGTGTTTTGCGCATGTTAATCAGAGACTCCTTTCCGCTCATCGCAACGGCTCTCGGATTTGCCAGAATTGTGCCTTCGCCTTGTTTTACGAGGGTATTAAGGCGAATGTAGAATTCGCGTGGCAGCGTACCAACACCCTGATAAAACGATTGTCCGACCCCGGGTAAAGTGCTGAGGGTATCCAAGGCGCCACTTGGAAAGCCTACACGGTAATCTTCGCTTGTACCTACGTGGCCAAATGTTTGGACAGCCCTTCCTGTAGGCTGAAAAAGCCCGAAATGGCCTTCGACGTATGTCCAATCGAGACCGAGCTTCTGGTTTGCTTCGTCGGAAAGTTCTACTGCCAGAAGGTCCACTAAAATATGGGGAGACAGCGTATCAATCAGTTGCAAATCATTACGGAATGCAGACAACGCATCAGCCGGACCTTTGAACAGCAGGAGGTTGCGTACAGGATTCACGGTGAAATATTGGCCATAGCTGGCTGGAAGAGATGCAACGGCTTCTTCGACAGTCATATGCAAAGGCTTTATCGTATTTGTAACAAACCCTTCCTCGTCGGCCTGTACTCGTGCTGTCCTTGGCAACGGCTGCTCTGCGGCGCCGGTTCGTTCTACTTCCGTCGCCTTTTGAGCCACCGCCTCACCTCGCCCCATGACAGGACCGATGTGTTGTGCTGCAGTAGCTGAAATAAGACGTTGCGGTAAGTCTAATCGGTAAACGTTTGGTTGAAAAATGCCATCTTCGCTGCTTACGATAGTTGCTATTGTAAGCAGAATCGAGCGATTGTCGGGTGACCACGCTATATCTTCTATGTTATACCTATGAGAGCTGCCGAGAATTCCTTTTCGGTCGAGCTGGGTATCGTAAATGAGGATGTCTTCCATTCTGTTTTCCCGAACGTCGTAGATACTTAGAACCAGCCGTAGCCTCTCGAATTGTGGCTCCGGCCCCCAGTTTTTTACCACGTAACGCTCGGCAAGAACGGCAATTTTAGTAGAGTCGTAGGACCATTTTACCGATTCGAAGAAGTTGATTTCGCCTGTTTTTCTGGGGTAGGATGTGATAATCGGCTGATACCCGCCTTTAATGGGGTCAATCAGATAAATGGTGGAGATGTCATTACCTTGATTGTCAAACCTCTCACCATCGCTGAGAATCCACCGGCCGTCCCAGGACCAGAGTGGTTCATCGATTTCAAGCTGATTTTCAGTAGCGGGTGAGGTTGCGTTAGTAAGGTTTCGAGCTTCAGTACCATCAGGCCGGCTGACCCAGCAGTCTGAGCGTTCGATCTCTCGTTCGGTCTGTGTCATATCGATATTACTTGTAAAGGCGACCCATTCGCCGGTTGGGCTCCATCGTGGCTCATCTACATCTACCGACTGTGCGCCAATATCTGTCAGAAGAATAAGCTCTTTGCCGTCGGGATTGACTGTGGCCGCATCGGATCCTCCACCGCCGGCTTCTGTCAGCAAACAAATCTTTGGAGGAACCGAAGGGCTCCATCGTTGTTCTTCTGCCTCACCGCGCTCAGCCAAAATGTGCCAGTACTTACCCGATTGAGCATCAGCCACCCAGACCTGGCTTTTTCTGCCCTCTCCGGGTTCAATCCTGTACGCTACATATTTATTATCCGCAGACCAGAACGGTCCATCATCTTCCTCAATATAGCCTTGAGGATATGGTGCCGATATTGAGAGGGATTTCTTATTGGCCAAATCGCAAATGAAGACTCCTGCCTGGCTTTCTCTATCGTCCGCGTTGGAAAATTCGTACGCAAGTTTTTTTCCATCCCACGACCACTCTGCAAAGAAAGGATTTCCAATTGGAGTTACTTTTTGCTCACGTGAGCCGTCCGAATTCATAATCAACAATTGCCTTTGTGTGATGGTCTCTTCCCGCACAATACAGATTAGGTCTCCATGATATGCCCATGATACGGCCCTCGATTTGCCGTCATTAGTCAATGGTGTAAGCGTAACTCCATCTGCTATAAACTCCGCCTGTACGGGAACCAGTGAAACCAGTTGAATTAAAGCGAATAAAAATAGCAGATAACAGTGATTTTTGTTAAAAATGTGTTTCACAGCCAGCACCCTTTCTCCCTATCACCTTTCACACCTTCCACGCATTATCTTCATGCTTTTTAAAGTATGTTCTTACAAAAGGTAATTTAACAAATCTTTGTATATATCAACTATCATATTAGCAATGCGATGATGAGAAAATTGTGAGACAAACATTTTTTTATTATAGACATATTTACTGTTAATATTATGCCAAATAAATAGGGTATTTTCAAGATAATTACGCTGTCGGATTAGGGTATATAGGGCTATTTAATTAAGTTATTCTTGCTTTTGTTAAGCCGTGATATCTTCCCAAATTCATATCGCACATCCAGCATGCGTTAAGTGTATGGACGAGGGATGCGAAAGAGTTGTTTCAGGCTTGGATTTTGTCAATTACCACTTCAAGATACTTTTGTCGGTGGCCAATGCGCCTCATGCTGTTTTTGCGTCTGCGAAAGTGCGTCGGATAGAGCTTTTTACCTTTAACGACGGCATCTTGCGCTGTGGTCTTAAATGAGGCCACGACCTTTGCGCCCTCCAAATACGGCGTACCGATTTTTATATTTTCACCATCGCTTACAAATAAAACCTTATCCAACTCGATTGTCTTGGCACCGGGCTCGATTTCAGTCAGTTCGATATTTAAGCAATCGCCTTCGGCGATTTTGTACTGTTTTCCGCCTTGTTCAATTACCGCATACACTTTCGGAACTCCTAATTTTATACTCGAAAATCTAATTAGAGTCGGTATATTACGCAGTAGCATTCTTTTTGTAAAGCAAATTTTATTGGTTTGGTTAAATAGGTGATTGGTAACTGGTAATTGGTTATTGGTTATTGAATTAACTATTTAACCAATCCCTAAGGGACCAGTTGCCATTTAACCAATTACCAGATTCTGGTTATCTGGAGTGAATTTATGCAATTGGCTATGATACAGGACAAAATTGTGTCGATAGAGAAGCTTGAGCCGGTTTATCTCGACCGTGGAATATTCTTCGGCGATGGAGTCTATGAGGTGGTGCGGAGCTACAACGGCAGGATATTCGCATTGGAAGAACACCTGCAACGATTTACACGCAGCCTGAATGCTATTCAAATCACCGGCATTGATATTGACCTGATTCGAGGCAGGGTTCGCAGGGCCTTTGATTCTGCCGGTATTGCCAACGCCAAGATATATTTTCACATAACACGCGGTTCTGGGCTACGTAACCATGTCGGAGATGCCGGCTTAAAGCCGAATTTCTTTCTGACCGTGACCGAGCTGCCGGATACCACGCAGGAAAAAACAGGAGGTATTGCGGTATCGACACATCCTGACTGGCGGTGGAAAAGATGTGACATAAAGTCACTGAATCTATTAGCCAATGTTCTTGCTCGTCAGGATGCCGCCAGGAAAGGCTGTGCCGAGGCGATATTCGTTGATGAGACAGGTTTCATTACCGAGGGATCAGCTTCGGCTCTTTTTGCAATCTTTGGACAAAAACTTCAGACCACCCCTCTTACAGCTAATATTTTACCCTCCATCACACGCAAATTTGTACTTGCCGCCGGTAAGAATATCGGATTAGAATCAGTTGAAAAATCACTAACAGCGGAGCAGGCAAGCTCGGCTGATGAGCTTTTCGTCGCTGTGACGACAAAAGATATCGTGCCCGTTATCAGATTCGATGGTAAGACCATCGGTAACGGTACGCCCGGCAGATATACAAAACTGCTCATTCAGGAATTCCAAAAGTTTGTAATATAAATCGCCAAAGTGACTAAAGTTTGGAGTGACTAAAGTAATTAAATTGTAAACTTTAACTTTAGCTCATTTTAGGCACTTTAGCTTACTTTAGGCACTTCAGACCAGGCGGAAATCAAGGGGAAAGAGAATTCTTGACCATTTCAAGTGATTTTTATAAAATTT
>CAZVWH010000143.1:0-5479 GCA_964631175.1 uncultured Pirellulales bacterium | reverse complement strand
TCTCAAAAAGGATTAGTGAATATTCAGGACTTGGTTTAAGCCACGTCGTGAAGCAGGTAATTCTACTTTGTTTTTCATGAATGTCAATGCACAACCGCATAATGTTATCGACAAAAATGCACCTCACGTCTGGTGGTAACCTTAGACATTGCTTGGGGATGGCTGTCAGCAATCGAACTGAAAGAGCCATCGATGTAAATCCAGGACTAAATATAGCTTGACGGATGGCCTGGCTATAAATAAACTTCTTGTTTTCTTAAACGCTGTTTTAAGGAGCTGTTTGAGGTGGAAGAAGCTATTGCAAAAGCTGGGGCGCTGATAGAAGCAATGGAATATATACGCAGCTTTCGCGGACGAATCATGGTAGTAAAACTCGGCGGAAGTGTATTGGAAGATGTTTGCCTGCAAAAAAAGCTATTAACCGATGTCGCCTTTATGGCTACCGTAGGTATGCAGCCGATCATCGTTCACGGCGGCGGAAAAGCTATTACAAAGGCGATGGCCGAAGCGGGCCTTGAGCCTGTCTGGGTTCAGGGACGCCGATATACCGATGAGCGGACGCTGAATATAGCAGAGCATACACTCGTGCGCAAGATCAATGTCCCTATCTGTGAGACGCTTACTGAGCTGGGCTGTGAGCCGATGGGGCTGCATTCGTTGAGTAGTTGTGTATTATCCGCTGAGCCTTTGAGGCTGGCCGGTGACAATGGGCGAAAACTCGACCTCGGATTGGTTGGGCGAGTTACTAATGTCAATGCGGACCTGCTGAAAACGCTCTGTGGATCGGATACTATACCGGTTGTCGCATCTGTAGCAATAGATAAAACCGGCGGCAAACTAAATGTCAACGCCGACAGTGCTGCAGGTATGGTCGCGGCAAAGGTTGTAGCTGAAAAGCTTGTTGTGGTCAGTGACACACATGGGATACGAACCGATATCAAAGATCCGGATAGCTGGGTATCAAGCTTGGATGAGCAGCAAATTAAAGATATGATTGAGAATGGTATCATCACCGATGCGATGCTGCCAAAAATCGAGGCCTGTCTTACGGCCCTGGATGCAGGCGTTAAAAAGGCGCATATTATCGACGGCAGAATCGAACACTCGTTACTACTTGAAATCTACACCGACAAAGGTGTTGGGACAGAAATCGTAAGAGAGAAAAATTTATAGATTCCTGCTTTTGCAGGAACGACGAGAACGCAATACGAGATACGAATTATGACTACACAGGAGACAATCGAATTGTTTGATAAATACGTTATTGCCAATTATGGCCGATTGCCGCGGGTTATAGTCAAGGGACAAGGCTGTTATATGTTCGATGCCGACGGAAACGAAATACTGGATATGTTTCCCGGCTGGGCAGTCAGCAGCATCGGGCATTGTCACCCCAAGGTTGTCGCGGCTATCCGTAAGCAGGCTGGCGAGCTGCTGCATATCGATAATACTTTTTACTCCGAGCCGCAGGGCAAATTGGCAAAACTTTTAAGCGAAAGAGCTTTCGGCGGCAAGTGTTTTTTCTGCAACAGCGGTGCAGAGGCCAACGAAGCGGCTTTGAAATTGGCGCGTCTGCACACGCCAAAAGAAAAGTATAAATTTATCACCGCCGAGGGCAGCTTCCATGGCAGAACCTTCGCTACGATGACAGCAACTGCTCAGCCGAAGCAGCATGAAGGATTATTGCCGCTGCTGCCGGGTTTTGTTTATGTTCCGTTCAATGATGTCACTGCATTGGAATCGGCGTTCAGCGATGAGGTTGCAGCGGTGATGGTCGAGCCGATTCAAGGCGAAGGTGGAATAAATTTAGCTGCAAAAGAATATTTGCAGGCGATCCGCCGGCTTTGCGACGAAAAAGGCGCGCTTATGATCGTAGATGAAGTCACGACCGGCATAGGCAGAACCGGAAAGTGGTTCGGATACCAGCACTTTGATGTCGAGCCGGATATTATTACTATGGCAAAGGCCCTGGGAGGCGGCATGGCGATAGGTGCGACGATGGCTACGGAAGAGGTCGCTGCGTCACTTGTCCCCGGCAAGCACGCTACGACCTTCGGCGGAAATGCCATCGCCTGCGCAGCAGCCATCGCGGTTATAGAAGCTATAGAGGAAGACAACCTTATGGAAAACGCCGCTGAGCTTGGCCAATATGCAAAAGACAAGCTGCTTGAATTAAAACAAAGACATTCGATTATTGATAGCGTCCGCAGCATCGGCTTGATGATCGGCGTGCAATTGACCAGCACTGGTGGCGAAATTGTCGATAAATGTCTGGAAAAAGGATTGCGAATAAACTGTACGCAAGGTACGGTGCTGCGGTTTATGCCGCCGATGATTGTCACCAAGAAACAGCTTGACCAGGCTGTCGAAATCCTCGATGCCGTTCTGACAGAAACAGGAAAAGTTTAGCCCCCAGGCCTGCCCTGGGGGTTGTTTAGCCACCCAATTTATTGGGGGTTTATGTAAAAAAATGAAAGATTTTCTTTGTATAAATAATTGTTCAGCCGAGCAGCTAAAGGAGCTGCTGTGGGAAAGTAGCACTCTGAAGAAACTCTACAAGACCGGCGGACGTGATCTTTGCCTTACCGGCAAAACTTTAGCTATGCTCTTTGAAAAGCCAAGCCTGCGGACCAGAATCAGCTTCGAGGTTGCCATGACGGACATCGGCGGCAACGCAATCTACGTCAAGCCCGAAGATATCGGCGGAATCGGAAAACGCGAGGCCATTAAAGACATCGCGAGAGTATTGAGCCGATACGTTGACGTCATAATGGCCCGCACATTTGAGCACAGCGCTGTCACTGAGCTGGCTGCATTCGCAACGGTGCCTGTGATAAACGCACTGACGAATTGGGTTCATCCCTGCCAGGCGATGGCCGACGTGCTTACTATCAGTGAGCATTTCGGCAGGCGAAGACAAGAGCGGGGGGGCAGTGGCTTACAAGGCATTAAAATCGCTTTTGTCGGTGACGGCAACAATGTAGCTCGTTCGCTCGCTTTTACATGCAGCAAGCTCGGCATGAAAATGACCGTAGCGTCACCAAGTGGCTATGAGCTTGATTCCGAAACTATTAGCGCAGCCAATCGGAGACAAGCAGATTGTGTGAAGCAGACTAACGACCCAAACGAGGCTGTTGTTGGAGCTGATGTGATTTATACAGATACGTGGGTAAGTATGGGCCAAGAAGATGAAAAGAAGAAACGTATCGAAGCCTTTAAGGACTTTCAGGTAAATTCAGAACTTCTCGCCTCTGCCCCAGCGGGCGTAAAGGTTATGCACTGTTTACCTGCTTATCGTGGCTTTGAGATTACTAATGAAATCACCGAATCAGAGAATTCGATTATATTCGACCAGGCTGAGAACCGCCTGCACTTCCAGCGTGCACTGCTTAAGAAACTAATGGCTTGACCGTCTCGATGCAAAAAAACAGGGCCTATACATCGTATAGGCCCTGAACTTATTAAATATCACTGACGACTTAGCCGAACCGTCGAGGTAATACCGCTGATTAAGGCCGATTCAACCTGATATCATCAATGTATAAATCACCTGCGCTACCTGGTTGCGTATTAGCTCTGTCGCCGACACCTATGGACATCTTCGTGACAGCCTGCATATTTACGCCGGTAAATTCTGTCAGCGGTATATTCCACTCCGTCCAACTGTTCATAGTTGTCGCATTCGGATCTGGATGCTTGACCACCACACTACCGCCAGCACTATCCTCCAAAACTATATACATCGGCTCACCAATGTTACTTTCTATGCCAATATCCTGCGACTGCCAATCGCCTGTGACCGAAGTGCTTGTGCTAACATTTGAAAATTCGGCTGTGCAGGTCGCATTAACGTTATGGCTGGTTAGGCACAAGCCTACATAGGTATCCGGTGCCATAGGTATTTCAACAGAACCCAATGTTGTCCAGCTATTAGCAGCTCCAGTAGCCGAATAATCTGCAGTAAAGGTGTTGCCGCTACGCGTCAATCTCACCCATTGCGGAGCAATGATGCCTGGTTCTGTAGTTTCATCGCTGCCAGAACCCACAGTTATCCGGCGTTGGAAGGAAACGCCACTTGCAGGTGTGACAACTATCATTACATGCGCGGAGTTTGCAGCCAGAGACTCACGAATCATAACTCCTGGTTTAGCCCACGCGTCGGTGTTAGTCATACTGTCTACTCTGGCTGTTATAGTCCCATTGCCCGACATCAGTTTATGGGCAAAGAAGAACTCGTCAGCCTCACCCCAGATATCTGTACCGCGTGCAGTCAGTGTCCAGGTTGGTGGCCCAGCTACGAAGCTGCCATAAATAGGCGGCATGCCTCTGAACCACAGCGTTAAGGAATTAACGTCTTCCCTTGTCCAATCCTGTGCATCCGTCCACGTTCGTTCGGCTTCAGAATAAAATAGTGTCCCTGCCTGTTCAAAGTCTGGGTTACCTTCGTTGACAGTACCATCGTTGTCGTAACGCATATACATGGCTTGAGAGCCGTTATTAACATTAGGAGGTTCAGTTTCTGCATACGGAGGTTCAAAGTAACCAACAGTCATGCCGGTATTATTCATTTCGTAGCCTGTCCATGTTAGATATATCATGTTATTGATGTCGTTATAGTCTTCAAAGTCATCCACAACAAGAAAGTTAGCCGTTGTAAAGCTCCGGACCCTGCCTTTCCACAGCTTATCAGGATGAGCATCATTGACCTCATCGACCCGCCAGTAATATGTCTGTTTCCAATCGAGAAGGCCGGGAGGATCGTAACTATTAGCATCCGGGTTTGGGCTGACCAATACGCCACGCGGGTCAGTTTCACTTGCTTCATTAACATCATTGATATCCGTTCCAAAGTACAAATTATGCGTAGCGGCATAAATACCGGGCTCCCAACTCAGTACCACATCTATTGGTACATCTATGCTCTGATCTTCCGGTACTGCCTCTCTGGCAAACTCCGGCGGTTCCGTAACCAGGGTAATTTTGAGATTATCCACAAGGAACACCTGCGTCCACGACTCACTTACTTCTACACCCGGATACGGCGGACCACCAATCTCATAAGACCACATGGGATTTGTCATGTCCCAGTCGGTTCCTTGCCACCAGGCTCTGTTCACTTCCACCAGCTCACCCAGGTTATATTCTATATGGACCCATTCGTCCTCTTGATAAAGTTCCAGGAGAGGTAAACCATATCCATAGTTGCCGCTACCGATATCAGGGTTGTATGTGAGTATCCAAATCTCTATCTCATGAGGATTCCAGTTACCCTGGAGGTTGCGTATATCAAGCTCGATGGTATAATCGCATGGATCGTCACTGGTGTTTCCGGTCATCGCGATGTCCGTCTTGTAACCAAATCGTTTACTGATCCCTACAGAAATCGTTCCGGTGTGTTCCCGTACGATACTCCCCTCGAAATCCGCATACAGACCTACATGCGAGGCAGCGCTGTCATACCAAAGCCAGCCCTCAGTAG
>CAZVWH010000142.1:0-5788 GCA_964631175.1 uncultured Pirellulales bacterium | reverse complement strand
GCCGACGCCGTGGAGCCTTGAGAAGCCACTTATCCTGAATAATATCATATGGCAGAATGAAATATACGTGTCTGATTACGTCTGGCCTGGAGATTATGCTATTAACTACAACAACATTCAAGGCGGTTTCAAAATAGAGGATGAAGTAGAAGAAGGAGAAGGTAACATTGATATTGATCCTTTGTTCGCAGACCCGAGTAACCGCGATTACCATTTGAGGTCGCAGGCAGGTCGCTGGGATCCGGCCAGTCAGAGTTGGGTTCAGGATAATGTAACAAGTCCTTGTATCGATGCCGGCGATCCAGATTCAGATTGTACCGCTGAGCCGTCGCCGAACGGCGAACGCATAAATATGGGTGCATACGGCGGCACACCTAAAGCGAGTATGTTTATATAGGCTGCAGGGAAAGTAGATTATAAAATAACCGGCACCACAGGGGTGCCGGCTAAACTAATTAACTAACCTATGTTGTTTGGTTAGGCTGGAAACGCATTTTAGCCTGGCCGATCAGGTAGAAACTTCCAGTAATGCAAATTAGGTCTTCTTTGCTGATAGCACTTTCGGCAAGTCGTAATGCTTCACCCAAGCTGAGAGCTGTTTGGCACATCTTGCCGCTTATTTCCGTGTACATTTCAGCCAGTATATCTGGGGACATAGCTTTAGCCGAGTTGCTGCGAGAAAAAATCACCTTGTCGGCTCCATATTGCAGCTCTCGGAGCATGCCCTCTGTGTCTTTATCATTGTTGCAGCCGAAGATAACTACCATTGAATCATAAGGGATGTTTTGGCCTATTGCTTGTATAAGAGCCCGAATACTTGCTGCATTATGGGCAGCGTCGATTATAATTCTCGGATCGTCGTAAATCATCTCCATTCGGCCAGCCAATCTAACCTCTTTAAGTCCCGCAGTTGCCTTTTCATTGTCTATTTTGTATCCGTCTGCTTTGAGTTTATCCAGCATAGCCAGAGCCAAACCGCAGTTAATTGCCTGATGTCGGCCATGTAATGGCACTCGTAGATGTTCAAATTTGCTTGTAGGCGTAGTCAGGCATATCCTAGTATGTGGGCCGTGCTCTCTCGATGTTTCAAATCGATGTGAAAAATCAATATCTACGCCGGTTACGCTAAAAGGTGCATTAACTGCCATAGCTTCGGTTTTCAGAACCCGCATTGCAGCCGGCTCCTGTTCAACGGTAACTGTGGGCACACCGTGTTTGAAAATCCCGGCTTTTTCTCTGGCGATACTGTCAATGGTATTGCCTAATTGCTGCATATGGTCGATACTCAAGCTGGTTATGCCGATAACTTTGGGCTCAATGACGTTGGTGCTGTCTAATCGGCCGCCCAAACCGGCTTCGATCACTCCGATATTAACGTTCATATCGACAAAGTGCATAAATGCCAAGGCTGTCATAATTTCAAAGAAAGTCGGTGGGTCAGTCTTTGATAATTTCTCAATCGAAGCGTAGATGCGGTTCAGCAGATCAAGCATGTGCTGCTTGCTGATCATATTTGAATTGACCATAATCCGCTCATGCAGGTTCACTACGTGCGGCGAGGTATATAATCCTACGGTATAACCGTTCGCCTCGAGCATCTTGGCCAGCATTGTAGCGGTCGAACCTTTTCCTTTTGTACCGCCTATATGGACTGTATGAAATTTTTTGTGTGGTTTGCCTACCAGCGATAGAAGTTTATTCATCCTGTCGAGGTTGAACGTAGTAATATTATAGCGCAGAATTTTCTGCTTCTCGTAGTCAGTCTTGCTAAACAGGTAGCTAATAGCTTCGTTATAGCTGCGAAAAGCCTTTTTTTTAGGCTTGACGACGGCGAGCTTAGAAGAACTTTTGACTGTTCGTTTCTTTCCGGTTGTTTTTTTCAATTTTGCCATGAAAATTTGATTTTAGCCGATAGAAGCATTTTCGTCAATAGTCACACTATATGAAACAACAATGTCTGCCAAGCAGTACGTCATAAGAGCTTGTTGATGCAGAGGTTAGAAGAAACCTGTGGTATGAGGGTATTTTTCAAGATACTATCTACATCAGAATTACTAAACACATAATTAATTTCTCTTATGCCAATTTATTGTTTGGTGTTCTTTTCGCGCTATTGATTACATAATACTACTGCTATTAGAAATTTTTTGTTCAATATTAGTTATGATCGTCTCGGGAATTGCAGGTGTCTGAAATTTTTATTTAGCTCCTAAGTTTTGGCTCTACATCATGATATTTCTCACGTTTATATACATCCATGACTGATTCCAGCACACTATTAGGTTGCTCGGCTGGGTTCCGGCTCGACTGATGGACTCGACGGAGTCCAGCTTGTTGGATAGAAATTGACCTGATGTGAGCTAAGGAGGTGATAACAGAGCGTTAATTCAGAGCTTGTACTGATTTGGTATAATCCCCTTTTGTTTTGCATGCGGATTACCACTTGTGAATGTGTTTTTTGTTCTCAACAACTTATTCATCAATGGATTAAATAAATTTAGTGGTAAAGTTATTAATGCAGTAAGAATTATTAGCAGGAAATATGCAGGAAGGGCTACCACAATAATCGATATCCGTATAATGTTCAGAAGGACCGATGTTTCTGCTTCAAACTCAGTCATTTGACATTCTGCTCCTTAATAAAACCAGCCTAAGATACGTGCATGTATGATCATATATACTGCGCTCTCCGGCTCATTAGAAAACAAGTCAATAGTAGCGTAAGATTTCCACGGGACAGAAAGGAGCTTGCCTCCGTGCAATGCTCCTTTACTGCCTTCTACCAGATATAACGGTAGAATTCTGCTAGGTGACGAGGTAAGGAAACGTCCTAATTTGGTTAAGCAGCCGCACTCTCGAATACTAAGAGAGTTAATTGAGGATAGAAATTCTCTGAAGGATGAAAGGAGAATATTGCAAGCCTTTGAGAAATAAAAGGAAACCCCCTTATTGTTTGAACATCCATGTTTCGTTCTGGGCATATCCATGCCACCTACTCCTCCATGATTCTAAATATTAAATAGTATAGTAGGGCGGTAAAAGAATAAGTCAAGCAGAAAATCATTTCTTTACGTGAGAAATTGAAAATTAAGTGTCATTGCGTAATTAAAAAGCCGGACGGCAGTTGAATTCGGACCGACGAATAACATGTTTACACACCACCATTCGAAATTCATAAACTAAGCGAAGAAAAAACTTTGGGATTCGGCAAGTAACACATACTGGTTAGTTTAAAAACAAAAATCCAAAATGGCCTAAAACCGGTTACGAATCAAATGTGAAAATTGCCCCATTATTTGGATGCTTAAGCCAAGCCTCCGGCAGTTAGAGGCTGAAAATCGTTGCCTAATGTCTCTAACTGTATAAAATAGCAACAGAGAGACCTAAAATTTTGTAAAGGCTGATTTTTGTTCAGCGGATAAATGACGGATTATTAAGCATAGTTACGTTCTATTGTGTTTATTTATTCGAATTGATTTTATGGGTCGCTCTATTTTGCGCTTGTAATTAAGGAGTATTTATGTCTGCTAAATCTATTGCGAGCAGAGCACTCCAGCAGGGAAAAGGAATTGTAAGGTTAGCGCCGAACTGGGTACCGCGTTCTTTTTGCGTGCCGGGCCGGCGTATAAAGCTCCATCCGGATGATTACTATGCACTGGGTGGTGAGCGTGGGGGTATTGATGAACGCTGGTTTTCATCAACCACGCCGGCTGACAACGGCCCATTAACTGCAGCGGACGAGGGCATGAGTTTTATTGTCTTTGATGATAATGGAAAAATAGAAAAAGTTCTCCTTAAGGAAGCGATCGATGAGCTCAAAGGTGAGCTTATTGGCGACAGACTGTGGGACAAGTATCGGTGTTGGCCGATGTATTCAAAATTCTTCGACAATAAGGGAGCTTTGCCCCTGCACATCCATCATCGGGACAAACACGCCAGGTTGACGGGTCAGTTAGGCAAACCCGAGGCTTATTATTTTCCACCGCAAGTGAACAACCATGACGGTGATTTTCCTTATACCTTCTTCGGCCTCAATCCAGGCACAACCAGGGAGCAAGTCCGCCGGTGTCTGCTGAATTTTGCCAAAGGTGACAACAAAATTACGAATCTATCCACCGCATATCGGCTTGAAGTTGGCACTGGCTGGGATGTGCCGCCGGGGCTGCTGCATGCCCCGGGCAGTCTATGTACCTACGAGCCGCAGAAGGCTTCGGACGTCTTAGCGATGTACCAGTCGCTTACAGGCGACCAGATTGTACCTGAGCAGCTTCTATGGAAAGACACACCTAAAGACAAAATAGGTGACGTTAATCATTTGCTCGATGTGATTGATTGGGATTTGAACCTTGACCCCAATTTTGCAGCGAACAGATTTATGCGTCCGATGCCGGTCCGGCCGGTCGATGAAATGAAAGCTGAAGGCTATATTGAAAACTGGATATGCTATAAGTCAACTAACTTCAGTGCCAAAGAGCTTACCGTTCTTCCGGGCCAAACGATAACTGTCAAGGACAGTGCTTCCTGCGGCCTTATTATGATGGCCGGACACGGCAAGATGGGTCAGTGGGATATTGAGACGCCAACGCTTATACGGTACGGCCAGTTGACCAACGATGAGTTTTTCGTCAGCGAACGTGCAGCCAGAGAGGCAGTACAAATCACTAATCCCTCCAAGACCGAACCAATCGTTATGCTTAAGCATTTTGGGCCGGATAATCCGGACTTAACGATTAAATAATGAAGTTCTGGACGAGCTTCTGTTCATCTTAAAACAGCAGGGCAGTTAATTCTTCCTTTGTAATACTACGGGTGTGAACCCGTAGATGGAAGTACCCGCTGTCTTCTTGTATAATATTGCTATAGAGTGCAAGAAGCAAGCCCATGCGGTATATTACACACGGTATCATATTGTAATATCGACCAAATACCGCAGAAAGGTATTGAAAGCCGGTATTGATGAGTATTTGAAAAAGAGGGTACAGCGGATAAATAAGTTTCATCCTGAGATAGAAGTATTGGAGGTAAATACGGATTTAGACCATATACATTTAGTGATGTTTATACCCCCGAAGTTTTCTGTGAGTAAGGTTGTCAATATGGTCAAAACCAATACCTGCAACACGATGAGAAGAAAATTTTCATTTTTAGATAAGGTGTATTGGGATTTAGAAGGTATTTGGTCGATGGGCTACTTTGTTTCAACTGTAGGAATAAGTGAAGAGACGATACGGAAATATGTCCAGAAGCAGGGTCAAGAAGACAGCGGGCAAGCGAAGCTTGAATTTTAGAATGCTGCTGGCATAAGCCCGTAGTTATTTACTTGAAGAAAAATGCTGACACTTGTCATCTCGGCATACGGTAGATGGAAGCTGAGCATTGGCGAGCCCACCATCGCGGATTGGGTGATGACTGCTATGTATATAGCCACGGCTTTGCTCTGCTGGGCTTACGCGCGTTACCCGGAAACCCTTAGGGGACACCGTGCTTTTTGGAGGAGTCTCGCGGTTAGTCTGTTAGTGCTGGGCATCAATAAGCAATTAGACCTTCATGTTTTATTAGAGGCCATCTGTAGAGAAGTGGCCAAAAGGCACGGTTGGTACCCTCAGCGACGAACTATTCAGATGTGGTTTGTGATGGGACTTACATCGGCGAGTCTGGCTTTAGTAATATTCACAGGATTTGTAGTTCGTCGTGCATTGAGACAGCGGCTACTGACTTTTTGCGGCATAGTATTATTATACCCATCCAGAAAGAGAATTCGGTGTTATGCCCGGATGATCTGGAAATT
>CAZVWH010000141.1:0-5819 GCA_964631175.1 uncultured Pirellulales bacterium | reverse complement strand
ATTCGAATGTTCCTGCGTCTGTCCACCAGCCGTCGAGTATATCATAGGCCAACTGGCCTTTGGCAATATAAGCATTGTTGACATCACTAATCTCAAGCTCGCCACGAGCAGATGGCTTGAGTGTTCGGATAATATCAAATACAGAAGCATCATAAAAATATATGCCCGTTACTGCGTAGTTTGATTTAGGCTTTCTGGGCTTTTCCTCAATGCTGATAATCCTGTCGCCCGAAGCCTCTGCAACGCCGAATCGCTGAGGGCCGTCAACCTCCTTTAGTAACAGCCTGGCACCCGCTTTTTGAGCGGTGAATTTAGCTGCGTAGTCTTTGAGGTTATCTTCAAAGATGTTGTCGCCGAGTATAACAAGGATGTCATGTCCGTGAGCAAAGTTTTCTGCCAATGCCAACGCCTGCGCAATTCCACCAGCTTCATCCTGCACTTTGTACGTAAATCGGCAGCCAAAGTCTTTTCCGGAGCCCAGCAGACTTACCACATCCCCCATATGTTCAATGCCGGTTATAATTAGGATTTCCTCTATGCCGATTCTTGTCAATTTTTCTATTGGGTAGTATATCATAGGCTTCTGCCCAACCGGGAGCAGATGTTTATTTGTGACCTTGGTTAGTGGCATAAGTCGCGAACCGGTACCACCAGCCAGAATTACGCCTTTTAAGTCCATGAGAATTCCCTTATCAGTTTCAGCTTAACCACAAAATTCTAAATTCTACCAATACATATGTCAATCGTAGAATACAGGATATTTGAGATGTTCACTTTTTAATTCTGTTGGCCATCCCATTGGCCAGTAAGTTTTTCGTTGACAGCCATTAAGATTTTCGCAACGATTGATTGCAGAGTCCGGTTTTGGTTTTCAGAGCTGTATGTTTTTCGTTTGAGTCATACCGGAGGTAGTAATCACAGCAATAGCAGGAGTTTGTAGGGATGGCAATCTTAGTGGGGATTGACGAAGCTGGTTTTGGGCCGATTCTTGGACCATTAGTTGTATCGTCAAGCAGCTTTTTGCTGCCGGATCATCTTTTAACATCTGACCTTTGGCAGATTTTAGGAAGGAGTGTTGCTAAAAAGCTCAAACAGCTTTCTGGCCGGCTGCTTATCACCGACAGCAAAAAAGCTCACAGCAAATCGTTGGGGATAAAGCACCTGCAACGCACGGTTTTGGCGGCCTTAAGATGTCTTGACCAGAAGCCGACAACTCTGACCGAGCTTATAGAGCTGCTGTGTCCGGACTGTCTCGAACGATTAAGTAACTATCCCTGGTACCAGGACGTTAAAAGCCAGAAGATTTTGGTGGATGAAGCTGATAGGGCAATCGCCTCAAGAGTATTGGCCGATGATCTGAGCTCAAATGGCATCGAATTACTGGGGCTTAAAAGCTGCTGTTTGGACGTTGCATATTACAATAAGATGATGAGTGGCGTGAAAAACAAGGCAAGTGTGCTGTTCACTGCTACATCGCAGCTAATAAAGAATGCTTTTGATAGCTTTGAAGGTGACGACTTTCACATCATAGTTGATAGGCAGGGAGGCCGTGTTTACTATCGGAAGAACTTACAGCGAATGTTTTCTGAGATGGAACTAAAAATTATTAGTGAGACTCAGGAGACAAGCAGTTACGAATTACAGACCTGTAGCAGAACTGTGCGGTTGCATTTTGTAATTGATGCAGATGAGCATTTTTTACCAGTGTCATTGGCCTCGATGGTAAGCAAGTATCTTAGAGAGCTTTTGGTTTACAATATAAATCGCTATTTTATTAGTCAGTGGGCTGACCTAAGACCTACTGCAGGATACTGGAAGGACGGTTTGCGTTTCATTGAAGACCTGCGAATGAATATCCCTCACATTCAGTTCAACAGCAATCAACTGATTCGCTGTCGATAGATCGGTCTAGAGCCCGAGGGGGCAATGAAACCTACATGAGCAGTTGCTAGAATTCGGCTTTGCTTAAGTTCTGTTAACGGGTTATGGGTCGTCTCGGCCGGGTGAGCCGCCTATATTAGTGCTGGCCCGCCAGTTGCCGCCATCATTCAATGAGCCATCAGGCCCACTTAGTATTGCCGAGGCCAACGGAACCAACGAATGGCCTGCTCCATCGGCTGATTGAGGCCAACCACTGTCGTCACTATACTCAAATTTGGCAATGGTTCCGTTCCAGATATCTACTAAACTTATCTTTTCACCTTCATTTGCTAATTTTCCACTGTACTCACCGGCTATTTTATTAGATACTCCTGCGCCATAACGGGACTCAAAGGCAGCTTTATTCTTGACTACTAATACAAGATCTCCACCAGCAAGACTGGTTATGTCGCTGCCTGCGAAATCAAAAAGAATACCTTCAGTGAAAGAAACATTGGTCAAATCGAGCGTTTCGTCTCTGATGTTTTTTAACTCGATGAATTCAAACTCATCGTTGTCAATATTCAGTTCACCTCTGGATGTATCCGCATTAGCGGGGTTGTACATTATCTCGGTAATGCGCAGATCATCCAGAATATTAGCCGGCAGCGGCTCGCCTGCAATAAATTGAACAGGATCGGACCAGTGGCTCCATCTGCCGGTGTTGTCCTTCATTCGGCAGCGAACTCTGTATGTGCGACCGGGCTGCACAACACTGGCAGGGATGGTTATAGTACTGTCAAATTCTGTGAGCTCTTCACTTTCCCAAGCCTCATCGATTTCATACTTGCCTGGCCTGCTACGGTAAGTATATGTGCCGGCCGGAGAATCATCAGGGTAATCGCCGCCTATGTCTGTTTCAGCAATCAGTGTAACATCTATTGATATATCGCTGCTGTTTATCGAGCTATTCAACACATGTGCAGCTATGATATTCTCACCCTCAACAAGATAATCATAAGGCATCGGCAGCTCAAATTCTTGCCATACTGCGTCATCTACATAGGGAGCATCGGTAAGATCATCATAGGCTTTGAAGCTATCGGAGACATTTAGCCGAGCCACCTCTGTACCGTTAATCCAGATAATACACCCGTCATCAACATAAACTCTCAACTTGAGTGTTTCGATCTCGTTGACATTCGTGACAGTAAACTTGTGCCGCAGATATATCGTGGAGTAGTTATTCTGCATATCGCTGAGGATGGTGTTATCGTCGGAGTCACCGTAGCCGATGCTGGTTTGGCCTTCGTACCATGAGCTGTCATCGAAGTTCAATTGTCGCCAGGCATCGACAGAGCTGGAAGGCTCGCCGGCATCACCTTTGAAGTATTTCCAATCCGGACTTCCCGGCTCCAGAAGCGTAATCGTATTATCCGGGGGTGTAATGGTAGGCACATATTGAGAGTTGGGTTCTACTTCGGCGATACGCCATCTTATGGCCTCGAAGGTGCCGCTGCCCTGTGGGTCGCTGAAGGAACTGGTCTCGAAGGTAAGGTAGTTAAGTGGGTATCCCGCATAACCTGTATAGGTTATGGTCGGTTTATTCGGTATATCCGAATCCTGGATATCAACCGTAAGTTTACCGCCGCCATAACTACTTCCCACACCCGCAGGCGAAATATAATCCTTCATATATTGGATAACCGCGGGGAAATCATGGTCCGGCGCCCACCAACTGCTAATGTAAAACATCCCATCTCGATCTTTTAATACGACATATGGTGCATATTCCCAACGCGCCCGATTTGCTTCGACAAACTTCCGGGTTGTTGTGGTACTGCTCACTATCGAGGCAATCTCATCTATTAGCTGCGATGCCTGTTTTCCATCGAACAACAAATCCTGTAGTTCTCGGGCGCGGTTTTTAAAGTCAATATTAGCCTCTGAATGTTCCAGGACATACTTGAAGTGCTCGTTCTCATCGTAGTGCGGGGCATATTCATACACCAGATCAACATCCCAGGGAAGCATAGACCATTTGTTGGTCACCGGGTTATGATATATGTAGGAATTCCTGTTCCATGTCTGGTCGGAGTTATTCAGCGCTATTGAAACCGTGTGATAGCCGTAGTAACACAGCAAGTTAACATTACTTTTCCACCATGACAGTGAAGGATGGGAATCAATGGTCCAAATAAGATTGTCTGCATCAGTACGACTTGCTATATCCGGATCTGTCGTTCCCTGATTAACTCCGACATTACCACCATCTCTTTTATACAAATTACCATCCGATAGGCCGCGTTCATTTATAAAGCGGATATCCACTTGTTCCACGCCGATATATAAACCCCAGAAATCACCGGAGTATTGATTGGCTCCGTTTTCAGAAGCATTATCAATCACCCGCACATGCAGGAAAGCAGTATTACAGGCGGGCACTCCCGATAAAGAAAAGAACCTGAAAGCCGTGGCTTCGTTGATGACCATGCCATCAACACCTTCGTCCCAGCCGAACTCTCGCCAGTAAGGACAGGTGCCGGTGGAGAGATTGATCTTATCCCATTTCTCGTTAAATTTATTACCGTAGTCATCGCGCATCTGCAGGCGATGGCCCCGATGAAAATTGAACTTCCATTTCCTTTTACCTTCAATCACGTATGAATAGTATCCCTTTATACGATAAAGAACATGATCATATACTTCACCGTCATAGACAACGGTAGCCGGATAGATGAAATCCGTTTCCTGGCCGAAAGGGATGTAATCATGATGACAACTGGATATGTCAGAGTCTCGGGAAATTACGTAGAAAATGGGCAAAGAGCGCATCACTTCAGCGTTGTAGGTAACGCCGTTTCCCGTCCAGGCCGGCACGCCGTCATAAACAAAGTAAGCGAAATTAGGCTGAGGGTCATCATCATAGGGTACAACTAAAGAACTCGATGTGTCGTCCGTAACACGGATACGATAACGCACCAGCCGACGATGTACCTGCAAAGAAGCCGGCAACTGTACGGTATAAATATCGTCGCCTGCTATTTCGTCACCGTTAAGTCCGTCATCGTGCATAGTAATACTCGACCAGTTTGCCGAATTCTCATAATCAGGATTCAAGGTGTAATTAGGAAAACTTAAGGGGATATAGCTGCCCGGATTAACAATCTGGTACAACAGTGTAACTTCCGCAACACCATCGGGATCGGTCACCTTGGCGGTAATGGTTACCACCTCGTTCGACTTGGGCTGCTTGGGCGAGTGTTTTACCTGACGGATGTGCGGAGGAATGTTTTCAGCATAAACTTCCTCATTTCTCGCCGCCGGTGTCGGATAAGCCGAACGCCAGCTACCTGCAAGGTCATTGTCAAAGGAGGGATTGACCAATTGAATAGAATGACCTGTGCCAGGCCGATTTTCCGACACTGCATCACCCACAGTCGGCCAGGGAAAGCCAAGCTGATAATCCACCTCGTCAATCTTCCTACCCTCTGCATCACGCAGAATGATTCTCTCTCCATCGTTGCTCAGTCTGCCGGCAAATGATCCATAAACTAAGCTACTATTAACATCGTACTTATCCATAATAGTTACTGGATGGTAAGCAAGATATGGGTTTTCTGTGACAACGATATATCCACCGGCTGGCAATATTGTACCGTCTGGAAACTGGAATGAAATGCCGTTTGAGAAATACCAGCCAGTCAGATCAACATAACTTGTCCCCGCGTTATAGAGTTCTACAAACTCCACCAGTTCGGTTTTGACATCGGGGTCGTAGTGAATCTCGTTGATTATTACATACGGGATGTCTGCCTCAGCAGCAGAGGCCAACAATAAAGAGATAAACAACAGTGTTTTCATAAAACCTGACATCTTTTTTACCCTACCTGCCGGGGGAAGAAGACAAAGCCTGCCAGTTAGCTACGTCATTGCCGTATTCCTCTGCCAGCCTGCGA
>CAZVWH010000140.1:0-5951 GCA_964631175.1 uncultured Pirellulales bacterium | reverse complement strand
GTGATTGGTTAAATTGTCATTGCGAGGCTTACGAAGTAGGCCGTGGCAATCCGACAGTACTGCCGGATTGCTTCGCTCGCAATGACTTATACCAATTGTGATTAAAATTTGCGCTTATGTCATTTCGACCGAAGGGCCACAAAGTGGCCCGTAGCGGAGAAATCTGTTCAAACGGATTTCTCGACTCACCTGCGGCTTGCTCGAAATGACACGAATAAGCGCATTAATTATTCACAATTGGTATTACGCTATTCTTATGTTTTCAGCAGTGCATAATCACAGTTTACTCACTCCGTTTAGTTTTTTTTCTGTTTTTTTGAGAATCTTCCTGCCGGACCTCCTGCCGTAAATAGAATCGAGAGGCGAGTTACTATGGCACCGAGAAGAAAATAGCCCAAAAACACTTGAAGCATCAACAACACTTGACCACAACTACTTGCCGGATTGGCTGCAATATCACCAAAACCTAATGTCGTCATCGTAACAACAGAAAAATATAGAGCATGCAGAAAGTTCACAAGGCCGCCGACCTGGCCATTGACCATTACACAATCTGGCTTGGCCCAGTACGCAATGGCAAAAACAATTGCCAGAGCAATAAAAACTACCAGTATCCGGATGGTACTTCGCCCATAATCACTCAGGCACCAGAATAAACGAACGGGCGATGTCAACAATGGGTGCATTTTGCATAGCCACTTCTTCTCTGATTGGCCCCTATACCAATCTTCCCAATTCATCCGCTGTTTGTTGTATTGCAGAAGGTATTTCGTGCCTTCATCTATCCGGCAGCTTTCCAGTCCAACACCACGAAAGTCCGTCTTATGGTCAATAGTGCAGTGCCAAAACAGGGTTGAACCATCAACAGCAACCGCGCTTAAATCCGCTCCTTCCAGATGAGCAATAGTCAGGTCTGCTCCTTCCAGATGGGCATCATATAGATTCGCTCTTTCCAGATGGCTATCCAAGAGGTATGTCCTTTCCAGATGCGCCCAGAGGAGAACCGCCCCCTGAAGACTGGCATCTTGGAGATTTGCTCCTTCCAGATGAGCAAGACCAAAGCTTGCTCCTTCGAGGTGTGCAAGACATAGGTCCGCTCCTTCAAGATGGGCCTCTTCGAGGTCGGCTCCTTGCAGCCAAATCTCTTCATCGGGATTTTCCTCACGCCACTTGTTCCACTCAGTTATGTCCTTTTTTTCAGAGCATTTTTTTAGCAACTCCAGTTGCTTCGGGTCGCATCTGGGTTCTTTACTCGGCTGGTCCTTTTTATCGTCTGAGTTTTTCATCGTAATGAATTATACTTTATCAATAATCATTTTGCCCTGTAGAAAAATTATAAGTCATTTCGACCGAAGCGTCCCTAAGGGACGCGAAGTGGAGAAATCTATTCAAAATCAGATTCCTCGACTCCGCCTTCGGCTCCGCTCGGAATGACGTTGTGTGTTTTTGCCATATCGGATTTCAAGATTCAGAATTGAGGATTTCCAATATATCCGGCTTCGATGCAGAATTGGATGATGTCACGCCCTAACGGTGCGGCATCGCTTGAGCCGTGCTGGCCACCCTCGACGACGACCGCAATTGCCAATTTCGCGCCGACACTATCCCCTCGGCCTTGCTCGGGGCAGGCTTCGGCAAAACCTGCAAACCAGGCGACCTCCGGCGCCTCGGTTGAGCCGGTCTTGCCATAAACCTTCACATCCTGCTCACCAAGGCCGCTATGAGCAAATTCCTTATTGGCTGTTCCGCCAGGCTCATTAACTACAGCGCTCATACCATCGTAAACTACTTCTAAGGTCTGCGGTGAGATATTAAGGTCGTATTGCGTATTGCGTATTGCGTATTGCGTATTTGCCTTTTCGCGCGACAAGAAAATTTTAGGTGGTTTATACACGCCACGTCGGGCGATAGCAGCCATTGCGTTTGCCACCTGCAACGGTGTAGCTCGGCAATTTGCCTGACCCATGCCAAACAGTCTTCTTTCCCTTCCTTCGAGGGTAGTTACTTGTTCAAGAGACGTAACTTGAGTATTTGGTGGAATAGTTGATATTTGTCCGGACGCCTGCCTGAAATCTCGTATTGCGTACCCGTTCTCCGCCCCTTGGGGGCTGCGAAGGATGAATTGCGTATCGCGTATTGCATCCGACACATCACGCATGCTTGCCCCGAGCACGGTCGAGGGGACGCACGACGTAAGACTAATAGTGTGTCCATAGCCGAATTTAAAGAGCCATTCCTGCAGGACCGAAGGATTAATCCTGTCGGCAAGGCGTGAAAAATAAATGTTACAGCTACCCTTAATAGCATTGCGGGCATAGTTTGGCCAGCTACTGTCATGGCCGATTTTGTATCTATTGTAAATCCAGCAGTTCGGCCAGCCAAATGGTGCCTCTTCAGCAGGACAGCTTATAATCTCATCCGGAGTAATATTGCCCGACTCGAGACCAGCTATAAGAATCAAAGGCTTGACAGCCGAGCCGGGTGGATATTGCTTGTTTATAGCTCGGTTTGTCAGCGGACCATTAGGATCGCGGGCAAGAATGCCATAGTCATACCTGGCACGGTTTAAATCAAAAACCGGCATGGAAACCAATGCTAAGATGTCACCGCTGGTTACATCAATAACGACCGCAGCCATTCCAGGCCAGCTATTCGGGTCCGTCGTAAGGCGTCCCTCACGGGAGTGCGGATAGTTGGCCAAATAGTTTTCTATCCTCTGCTGAAGCTCGATGTCCAATGTCAATTGTACGTCTTCGCCGAATTGGGTCTCGGTTCTACTTATTAAGTGGCGATCTATGTCGCGAACAAGCTCACCTCGTCTGCCGCGAAGAATAGCTTCACAGACATATTCAACTCCATCTTCCCTTCCGCAAACTTCACCATCCAAGTAACGAGCTAATCTATCATTTGCAAAGAGCCTTTTATCTTCTTCTTGTGTTGCCGGTCCAACCCAGCCTATAGTCTGTGCAGCGACCGAGCCGTATGGGTAAAACCTTTGCTCTTCCGGCACAATCTTAACATCATTAACATCCATAAATTCCAACTGAGCCGTAAAAATATCGTCATCAGTCCTTAGCTCAAATAGGGGCCAGGCTCTATGCATCTCAGAAATATCCACCCTCGCAATCGACAGAAGACGGGCATTCGGATCAGGAATAGCCTGCTCAAAATCCTCATTAGGCCAGTCTCTTTTCCACGCGAGATATCGACGTAGATTCCATATATTATCGTTGATCTGTCGGATTCTGTCTTCGATGTCTTCGTGATTAAGCCCAAAGTATGTACATTTCTCAATTACGTGCTGCAGATTCTCAAGACCGGCTTGCAACTGCTTATTAGCTTTGACCAGCGCATTATCTGAATTTTCCCGTCTGGCAGCTCTTAACAATATAGCACGTCTTACCCGCTCATCCAGAAAACAGCACAGTTTATATTCTATTGACAATTGAAATCGTGGCTCATCGACAGCTAAGACTCGGCCTTTTCGGTCGAGGATTTTGCCTCTTATAGTCTTTAGCTGGCGAGACTGACCCTGTCTTAGTTCTGCGATGGCATCCTGAAGCGATGAGTCGGGTAGCAACTGCATTTCTGTCAGGCGTAGCAAACAGACCAGCAGAAGCAGTATGCTTACAGCTATAAAGATTTTCACTCGCTTGTCATACATTGAAAGTGCCTAAAATGAGCTAAAGTGTCTAAAATGAGCTAAAGTTATAATTTTAGGCACTTTAGACACTCCAAACTTTAGTTCATTTAAAATCGTCTGACGCTTCGTCTTTTTGTACGCATCCACAACTCAACCGGCAGGAATAAAAACGGACCGATTATTGCTGAGTATAATGGTGTCCAAAGCAGCTTAGTGTATTCGTTTAATGGTGCTTGCTCCGGTTTGAGAAACACGAGGAAATAAGCCAAAGCGGCGGTCAGAAAGCCGATTACAAATATAGCAAGTGACTGATAAGGCCATTTCCTGATAGCAACAACCCGGTTCAGATCTGCCAGCAAAGTGCCGAACACACCGAAGCTTATTATCTGAGGGCCCATTGTTGGACCGACAATATCAGCAGCAAAACCTATTGTAAAGGAGGTTATGACAGCAACATTGCCGCTCGAATTGACGGAGAAAAACACCAACAACACTAACAGCAAATCCGGTTTGACATTAGCAGTTGTAACGGCGATTATGTCAACTAAGCCGGTCTGCAGGATGGCGGTAACTATAATAAGCACTGCAAACCGAAACCAAAGCATTTAGATATCCTTGCTGGATCTTTCTCTCGCAGCGTATCACAAAGTGAAAGCTCACAACTAATGCTACAGGCAAATAAATCTTTAGGACAGATGTTTTCTGAAATTCTAAGTACTAAATTCCAAACCTGTCCTGAGCGAAGTCGAATGGATCCTAAACAAATTCAAAATTCTAAATCTAAATGACCAAAACGTCTTGTATTAAAATATACGTTTTTATTATTTTGAATTTTATATTTTAAACATTTAAATTTGTTTAGAGTTTAGATATTAGAATTTAGAATTTAAGTTCATAAATTATCATGGACTCATCACAATTACAGCAACGTAGTTGAGTCTCTGTACGTCACAAACTGGTTCTACCGTTATATCCCAGAGCGAGGGAGCCTTATCGTCTCTTTTGCATTGTGTAATCTTTCCTATAATCATCGGCACATCCAAGCACCCTGGTTTTTTGTCGGCAAAAACGATGTCACCTTTTTTGACTTTATGATTTATCTGAAGAAGTTTAATCTTAGCTGAATTACCACCTGCGCCCTGCATTATCCTCACCACGTCCAATTGGTCAACCTTTATCGGAATCTTAGATGTTGGGTCGGTAAACAGCTTGACTTTGGCTCCATGAGCTGAGACAGAGGATATGGTTCCGATGATGCTATTGTCACCCAGCACGAACTGTCCCTTCGCCAGGTTGTCATCTGATCCCCGGTTGATAATTAGTTCGTTTTGCAATCCATCTGAGACTGTGACGACGTCTGCTAATACAAAGTTCATTTGTTCCCATGATGGTTTAATGCGTAGTCCTGATAACTTTTCAATATCTTTTTGTGCCTGATTCCGCTGCTGAATAATATTAGCAAGATGGTTTCGCAGTTGGTTATATTCTCTGCGACTGACAACATCTGTTGACAGCGGCGTATCCGCTGCAAGTGTAATGCTTCTGCCGATGCCTAAAGGCCAGCCGAAAGTGCGTACGAAAGCAAACTGAAATTTATTTGTCACTCTCTTCGGGGTAAAAAGGAAGATAAACCCTCCTAACATAAACCACGTAAATAACATCCGTCTGGAGACTTTGCTTTGCTTCCTTGCCATAATCGTATTGCGTATATCGTATTGCGTAGTGCGTGAAAGAAAATATGCAATAAGCAATACGCATTACGCACGACGAGTTATTCCCATCCCCGTTCGTCGTGGTCCATAGTGTCTTTCCACAACTCGAGGTTTTCCAGGTAAACACTTGTGCCGCGTGCTACACAGCTCAGAGGGTCCTCAACCCTTATTACCTTTAAGCCAGTAGCATTTGCCAGTACCGTGTCCATGCCGCGCAGAAGCGACGCACCGCCGCAGATGTTTACGCCGTTGTCGATCAAATCAGCAGCTAATTCCGGCTCTGCCATTTCCAGCGTTGTCGTAACTGTGTCTATGATCGCAGCTACAGGGTCGCGAAGAGCCTCACGAATTTCCTCACTGGTGATGACGATTTTTCTGGGCAGGCCGGATATAGTATCTCTGCCGGCCACTTCCATCGTCAGCTCCTCTTGCAGTGGAGCAGCAGAACCGACTTGTATCTTAACTTTTTCAGATCTTGGTTCGCCGATAAGCAGATTGTATGTTCTTTTAAGATGATTGATGATCGCTTCGTCCATATCGTCCCCGCCGATACGGACGGATTCAGAGGTAGCGATATCAGCCAGACTCATTATGGC
>CAZVWH010000139.1:0-6012 GCA_964631175.1 uncultured Pirellulales bacterium | reverse complement strand
CTACATTGCTGTTAAGCTGTTGCTGCACTTTTAGGACGAAAGAAAATTGAAAAAGAATACCGAAGAGAAGCTAAACTTGTCCCAAACGAAGTTGAGGGAACAAACCGCCGAACGGCTTGGACTGACAATCGAGCAAATCCCGCGCCATATCGCTATCATTATGGACGGCAATGGTCGTTGGGCAAAACAAAGGTCTCTGCCCCGGGTTGAGGGACACCGCCAAGGAGCACATACAGCCGAAAAAATAGCTCAATGCTGTGTTGACCTCGGCATTGAATCTTTGACTTTGTATTCGCTCAGCTCGGAAAACTGGAAAAGACCCAAAGCTGAAGTCGATGCCCTTATGCACCTTCACACCCAATACCTTATAGGAATCCGCCCCAAGCTGATGAAAAACAATGTAAAATTGATTCACCTTGGCCAATTGGAGGGCCTGCCCGTGACACTTCAAAAAGAGCTTTCAAAAACTATGATGCAAACCTGCAAAAATACCGGTATGGTACTCGGCCTAGCAATGAATTACGGCGGCAGAGCTGAAATCACCGAAGCAGCCAGAAAAATTGCACAGGAATATAAAAAGGGACAACTACGTCTGAGAGACATTAACGAACAATGTATAAGCCGGCATCTATACACTGACCAAATCAGAAGACAGAAGACAGTCCGCAGGATACCTTACGGCAAAGACAGAGGACAGAGGACAGATGTTCAGTCATTCATATATGAGCCGGATCTGTTGATACGTACCGCAAACGAGATGAGGATCAGCAATTTCCTGCTCTGGCAGATTTCATACAGCGAATTCTATGTCACAAAAACCCTTTGGCCGGTCTTCAAAAAGGCAAATTTGGAAAAAGCAATAATAGCCTATTCAAAACGTGACAGACGATTTGGAAGTGTAAAGTGAGCTAAAGTGACTAAAGTGCGAAGTGCCTAAAGTTTGGAGTACCTAAAGTTCTAAAATTATCCGGCAGTCCGGCACGGCAAAAGACTATGCCATGAAGGAAAGGATAACTTTAAGTCACTTTAGTTCACTTTAGGCACTCTTAACTTAGTTCTATGCTGAAATACAGATTATTTTTTGGAGCTTTCGCGAAGAAGATTTCAAATCCTAAATTCTAAGCTCTAAGTTCTAAACAATTTCAAATGACCAAAATATAAAATTCACCCTTCGTAACCTGCCCTATGCAGTGCCTAAGGGACGGTGGTCAGGGTCACTACGGAGAATGGACAATTTGTTTTGGACATGGGCCTGGCCATTCTGCGAATTTAATATTTGAATTTTAGATTTGTTTCTGATTTAGTTATTAGAATTTAGGATTTGAATAAGTTTTTGTCTGATACACAGATAACCTTATATTTGAGATCGGCAGGAATTACATTCCACGAGCGGATTGCTGCAGAAAGCCGCCTGAAACTTACGACAGATAACTATGTTTTATTTATTTCTCGCCACGAGCACTGAGCTTTTTGGCCATTTGAATGTGGTCTTGCTATTCGCTGTGGTCATTTTGGGCGGGGCTTTAGGTGCTCGTCTTATTCAAGAGCTGCATGTCCCTCAAGTCGTCGGTTGTATCATTGTTGGGATACTCCTTGGAGACGTCTTTGGTTTGATAACTACCGAAACCACTGAAGCCCTTGAGCCGCTGACAATGTTCGCGCTGGGCGTCATAGGATTTATGATTGGGGCGGAGCTTCGGGCAGAGGTGTTTAAGAAATATGGTAAGCAGTTCTTCGTGATACTTTTCTCCCAGGGTCTCGGAGCTTTTTTTCTGGTGGCGGTGGTGACATCAATGGTAATGTGGGTCGTAACAGGCCAATCACATACTTCAATTGCGATGGGACTTGTTTTTGGTGCCATCTCCTCGGCAACGGCACCGGCAGCAACAGCTAATGTATTATGGGAATATAAAACAAGGGGACCTCTTACGGCTACAATACTGGCCATTATCGCTCTGGACGACGCTCTGGCACTTTTGCTCTACCGCGGCGCAGCAACCGGAGCAAAGGCTCTTACCGGCACAGGTCACGATTCTGTTGTCACTACTATGCTTGTGCTGTTCGGAGAAATAGTCGGTGCAGTAGCATTGGGATTCTTAGCGGCAGTACTACTCTATCTTTTTCTGAAGTTCGTCAGAGCTGAGGATAAAATTTTAGAATTTGCATTGGCGTCGCTTTTACTCGTCGTTGGTGTTTCGATGATACCACGGATCGACCCGATTCTGCCTGCCATGACATTGGGCATAACGATCGCCAACTTAATGCCTCGTGAGAGTAAGGGTATGTTTAAGCTCATCGAAAGATTCACACCCCCAATCTACATCTCATTTTTTGTGCTTGCCGGGGCACATATGAAGTTTGGCAAATTAAGCTTATGGATGGTTATTCTTATAATATTCTACACTCTATTTAGAGCAGCAGGTAAAATGACCGGTTCCTGGTTCGGCGCCAAGTATTCAGGCGCTCCGGCGGTAGTTCGTAAATATCTGGGAATTTGTCTTTTGCCTCAAGCCGGCGTTGCTATCGGCCTTGCTATTTTAGCCAGTCAGCAGTTTCAGGGAGAGCTTGCTCACACGATTATTATGGTAACCATGACAGCAACGTTCTTAATGGAGATACTGGGACCTATTTTAGTCAAGGTTGGTGTTAAAAAGGCTGGCGAAGTAGGACTGAATATAACTGAAGAAGACCTGATAAAGATATACACAGTTAAAGATGTCATGGATACTAAGCCGACAAGCATTCCACAGGATTTACCACTGCAGCAAATTCTTGAGGTATTCAGCACAACTGATAGTCTGTATTATCCGGTTGTTGATGCTCAATCACGACTAATAGGTATAATTACTATTCCAGATATTAAAGAGATATTTGCGAATAGGGAATTTGCCGGCTGGTTGTTGGCTTGTGATGTTGCCGAGCCTGTGCTGGACAAGACGACGCCAAATAAGCCGCTTGAAGAGATCATAGAGCACATGAGAAGGTATCATTTAGAAAATATACCGGTAGTAGCCGATCAAGATAGCGATGAGCTTGTCGGTGTTTTAGATTATGCTAAAACGTTCCGGAAAATAAGTGCGGAGGTTCTAAATAGACGGAAAGCGGCGGAAGGAATAGCTCTGGCAACCGGCTAATGGAAGTGAGGACAGAGGACAAAGGATGGAATTTCTGTCTTCACTCTTCTGACATCTGACTTCTGAAATATGGTGGAATGTTGAAGCGTTTTTCTTTTGGAAAAGATAAAAGACTTGTCAACAACAAGCAATTCAAAACTGTTCTGGCTCGTAATCTCTGTGCCACTGACGGATTTCTTATGCTATATATGGCGGAAAACAAATATGATTATCCACGACTGGGCGTCTCTGTCAGCAAATCATGTGGTAATGCGGTTGTACGTAATCGACTGAAACGATTGTTAAGAGAAGCCTTTCGGCAACACGCCTTAGGCGTGCCAGCCGGTTTTGATTATTTACTTATGATTTCGCCTAAATGGTCGAAAAAATCAAATAAAGCCTGCCCTGAGCTTGCCGAAGGGTCGATTGATTCCAAAAAAACCATTAGTCAACCGACATTTGAGCAGGTACAAAATTCGTTTTTAGCTCTGGTAAAAGAAATAGTTGAGAAGATAAAATAAAATTTGAATTGAGAATTACAAACTCTACATTCTAAATTCAAAATTCTGAATTCTTTGAGGTTGGGATTTGAGCGATAAACGCAAATTACTACCCATAGGGACAGCAGCGAAAAAAGCTGGCATTTCCCGGCAAACTTTGCAATACTACCTTATGGTCGGTTTGCTTGAGCCTGCAGATGTTACGCCAACCGGTAGGCGGCTGTTCGATGAAAGGTGCATAGAGCGAATAAAGCTGATCAATAAGCTAAATATCAGCGGCTATCCTTTGCGTGCCATAAGGGAGCTGTTTCTCCAAAGCCGTTCCGACTCGAAAGGAAATGAACTGTGAGCGACTACGAAACTATTCAAAAAAGGCGCAATATTATTGTAGGCCTTTTTGTAATATTAGCTGTATTTGCGCTGGTATGGCTTATATTTAAGTTCGGAGATATACCGACGGCTGTGACCAAAATCAGCTCTTTCGATGTATTTGTTCAATTTCCTACTGCACCCGGTGTCCAAAAAGATACGCCTGTGCAATTTTGTGGGTATCAGATCGGCAGAGTTACAAAGGTTATGGCACCGGAAATACGTCGCGACTTGAAAACCGGGCTCGAATATCATCAGTCAATGATTGCTTTGAGCATTGACAAGAAATATCGGAATATTCCTTCTAATGTAGAGATAAAATTAATGACGCGAGGCCTCGGTAGCAGTTATATTGAGCTGACCGTTGATCCTGCTAAGCTTCCGGCTCCGATGACTGACCCAAATCGACCGGAGACGAGGTTTTTAGTTGACGGAATGCTGAAGCAGGGATCGACCGGTATGACCAGTGAGTTTTTCCCGGAAGAAAGTCAGGAAAAATTTGAGAACATAGCTGAAAGCCTAAAGAGTCTTATAGATCACGTCAAGGATATCATCGGTGATCCCAACAGCAAAGATAATCTCAAGAAGACGCTGGCTAATATGTCTGAGGTATCAGAGCATGCTGTAGAGACCATGCGGCAAGCTGAGCAGACGTTAAAAGAGTTCCGAGAATTTGCCGCTGCCGGGACCAAAACTATGCAAAATGCCGATGCCAAAGCAGAAAGGCTTGTTACCACCTTGATTGATACGAGCGAACAACTAAGTGAAGCAGCATCACAATTACGAGTGATTTTAGAAAAGGCCAATAGCGGCGAAGGAACTGTTGCCAAGCTCGTCAATGACGGACGATTATACGAAAGTATGCTCGAAAACGCTGATCAAATGCAATTGCTATTAAAAGAGTTAGAATCTTTTTTAGCTAAATCTCGGGACAAAGGTCTGCCGATCAAACTAAAGTAATACTATGTATTGCCAAGATGCTAAGTTATTGGCGGCTCTTTTAGCATAAGTGCATATAATACCAATTGCATTAAATTACTGCGCTTCGTGCGTTTGGCACATATGGAGGGCAGCCTCAAGCGCAGCGCCCCGCCTGAGCTTGTCGAAGGCTTGGGGGATGTCTTGCCGGCCTTTATGCAAAGCGCAATATTTAATTACAATTGCTATAATACAATCGAATGATTTTCAGATATTAGCAGTTTCTGCTAAAAGAAACTGCTAATAAGTACAGGTATATGTTTATATGTTAGTGTAATAGCAATCGTACTTAATTACAGCGCTTTTGCCGGGTTATCTGATGTGATTCATGGCGCTGCTGAGCCAATATATATTGAATCCACATGCTGCCTTAAATATGTGAGGCGCAAGGATTAATCACAATTGGTATAACTGTAGAATTGATGCAAAGCGGCCCTATGCTTGTGCACAAGGCCGCTTCTTTAGCAGCCGAAGCAACTATTCGATGCGATGCCATAGGGGCTGATTACTGCGCCAACGATACGTCTTATTACCAATCGCGCACGATAAGCCCATCCTTGCCCACATAATACCTTTCTGCATCTTTTATCTTAAGATTATAAACCTTGCCAACAAAGGGCGCTACCCTTTTTATAACGCTCTTGATGCTGACGGGTCCCTTTAATGACATTAGCTTCAAGCCAGCTTTGAGGTCCTGGACGGGGACCCATCGCTGCGAATCAAGCAGAAACAGGTGTGAGCTTGCCACGCTAATGCAGTCTCCGGTTTCAAGCACAACATCATAGCATTGGAACGCTCCCTCGTGCTCTTCTACGCGTTCAACCTGCCTGAACGATACCGTTTGGGCCGAGCAACTCATCGCCTCAACTGGTTCAAGCATACTAATTTTTTGCCCTTGAGTAACCTGCGAGATTCTAACCTGTGTCCCATTTACCCAAACGAGCGTATCAGCAGGGAAGCACCTGCCGCCTTTTGTAGGTTCCCCATCATGCACCAGCAGCGAGTCTTTCCTGTGGCCAGGCACACTTTGAAAAACTATAGGCAACTCACCT
>CAZVWH010000138.1:0-6013 GCA_964631175.1 uncultured Pirellulales bacterium | reverse complement strand
ATCCAAAGCTCGAGCCTACAACCTAACGGTTAATCCGCCCCAGGCGGACTCGCTCCACCAGTTGAGCTATCGGGGAATCCCAATGAACCAAGGCAAGTTATTGTCCTGTATTCCTAACCTAATTTCGTCTAAACTATCCTATAACATCCATCAGATTTCAATAACTTTTCAAGGTTTATCTATTTCTGCCGATAGTAACAAAAATGTCTTAATGCTGGACAAACGAACGATTCTATCGTAAATTGTCACACTTACAAGTTTTAATCAATTTAGTTTATAGATTTATGCAAAAAAATCTTCGATATATTAAAGATGCTGCAATATTGAAGAGCAAAATTGACCGAACAACAATAACCTTTAACGTATCATATAACCAGACAGTGAATTACAGATGATTGTTAGATTCTTAAGTGGTTGCTTACATGGCTAAAGATATACTTAATGTCGGAGGGTTCACTATACTCAAACGTATTGGGACCGGTGCTCGCAGCACAATCTACTTGGCAACCGATGGGCAAGAGAGCAATCAAATCGCTCTCAAGCGAGTCATATTTGAAAAGCCGGAAGACTCAAGGGTCTTTGAGCAAACGGAAAATGAATTTAAGGTGGCTCGGCGAATAGACCACCCCTATGTCCGTAAGTGCTATAAACTAAAGAAAATCCGCAGTATGCTAAAGGTAAAAGAGCTACTGCTTTCGATGGAGTATTTTGATGGGAGAACTCTTGAAAACAGTCCTACACTGAGTTTGGGAGACGTGCTGCTGGTATTCAGAATGGTCGCAAATGGTCTTTATGCTATGCACCAGCAGGGATTTATCCACTGTGACATTAAACCTAATAATATTCTTTTGAGTAAGTCCGGCTCTATCAAAATTATCGACATGGGCCAAAGCTGCAAGATAGGAACCATTAAGCCGCGTATTCAGGGAACACCCGATTACATTGCTCCCGAGCAAGTCAGGCGAAAAGCACTCAGGCCAAAAACTGACATCTTTAACCTCGGCGCTACAATGTATTGGGCTCTTACCGGAAAAAACGTGCCGACTCTGATACCCAAAACCGGCAGTTATGGACTGCCCGTAAGCGAGCCATTTCGAGCACCACATGAACTAAAGGAACAAATACCATTGCGTGTCTCAAAATTAGTTATGGAATGTGTTAAGGAAAATCCCGCAGAGCGCCCACAGAATATGATGACGATTATCTCCAGGCTGGACTTGATGATACATAGTATATTCGGCAGCAAAATAAAAATAAATAAAAATGCCACAAACAATAATAATCGACTTGCTCAATAAAGGATCAGAGGCTAACTACGCCGATAAGTACCGACGGGGCAATTTAATTCGCCTGCCTGCTGAGGGCTCTTTGATTATATCCGGCGACCTTCATGGACATCAGCGGAATTTCGAAAGAATAGTTACCTTTGCCAATTTGACTGACAATCCCAACAGACATATAGTCCTGCAGGAGATTATACATGGAGGTCCGGAAGACCATGAAGGTGGCTGTCTATCTTATAAGTTGCTTTTTGATGCTGTCCGATACAAATTGAAGTTTCACGATCGTGTTCATTTTGTTGTGGGTAATCATGCCGCGGCCTTCGTCAGCTACAGTGAAATAATGAAAGACGGCAAAGAAATGAATCGCGCACTATGTCATGCTCTGGAGCGAGAGTACCAACAGGACAGCAAGGATATTCAACAAGCCATGAGAAAATTTCTATCTTCACAGCCTTTAGCAGTAAGGTGTGATAACAGAATATGGCTGTCGCATTCGCTGCCCAGCGACTATCTCGTCGACAAATTTGATCCCCAAATTTTTCAGGGGCAACTTAAAATCGGTGATTATAAAAAGCCGGGATCTGCTTACATTTTAACGTGGGGCAGGAAACACAGTCAGGCCCTACTCGATAGAATGGCTAAACTTTTTGACGTCGATATTTTTGTTCTCGGTCATCAGCCGCAGGAAAAAGGCTGGTGCAAAGCCGGTAAGAATTTGATAATTATTGCCTCCGACCATAACCACGGTTGCTTGCTCCCGGTTGACCTGACAAAGCACTACACAATTGGCGAACTAATCGACACGATAGTACCATTAGCCACTATAGCGTAGGACCCCGCAAAAGTAAGCTAAAGTGAACTAAAGCCTGTCCTGAGCCGTGGACTAAGCCATCCCTTGCGGAAGGTCGAAGGATTTGAAGTGCCGAACATTATGGATTACTTTCTAATCCCCGCTTTCGCGGGGACAAGCTTTAGTTCACTTTAGGCACTTTATATAAGATATGAGAATGGGATTGTATTATTATATAGCTCTGGTCGCAATCCTGTCGCAATTACTATTCCTGCTTCAGACATATAAGAATCATCGCTATGCGCTGAAGAAATATGCGAAGAAGCGCTCATGGTACCGATTGCGGACTGTGCTTATTGTACCGTGTAAGGGGCTAGATCCGGATTTTCAAAAAAATGTCACCTCCTTTTTCAAACAAGACTATGAAAATTACATTCTATGGTTTGTAGTTGCAGATAAATCAGACACAGCCTATACCGAATTATGCAAGTTAAAGAACCAACTAAGTCAAAGCTCAAAGGCACGCGATGTGCAAATATTGATTGCAGGTCGTATAAGAAATTTAAAAGAAGCTAACAACGTTGGAGAAAAAAGAGAGATTTATGATAAAGCCTGTAGCCAAAAGATTCATAACTTACTTTATTGCTACGAAAGAATCGGCGATGATATTGAGGTTCTTGCTTTTGCTGACTCCGATATTTATGTTCGCCAGGATTGGCTAAGTCACTTAGTCTGGCCACTCAGGCAAGCCGACATAGGTGCTTCCAGTGGTTATCGCTGGTTCATACCGAAAAAGAATAACTTAGCCAGCCTAGCTCTGTCAGCAGTGAACGCCAAGGTTGCGCAGTTGCTCGGCAATACGCCATATAATCAAGCCTGGGGTGGTTCCATGGCTATTCGGGCAGACATTTTTCGCCGAGTAGGCCTCGATAAAATCTGGCAAAAAGCGCTAAGCGACGACTTTTCACTCACTTATGCCGTTAAAAAAGCTGGCATGAGGGTGGCTTTCAGTCCCGCCTGCTTAGCCGCTTCTTACGAATCCACAACGTGGAAGGAGCTTTTCGAATTCGGACGACGACAATTTCTAATCACACGCATATATGCGCCCGGCACCTGGTGGTTCGGATTATTCAGCAGTCTATACTCAATATTAGGTTTATGGGTGGGGGCTGGTTTGGCAATTTATGCGGCAGCAATTCAGGACAAAAACGCCCATCTTTTTATTGCTGTGCCTGTTGTATTTTTCATAAGCCAGCTTGTCCGCGCGATTCTGCGTCAGAGAATGATTGGTAAGTTGCTAAAAAAAGATTTGCCGCAAATGAAGGCCGCCATAACTGCTGACATACTCGGATTCTGGGTGTGGTCGTTTCTGTTATTGGCTTTAATTACTTCCTCAGCCTTTGGCAGAACAATCCGCTGGCGAGGAATACGTTATAAACTGCTGGGCCCAACTGAAACTATCGTGATTAGTCATTAGCCCTCGCTCTCGGAATCGTCATCTTTGAAGGCGTGTGTGTGTTGAGAGTTCAGAGCTCGAAGTTCGAAGTACTTCAGATGAAGAACCCTAACCTGACTTGAGGAATGAGGCGTGTGGGATTGGTCCACGAGAAATTATTTGTAGAAAGCATCTCTTACAACTATAATCATTGGGCTTTAATCGGCGACTTAGGCTCCTAATTTTGCCAGAGTCTCATTTGTGCAGGAGCTCGAGTTTTATAGGCCTCGCAAAGTGATTCCGTTTTGGTCCCGGAAAGGATACAGCGATGGCACAAAAAGACAACGATGTACAGAAAATAAAAGAACTCATCGAAATAATGGAACGAAATGGGCTGGTCGAGCTTGAAATAAAACATGGCGATGACAAGATATTTCTAAAGCGTCATGTACCTCAGCAATCTATCCCTTCCGAAACAGCAGCAGCCAAGCCCCAATCTGTCGCTGTTGCTACCGGTGCTGATGTAGCAAAGGCACCAGCGACTGAGATGCCACCGCCTGTTCCGGCAAAGAATGAGAATTTGGAAGAGATAAAATCACCGATAGTCGGTACTTTCTACGCAACACCTAGCCCCGATTCTGAGCCTTATGTTGAAGTCGGCTCGCATGTTGAACCGCAGATGGTAGTTTGTATAGTCGAGGCAATGAAAGTGATGAACGAAATAAAGGCCGAAACCAGCGGAACAATTGCCGAAGTATTAGTGACTAACGGCCAAGCCGTTGAATATGGTCAGGTCCTTTTTAGAGTCAGACCAGACTAATTCGTCGTGCGTTGTGCGTGATGCGTATCGCGTAAAAGAGTTTTAGCGATATACACAATACGATATACGCAATACGAGACACGAGAATATGTTTTCAAGAATCTTAGTAGCAAATCGCGGTGAGATAGCGCTGCGTATAATTCGTGCCTGTCACGAGCTTGGCATCGAAGCGGTAGCAGTTTACTCCGAGGCGGATAAAGATGCTCCATACTTGCAGTTTGCCGATGAGGCCGTATGTATTGGGCCGGCCGGATGCGCTCAAAGCTATCTGAACATCCCGCATATCATCAGCACCGCCGAAATAACCAATGTGGAAGCAATTCATCCCGGCTATGGTTTTTTAGCCGAGAATATAAACTTTGCTCAGATATGTGAGGACTGTGGGATAACATTTATTGGCCCGCCGGTCGGCGCGATGCGGCTGCTCGGCGATAAGGTCGAGGCACGCAAGCTGGCACGCGAAACGGAAGTGCCGATCATACCCGGCTCCGAAGGCGTAATCAAAGAAGAGTCCGAGGCACTAAAGCTGGCAAACGAAATTGGATATCCTGTGATGATAAAAGCCGCTGCAGGTGGAGGCGGACGCGGCATGAGGGTCGTGCATAACGATATCGGCTTGCGCTCCGGATTAAGCGCAGCTCGTGCCGAGGCGGAAGCAGCCTTCGGTGACGGCAGGGTATATATGGAAAAATTCATAGTCGAACCACGACATGTGGAAGTGCAGGTAATGGCTGACCAAGATGGTAATGTTTTACACTTCTATGAAAGAGACTGCTCCATTCAGCGAAGGCACCAAAAGATGATTGAAGAATCACCCTGCCCTGTCTTAGATGAGCGCGATCGAGATGAACTCTGTCAAGCTGCTATTCGGCTGGTAAAAGAAGCCAAATATGTTAATGCTGCGACGGTAGAATTCATTTTAGATAAGGACAAAAAGTTCTACTTCATCGAGGCCAATACGCGGATTCAGGTCGAGCACCCGGTTACTGAAATGGTTACCGGACATGATTTGATTAAGTGGCAGATAAAAATCGCTGCCGGCCAAAAGATTAATATTAGTCAGAGAAAAATCAAGCACACGGGCGTATCAATTGAGTGCCGGATTAATGCTGAGGACCCTGCAAAGGATTTTGCACCTTGTCCGGGCACAATTACTAAATACATCTCGCCAGGTGGTCCTAATGTCAGAGTCGATTCGCACGTTTGTCAGGGCTGGACAGTCTCGCAAAATTACGACTCGATGATTGCAAAGGTTATTGTTCATCAAAAGACCCGTGCCGAGGCTATCGCGACAATGAAAAGAGCCTTGCGGGAATTTGTTATCGAGCCGATCAAGACCACTATACCAGCTTGCCTGGATATCCTCTCCCACAACCTTTACGTTAAAAACAAAATCGATACAAGCTTTGTCGAACGAAATTTTTAAATTCGTCGCTCGCTTGCCCTGCTTTTTCTGTCATTCCCGTGCAGACGGGAATCCATAATCACGTCATTGCGAGGTCTAGGCCGTGGCAATCTCTCTTACAAATCGTAAACCTGTGGTGAGCAAAGCCTGCACTGAGCCTTGTCGAAGTGTCGAGCCATCGAAAAACAAAATTGCTCTGTAAAAAACGATGCCTATTGTCATTTCGAGCGAACCGAAGGTGAGTCGAGAAATCTGCTATTAGTAGATTTCTCCGCTTCGC
>CAZVWH010000137.1:0-6034 GCA_964631175.1 uncultured Pirellulales bacterium | reverse complement strand
AGGGTGGGCTTTAGCCCACCGATAAGGTCATGGTGGGGCAAGCCCCACCCTACCATCTCGTATATCTTAAAAATCCGAAATTATGATTTCATGCTTCGTATTTTGATATTTCAAAATCGTGTTAGTTTTCGCAAATCCTCGAATCTTTTGTCGATGTCACTTTTATCTATGGAAGTCAAACCATTCACAGAAAAACCGGCAATTGTAAATGATGCTACGACTGTGCCGTATGCAACTGCTGTTTTCAATGTTGTAAAGTCGGTTCTGCCGGTTTGTGCGATGTAGCCCACAAGGCCGCCTGCAAAGCTGTCGCCGGCACCGGTGGGGTCTTTGACTTCCGCAGCCGGATAGGCCGGCAGAACAAACTTATTTCCACCGGCATCACAAACCAGCGAGCCGGACTCGCCTTTTTTGATAACCACCGACCATGCGCCCATGGCTAAAATTTTCTCCGCCGCCTTTATCAGATTGTGTTCCTTCGCTAACAGCCTTGCTTCATCTTCGTTAATTATTAGACAGTCGATTTTCTTCAGCAGCATAGTTAAGTCATCGAAGTGTCCTTCAATCCAGAAGTCCATCGTGTCGGCAGCTACAAAAATCGGCTTGTGGAGCTGCTGGAGCAACTGGAGCTGAAGCACGGGTGCTGTGTTGGCAAGAAATACGTATTGACTATCTTTGAACGAAGCAGGCACCTTTGGCGGCTCTTCGGAAAGCACGTTTAATTCGATGTAATCGGTTGTCCGGTCATCCATATTAGCCTGATAGGAACCGATCCAGCGGAAGGTTTTGCTGTTCTTTCTTATTTCCAGACCTGTCAGGTCAACATCTCTTTCAGCGAAAACTTTAGCCAAATCAAACGGACAATCTGAGCCGACAGCGCCGACCAGACGCACCGGACTAAAGAAGCCGGCGGCCATAGAAAAATAGACAGCCGAGCCGCCGATACAATCCTCGCTGACACCGTGCGGCGTCTTTACCGTATCAATCGCTATAGAACCGGTTACAAGCAGTGACATTTTAAATCTTTTCTCCTGGTGCTTCTATTGCAAATTCTTTCAAGGTGTTATCTATTCTTGCTAAAGTATTTTTTTTGCCTAACATCTGGACCGAATCGAATATCGGCAGACTGATTGTTGTTCCGCAAAGGGCTACCCGCAAGGGCTGAGCGACTTTACCCAAGCCAACGTTATTCTGTTTTGCAAGTGAACGCAACATTTCCTCAATTTCCTTCTCGGTAAATTCCTGCATATGCGCCAATTTATCGCGGACGATTTTTAGCATTGTAAGGCCGTTATCCGGTAAGCCCCCAGGTTTATCCTGGGGGTTAACCCCCAACATAAAGTTGGGGGCTATCAGGACTTTCTGTACTGCCTTTTCGTCATATCTTATTTTGTCGTTGTCTAAAAAAAGAAATCTGCTTTTGCGCTCGATATCCGCGAAAGTCCTCGCACCTTCACACAGATCGATAATCCTTTTAAGATGCTCATCATCAGCAGATATTACCGGAGATGCAATTATCTTTAAGTAATCATTGAAATGCCTGAGCAATTTCTCGCGCGGAGTCATTTTTATATGCTCGGTATTGAAGGCAATCAATTTCTGCCTATCGAACAAACTGTTGGATTTTGTCAGGCGTGAAAGCTCAAAGGCCTCGATTAACTCATCTATCGACATAATCTCCCGATTGTCGCCTGGATTCCAACCTAAAAGCGAGAGGAAATTGACCATTGTTTCGGGCAGATAGCCGCTTCTAAAGAAATCAACGATATTGATCTCCGGCAGGCTAACGCCGAGGTACTCAGCCATCGCGTCAATTGCGGGCATATCAGGTGTAGTCTTGCCTTTAATGAAACTTTCTATTTCTTCACGGCTGATATTGCCAACTTGAGCAAGTTTCTCTAAGTCGATATTTTTTGTGTTTTTAATTGCCTGGCGAAGTGCCTTTGGGCGCTCTCGCTTGGAAAGTTTGCCGCCGGTGTCACTGACGGTGACGGACATGTGAACGTACTGAGGAAACTGGCCAAAACCGAGTGCTTGCCATAAAGCCTGCTGGCCTGGCGTGTTGTTGAGGTGCTCCTGGCCGCGAATCACGTGCGTAATCTTCATTAAATAGTCATCGACCACGCAGGCAAAATTATACGTCGGGAATCCATCGCTTTTTTGTATAATGAAATCAGTGATTTCACCGGCTGCGAATTTGACCTCGCCGCGTACTATATCCTGAACTACGATTGTATCATCCTGTGGCACTGCAAAACGTACTGTCACGGGTCTGCCTTCACTTTTTGCCTTTTTAACGTCGCTTTCATTTGGGAATCTTTCTGGCCGATGGTAAGCTAAGTTTTGTTTCTGGTCCGTGGCTTTCGCGCGCATAGCTTCCAGCTCTTCCGGCGTATCGAAGCAGTAGTAGGCCTTTGCTTCATTGAGAAGTTGATTGACGTATTTATCGTATATGCCTTGCTGCTGGCGCTGCGATTGCAGGTATGGCCCGTTCGGCCCGCTGATTTCAGGGCCTTCGTCCCAGCCGATGCCGAGCCAATGCAGGTCGTTTATAACCTGCTGTGTAGCAGTAGGCGTATTGCGTTTGACGTCCGTATCTTCGATTCGCAGGATGAATTTGCCGCCGGTGTGTCTGGCCCACAGCCAGCTAAAAAGGGCGGTACGCGCCCCTCCTACATGCAGATAACCCGTCGGCGACGGAGCAAATCGCGTTACAATCATTCTAACCCTCGTTGAATCCAGAAAATACGTAAAAAATAAGGATAAGTTATACCGGAACCATTGTCAAGAGCCAGACGTTATATCTGTCAGTTTTGTACGGGGTCACAAAAGACATCGATAAATTTCTCTCTATCAATTTTCCAAAATATTTAGTATTTTTATTGCTCTGTTGAAAAGCCTCACCGTCGTTTCGACCGAAGCCCCCATTTCTGCTTTCGCCCGCTGCCCCGCCTTGCGTCGTAAGACGCAGGGGCAAGCAGAAAGCACGGGGGCGAAGAGGAGAAATCTGCTCAAAAACAGATTTCTCGACTTCGCTCGAAATGACAGAACGTCACCCCGAGCGCAGCCGAGGGGTCTATTTAAATAAAAATCATATTTCTACGACATTCCAAATGGAAACCTTCGTAACTTGACGCTTGTCTGGGCACTAAATATAATATACCGCAATACTTTGTAGAAATTTTATCCCAAATTGGAGCCTCTCGAAGCAGGATAAGTATGGATGATACATCACCAAAACTTGACTTTATTCGGCAGATAGTTGCTGACGATTTGAAGACCGGCAAGTGGGGCGGGCGGGTTGCGACGCGGTTTCCGCCGGAGCCGAACGGCTACCTGCACATCGGCCACGCCAAGAGTATCTACCTGAACTTCGGCATAGCCGCCGAAATCGGCGGCCAGGCCGAAGGCCTGAACAGGATCAAAGCCGACTTCGTCGGCTGCAATCTGCGGTTCGATGACACCAACCCGGAAAAGGAAGAGCAGGAATACGTTGATTCCATAATCGAAAACATCCGCTGGCTGGGATTTGATTGGGACGACCGGCTGTACTTTGCCTCGGACTACTTCGAGCAGATGTACCAATATGCTATCCAGCTCGTCAAAGCCGGCAAGGCTTACGTCTGTGACCTAAACGCCGAGCAGATAAGGCAGTATCGCGGAACCTTGACCGAGCCGGGAAGGGATAGTCCCTATCGCAATCGCAGTGTCGAAGAAAATCTCGACCTTTTCGAGCGAATGCGAGCCGGCGAGTTCACTGACGGCTCGCGCACCCTGCGAGCTAAAATCGATATGTCACATCCCAACATGAATATGCGCGACCCGATTATGTACCGAATCCTGCACGCAACGCATCACCGAACCAGCGATAAGTGGTGTATCTACCCGACCTACGACTGGGCGCACGGCCTTGAAGATTCCATCGAAAAGATAACCCATTCGGTATGTACACTGGAGTTTGAAAATCATCGGCCACTATACGACTGGTTCCTCGACCAGTTGGGTATCTGGCACTCTCAGCAGATCGAATTCGCCCGGCTGAATTTGTCTTACACCATAATGAGCAAGCGAAAGCTGCTGCAATTGGTCCAGCAAGGCCACGTAAAAGGCTGGGACGACCCACGGATGCCGACCATCAGCGGCCTGCGCCGCCGGGGCTATTCACCCGAATCTATCCGCAACTTCTGTAAGGTCATCGGCGTCAACAAGTTCAACAGTACCATTGATATCGTGCTATTAGAGCACTGCATCCGCGAAGATCTAAATAAGACCTCGCCGAGAGTAATGGCTATTCTTCGACCAATGAAAGTCATCATTGACAACTATCCCGAAGATAAGATTGAAGAAATGGAAGCTATAAATAATCCGGAGGACGCAAGTGCTGGCACACGCAAGGTTCCATTCTCACGGCAGCTTTACATTGAGCAGGACGATTTTATGGAGCAGCCGCCGAAGAAATTCTACCGCTTAGCGCCGGGTCGAGAGGTGAGGCTTCGATACGCATATTTTGTCAAGTGTACGAATGTAGTTAAAAATGCCGATGGCCAGATTGTTGAGCTGCACTGTACTTACGACCCTGCCACGCGTGGCGGCGACGCCCCGGACGGACGCAAAGTCAAGGCGACGCTGCACTGGGTCAGCGCTCGTCATGCTATTGATGCCGAAGTCCGTTTATACAACAACCTCTTCACGAAAGAGAATCCGGAAGATGTCGAAGAGGATCAGGACTTTACCGCCAATCTGAATCCCAACTCTCTTGAGATCCTGACGGATTGCAAGGTTGAGCCGTCGCTCAGGGATGCAAAACCACTACAGCGTTTTCAATTTGAACGGCTCGGCTATTTCTGCGTTGACCCCGATAGTACCACCGGCAAGCTCATCTTTAACCGCACCGTCACACTCAAAGACGAGTGGGCCAAAATCCAGTCCGCCTCCGACGGATTAACTGTTTAGCTGTTGTCGGCACGACAACGGCATTGAGTGGCAGCCTCAAAGGAACAGGCGTGGAGGCTGGTCATTTTTTAACCATAGAAACTACTTTACAATATTCGCTTGCTTTGGGGTACATTTTGCCAAGAAGTTTTTTGATGGATTCTATCATCAAGTATTGCTCAACCAGAAAACCAAACGTGGTGAACCAATCCTCCCGATCCTTTATATTCTCTTTCGACTCTGCAAAACCGATTTCTTCATTATTTTTGAACGCTCTCGCTACACATTTTTCGCCTGAATCAGCCCAACTGATTTCAATTGTCAGTTTGTCCATTCGTTTATTCCTTCATTTTTATATCTATATTATCCACTTCTTTATTTGGTAACACAAATTTTATAATCTTTTCGCTTCCTCTAATGATCTTATCAATCTTTCTTGTCTTTTAACTTCCTGCTCCTTTTCAACAGCTTTCTGCATTCGAAATAAAGCCTCCCAACACCATCTTAAAAATGCAATATAGCAACAAAATGATTTTTTCCAAAAGAAACTCCAATGTCCTGCAAATAGTCTATAGAGAATATTAATAATTCCCAAAACTGGAAGCATTACTACCAGTATCACGGATGACAATTGCAAGATTACTATTAATATTTTAATAAACATTATTTATTTTCTGTCTCGATAATTATACTTACGTTATGGAAGCCGTACGGGCTTTATGGTGGACAATAAGGTATATCTTTCCGCTCATTTTTACTTTTTACTTGCACTTTCGCCCCAATTTTATTTCGGTGAAAATTTGATGTGACTTTAATGGATATTCGATTCTCGATTCGAGGTGCTCGAGTATCAGGTATTGAACATCGAGTATCATGCACGGGCTGGCTCAACAGGCCAGTCCCAACCGGCACGACAGGCGTGCCGGCTAAACATCTTCTGTCTCCTGTATTCTGTTTTATTTCGTCCCTCGTCCCTCTTACCACTCCCTAACGGTCGTGGCTCTGATTTTCTCGTCCCTCATCCCTCGTCTTACCGCTCTGATTTTCCTCGTCCCTCGTCCCTCGTCCCTCATCCATCGTCCCTCTTACCACTCCCTAACGG
>CAZVWH010000136.1:0-6217 GCA_964631175.1 uncultured Pirellulales bacterium | reverse complement strand
CCGGCAATCTGTCCCCAAGCTGCGCCCTTGGACTTTGTTCAGGGCAGGCTTGAGGGCTAACCATTTATATTTTGATGACTTTCAACTACAATTGCATATATCTTCTGCCTAATTTCTTGTGCTTTGTTAAGAATGGCACGACGAACAATATCACAATGCTCGGTGTCTAATCTCGTGGCGGGATTTTTCAGCCTCCCAGGTTTTGTATTATGTCGTCTCTCATCCGTTTAGCCCCCAACTTTACGTTGGGGGTCTTTGGTGCTCTTCATAGCTCATAACCTGGCGAGCCACCGATAGTAGCGCTTGGCCGCCAGTTGGCCTTGTCACTGTAGGCGTTAGGGTCGGTATTTACAGGATCTTTTATGACAAGTGAAAAGCCAAGACCATCGGTAATATCGTACCAGTTGTCTTCGTATCTGAAGTTGTGGATCGTCTGGCCTACGGCATCCTGCAATTCGACTCTTTCGCCTCCGTTATTTAGTGAGCCTGAGTATTGGCCTGCGATTGTGCCTGTAAACGACGGGTACTTATTCAAGAAAGCCGATTGGTTTTTCACTACTACAATGTAGTCACCTGGCGGTAGATTTGCGTCGCTGAAGGTAAAATTTATGCCGTTGGCGAATTTGACGAGGTTTAGATTTATGGCCTGGCTGCCAATATTGGCCAGCTCAATGTATTCAGTGTCTGGATCGTTTGGATCATTGTAGTCGGCCGGATGGTACATGATTTCAGTGATTCGCAGCGATTCCTTGACCGGCCCAACGCCAAAGACCGCTTCATTCAGCGCGCTCCAGACACCATTAGAAAGCACTCTTGCTTTTACCTGAGTGGTTTTGGTCAGTATAGCCGGCTCAGCGTACTCAAAGGCACTATCTGAAATTACTGTGTCACCTCCACCATCGGACCGTCCGGCTGCCAATTCTGCAGAGATGATAAAGTCAGAGCTTGTAAGCGAGGCGTTCAGGCCATGGATTGCCAATATATTCCGGCCTTGGCGCAAAATATCCGTCTCGTCGGATATATCGAAAGGCTGTAGGCCTGTCGCCTCATGGTTTCCTGAGGCTGAGGTATCCCACCTCGGCGTGCCGCTGACAAGGACTCTTTGTACCTCAACGCCGTTTATGTAAGCGATGAAACCATCATCGTATCTAACATTGATTATCATAGTACTGAAGTTGTTTGGGGCCTCATCAATGTAGAAAGGTATCCGGACGTAGCAACCGCTGTATCTGCCATACATCTGGCTTTCGACATCAAGGCTGATGAAGTGTTCGTAGCCTGAGCCTCTTTCATATCCGACACCGCCGGCAGAGCCGGTACAAAGACTCCAAGAGGAATCGTCGAATGGCTGACCGCCTTTCCAAGCATCATCGACTTGTCCAGTCGGAACCAGTACTTGCTTGGAGGCGTTTTCAGCTACAAAAGTTGTGTCGATGACTGGTGGCGGGGGCATCCCCGGCATAGCGGGGTCTATGCCATCCAGGGTGTAATAGACCGTGCCGGCACCATTGGGATTGGTTATGGTCAGCATGTCACCGGCCGAAATGTAGCCACCATGTTGGCTGAACTTGGGAGCATCAATGTTCGGATAGAAACCATGGGAAATATAACTATTGTAATTGCTTGTTAACAGCCAATTGGTGCGGTTGGGCAAGTAGGCGCCTCCCCCTGGGTGGTCGGGATTTATCATCCTGTCTCGCTCATCGTGCCAATGAGCAGGGGTGTATAGCGGGTATGAACCTTTATCATCCTGAAGAAAGTCGCCCCAGCGTGCGGATTCAGCGATAATGGCATTTTCAATCTGCTCGGCACGCGCTTCGAAACGGTCAATGTTTCTCTGCTCGGTAAGTGCTCCGTTATTGAACAGGAATTTATGGATGCGATCACCCAAGAGGCGGTTGTATTCTGGATTATTATGCAGAGCGTTGTGCATAAATCCAGGCCCGGCATTGTAGTAGCCGGAGAAGGGAAAACCATGAAAGTTCCTGTACGAATCCATCGTAGTCTCGGCATCCCACGTATAGAAGGTCCACTTGCCGAGCGGTGGGCCGTTTACGTCCTGTGGGTTACGGAGACTTGCAGCGTACCAGTTCTTGGAACACCAGTCCCAGTTGGTTACAAAGGTGTTGTAAATTATATAGTCGCAGAGCTTGACAATATCAAGGTGTTGGGTAAGTTCGGCATAGTCTTCAGCGTCCATCGGGTTGTGATAGTCGTAGGGCTCGAACAGGCTCCACATATAGTCCCAGCTATCGCGTAGGCCGGCCTTGCATTCGACGGTAGCCACGCTGTGTTCATAAACGCCTTCTATTACGTCGTAGTCTTCTCGTTCACCGCCTAAGTGCTCAGCGAGGAATGAGTCATCCGGTCGCTCACTGGCCTGATATAATCCCCAGTACAGGCCATTCATATACAGATGAACATATCTTGAATCAGGGGAAAGACAGCCCATATCGCGGAGCGAATCCTGAGCAAAGGTGTCCCTGATATAATGGGCATTAGCCACATTCGAGGGATGGGTGCTGTCGATCCAGCTATAGTGGTAGTTAGCACGCAGAGAGATATTATTATGTCTGTCTGCATCGCTGTTTTCATATAATGGAAATTCGAGCATTGATGGACCATATTCGCTCTTGAAGAATATCCGCATAGAGTGCTTGGCGTTCAAACCTGGGTCTCGGCTTTGATTGCCTGCAAGGCGCAAACCAGCGTCGATTTGAAAATCCTCGGCGGTGCACGGGTCGAAGTACTCGAGCGAAACAGGTCTCTCCCAGTCTTGACCGCTTTGGGGATCATGCCACTGCCAGTTGTTGACGTATATGCCAGTCTGTGGGTCAAAGAGATTTGCCATATCCGTCACAATACTGAGTACCGGTATCGCCTTCATCGCAGTTTCGAAAAGATCGCTATAGGCCGGATCGGTAAGGATGTCCGGGTCCATCTCGTAGTCGCCATCCCGCAAGTATTGGTCCCATCTGTTTATCCACCGGACTGGGAAGCCCTTCGAGTAGGCATAACTATTGGATTGGTATCTGACATCGTCGAGGAAGATGTAGGTGCATGTATTAACTCGACTGGATTTATAGCCCGGCTTAAATGATGCGGCGCGCAGACAAGTTGTTGTAGTAATTGGGATTCTCACATTAGGGTTGTAAGCCGTGCCAGTTGTCTCATTTGGTTCGTTTCCATTCAGCGTGTAGTATATCGTAGCATCATTAGTCTCACAGGTCAGTTCCACTTCAAAGGCATTTTCATAGAAGCCCCGCAGGTGGCTGATTTCCACCTCATCCACGAAGCCTAAGTACCCATCGTTATTTTGCGTTCCTGGAGTTGGAACAGTCATATATCGCCACTGATTTATGGCATCAGGGTAGCGACCATAGGAAATGTTTGAGACCTGTTTGCCGAAGATAATGCCGTCGATCATCGTACTGCCATCGGCATTAAACAATCCAATCTCCTCACTGTCGGCGTTAAGTTTGAAATTTGCGTGCAATGGGCCATCGCCGGTATCGCCATCGGCCCAGATTGCTATGTAATCACCGGCTCCAACAGTAGTCTCCGCAGGCCAATCTCCCGGAATATGCCATTTCGCAGGCTCATTTATATCATCCGTAAGGTACATTCCACCTATATCTATAGTTGTATCGCCGAAGTTATAAATTTCGACCCAGTCATCATATTCTCCCTGCGGGTCGCTTATACCGCTGTCACTGCTGTTTGAAGCCATAAACTCATTGATTACCAGTGAGTTACTCTGGCTCCGGTGTGCAGCTAACACGGAAAAAGGGTTAGCAGAACCAACTAAAAGCATAATAAGTAATAGCGAACACACAGATATTCTCGTAATTTTGAAGGCCCAATGCTTAATTTTATCTATTTTAACATAACTGAACAATAAAGTAAATTATAAGGATGAGGATGCTCTGGCCATCTTGTACCTGGGGCAGGCCTTGCTAACGAATTTTTATTCATCTCAATACAGTAAAATCCTTGCGACCTGTCCTGAGCTTGTTTATTTATGCCGTCTCTTTCAAAGCATGAATTTCAACCATTTGCGTGGGTAGTTGAAGACAAAAATCTAATTTTTTCAAAAAATTTTATTTGTTTTCCGGAAAGATACTTACAAAAATCCAAACGCAAAAAAATCCCGCAATTTTCAACCAAATCTGCAGATTGAGCCAAATATGGGGGGACGTTCAAATAGCTGATTAGTTGATTGGTTAATTAGTTAATTGGCAACTAATTCGCTAATTCACTAATCACCAATTCACTTACCTACCTTTATGGAGGAGAAAATCAGCAAGTTTGTTATCAACATTCCAGAATGGGTGGATTGGCTTATCGTATTGCTCATACTGTTCTATCGTCGGCTGCACTACGGTTACGCCTTCAAAAGAATCCCATTGACACGCGGCAAATTCGCAATTGTAGATACTGAAGATTACGCACGACTCGCAAGGTACAAATGGCATCTTGCCACAGGCCCTTCCAGCTCTTACGCAGCTCGTTGGCATCGTTCCGGACATTGCAAACAAAGGAAGAAAATTTGGATGCATCGTCAAATAATCAGCGTACCCGAAGGAATGGTCTGTGACCACATAAATCGTAACGGTCTGGACAATCGAAAAGCAAATCTGCGACCCGCCACCGTCTCGCAAAACCTCTCCAACCGCACCAAGAGAAAAACGAAAACTCGCTCAAAATACAAAGGCTTGGAATGGGACAGAATTCAGAGAAAGTGGAAAGCCAGAATTCAGATGAATAACCGAAAGATGTACCTCGGCTCCTTTGACAACGAACGTGAGGCCGCGATAGCCTACGACAAAAAAGCCAGACAGTTGTTCAAAGAATTTGCGTGTCTAAACTTCCCTGAACATAATAATCCTCAGGGTAAACCTGAGAATATAATAACCCCCAGGGTGAACCCTTCGACCCCGCTCAGGGCAGGCCTGAGGGCTAATCATTTGTATTGCGATGGTCATTAACATATTTAATCTTGTTTTGCAGCTCTTCTTGATTAAAACAGAAACGCTTATCAAAACCTTTTGTCCAAATCCTTCCAATAAAACCATTGGATCGCAAGGCAAGGCGGGCAGCATTTTTATAGAAACTGACGACCTTCTCGATGGGTTCATTTATGCGCTCAGCCACTACGTGAACGTGACTTGAGCACACTGCAATTGCATATATCTGCTGGCGAATTTCTTGCGCTTTTTTAAGAATGGCACGACGAACAATATCACAATGCTTAGTGTTAAATCTTGTAGCAGGATTTTTCAGCATTTTTAGATTTGATTGCAGCAGAGCATCATTTTTACGGAGAATTTTTCCATCCTTGACATACCCACGCTTATCACCTTGCAGCCAGGTTCCGTATGTCGTCCAGGTAATCATATAACCGATGATTTTGCCCACGAAGTGAATAATAATGTTTATCGAAGATTGGTCAACTTCTATCTGTTTAGCCCCCAACTTTACGTTGGGGGTCTTTGGCGCAAAGGAGAAGGCCGATTCCTCTCGGCATCGGCCTTTATAATTCCTGGCGATGACCGGATTTTATCCGCCATAGTGAGTCGGAGACGAACGAAGTCGGACTCACCCCTAAGGACTACCATCGGCCCACCTCATTTTCAAGAAGCCCATTTTAAAGTTAATTTCTTATTTGAAAGAGCGCAATCTCTAAGATAAAGATTGATCAAGTTTTGATAAGGGATTCCTATCTCAGCAGCCAAGCCTTTGAAGTACTCGATAACATCAATCCCCAAGCGTAGTGTAACCTGCTTTTTTAGTCTTTTAGCGTAAGGATTCTTTACTGATTTGGAAAAGTCATATTGTTTTCTCATAGGAATCTCCCATATTGCTTTTGTTCTTGTTTATCCACCTTGCGTGCTGATATAATACGAATAATTCTTTCTTTTCCACGGTAACAATGGCACACAACCAAAATTCTAAGTTGACTGCTAAGACCCAGCAGAACAAATCTATCTTCCTTCTTGTGCTGAGTGGCCTGGGTCGTGTATTAACCTCGCATTTTCATCGAAAAATACTGTCGAAGCCTCTTTAAAAGAAACTTTATGCTTTTTGATATTCTGCTTGGCCTTTCGAGCATCCCAGCCAAATTTTATTTCATCCATAATTATATTATATTGCTAATATCATTATCGTCAAGCTTTCTTGATAAAATTATTTAAAAATAGCAAAAGGAAAAGGCCGA
>CAZVWH010000135.1:0-6226 GCA_964631175.1 uncultured Pirellulales bacterium | reverse complement strand
CGGTCAGCTTGAGTATTATAATCTGGTTTTTATTTTTATCGGGGAGTAGCTCAGTCCCGTCAGGGATGGCTTACGCCATTTGGCCAGAGCGTCTCTTAGGGAAGGTCGCTGGTTGCACGTAAGGTGTCATCCACAAGGAGTCCTTAGAAATGAAAGTAGATTGTCATTTAGTAGCTATTATGATATACTCTTGTTTTTAGTTTATCGGGGAGTAGCTCAGTTTGGCCAGAGCGCTGCGTTCGGGACGCAGAGGTCGCTGGTTCAAGTCCAGTCTCCCCGAATTTTATAGAAATTTTATAGAAAAAGATTTTGCTCGCGTGTATATAGCCAACCTCTGATTCCGAATCCTGATAACTCCCTTTCGTCAGGGTCAGGAAACTCGTTGTCAAAAGCCAATAGCAAAACGGCAGATACGTAAATGTTGGAGAACAGTTATGACGACCAAGAACGACAATTGCTCTGTGTTTCGCGGTTTTGTAACACTATTACTTCTTCTTAATCTGTTTGTCGCCTGTAGTGGTTGCTGGGCAAGTCCTGAGACTTCGGAGAGCCCAGTCGAGTCGTGGCCGAAGGTCACAAGACAGACCAAACCGTGGTCGCGTTGGTGGTGGATGGGCAGTATCGTTAATGAAAAGGACATTACAACAGAGATGGAAAAATATGCAAAAGCCGGTCTTGGAGGATTGGAAATCACGCCCATTTACGGCGTCAAGGGTTATGAGGATCGATTCATTAGCTATCTGTCACCAGCGTGGGTGGAGATGCTGGACTTTACCTTAAGAGAAGCCGACAGGCTCGATATGGGCATCGACATGGCTACCGGTAACGGCTGGCCCTTCGGCGGACCGTGGGTAGGGCCAGAGACGGCGTGCAAAAATGTAGTACATAAGATTTATACCTTACAAGGCGGCGAGAGCCTTAATGAGCCTATCATCTTTGTACAAGAACCCATGGTGCGGGCAATTGGACATCGCCTTGATATCTCAGAGCTGGTCGAGCCTATCAGCGCTAATGAGAATCTGCAAGCCCTTGCTCTGGAACAAGTTCGCTTCGAAAAGCCACTGCCTCTGCAGGTGTTGATGGCTTACTCGGATGAGGGACAAACACTTGAGCTAACGAATAAAGTAGATGAAAATGGAATTCTGGATTGGGCGGCGCCGGACGGAAATTGGACGTTGTATGCCGTCTTTCAGGGTTGGCACGGAAAGATGGTTGAGCGGGCCGGGCCGGGCGGTGAAGGAAATGTCATCGATCATTTCTCCGAAGATGCGCTAAAAAAGTATCTGATAGAATTTGATGAGGCTTATGCCAGCCGTGATGTTAGCTTACTGCGCGCATATTTTAACGACTCTTACGAGGTCGATGATGCTTCGGGTGAATCGAATTGGACTCCTGAATTTTTTGATGAATTTCAAAAGCGTCGCGGTTATGACCTACGAGAACATCTGCCGGCATTATTTGGAAACGATACCGACGAAAAGAAGGCTCGTGTTCTTTGTGACTATCGAGAAACAATTTCTGATTTGCTTCTTGATAAGTTTACAATTCCGTGGAACCAGTGGGCAAAGGGCAAGGGCGCAACAACCCGAAACCAGGCTCACGGCTCTCCCGCCAATCTTCTCGATCTTTACGCAGCAAGCGGCATACCTGAAACCGAAGGCTCGGATATACTCGGATTTAAGCTCGCTTCTTCCGCTGCGCACGTCATGGGTAAAAAACTTGCCTCATCGGAGTCGGCTACTTGGCTGGATGAGCATTTCTGCGCGTCACTCGGAGAGGTGAAGGTTGCGCTGGACAGATTTTTCCTGGGAGGTATAAATCACGTATTTTACCACGGCACAACCTTTTCGCCACCGGATGAGGACTGGCCCGGCTGGCTTTTTTATGCGTCCGTGCATTTCGGCCCAACTAATTCTTTCCGGAACGATTTCTCGGCTTTAAACAAATACGTTACTCGCTGCCAGTCGTTCCTTCAGGCTGGTCAGCCGGATAATGACATTCTTCTCTATTACCCGATTTACGATTCGTGGTCCCAACCCGGCAGAAGTCTCTTGCAGCATTTTAGCGCCAGCGCCGATGAGACGGTTCAAGACGATGGACAAAAGATGCTGCAAGCCGGTTATACCTTTGACTACATCTCTGACAAGCAGCTTGCTGAGACAGAATTCAGAAGTCAGAATTCAGAAGTCAGAATTTTGTCTCCTGGAGGTGTTACGTACAAGACAGTGATCGTGCCGGAATGTCGATTCATGCCTTTGAGAACATTCCAGAGCCTATTAGACATGGCAAGAAAGGGAGCTACCATCATTGTGCAAAATAGCTTGCCTTCCGATGTGCCCGGCTGGGGCAATCTCAATGAACGCCGAAGAGATTTCCAGCAAGCCCTCGCACAGCTCAGCTTTGCAAAGGTTGATAATTTAGATATTCAAAGCGCTAAGATTGGAGCCGGCAGATTTTTATTAGGCGATAATCTGGAGCAATTGCTATTTCTTGCATCGGTCAAACGAGAGCCTATGGCCGAGCAGGGACTACAGTTTGTCCGTCGAAGATATGAGAGCGGCCACTATTATTTTATCGTCAATCGGGGCCAAGAGCCGGTGGACGGCTGGATTCCGCTACAAGCAAATGCAAAATCAATTGTGATTTTTGATCCTATATCTGACCAGAAAGGAATAGCAGCATTTCGGAAATCCGAGGATGATATGAATGAAGTTTATTTGCAGCTCGCACCCGACGAGTCTTGTATTTTAAAGACGTTTGAAGAAATGGTTAATGGGGCACTATATAACTATGTGAAAACAACAGGCGAACCTCAGCAAATCAAAGGTACATGGACCGTGCGCTTCGTTGAAGGCGGGCCGGAACTGCCGCCCGATTTAGAGAAACAGCAGTTAGAATCTTGGACAAACTTTGGCGGTGAAGCAGTAAAGATTTTTTCCGGCACGGCAAAATACACGATAAATTTAGAATTCAGAATTCAGAATTTAGAATTTCCAGATGCCTGGTTGCTCGACTTAGGCAGGGTGTGCGAGAGTGCTGTTGTTACTCTTAATGGAAAGGAATTAGGAACACTGATTGGTCCTCCATATCGTATTTTAATTCTAAAAGATCAGCTCGGCGACAAGAATGTTCTTGAGGTGAAGGTATCGAACCTGATGGCAAATCGTATTGCTGATTTGGATAGGCGTAATGTAAATTGGAAAAAGTTTTATAATATTAATTTCCCTGCGAGAAGAAAGGACAACAGAGGGCCGGATGGTTTATTCAATGCGTCACATTGGCCTCCGAGAGACTCGGGTTTGATTGGTCCTGTGACGATGGTACCGATAGAACTGATTAATCCGCAATCCGCTAAAGACAGAAAGCTTGCCGAGCTGCCGGTACATGATCCGTTTATCCTGCAGCGTAAGCAAAAGTGATCATCCGAAGCTTACGGGCCCATGGAAGCATCTTGAGCCGTTGGTCTATGGTGACAGCGGCCACGGTATGCTCTTTAAGACTTTTAACGGCCAACTAATGCTTGTATTGCATCAGCCTTTTCGCTGGCCGTTATCACGCGCGAAGATTTATGAGGTGGAAGATGTCGATGAGACCTTTCAGGTGGTACGTTCTCGCCACGACCTTCACGGAAAATAGACGTAGGCTGTGCCGCACACAGCTAAAAAATGGTGGACATTGCACACCCTACCCGCTTTTTTATGTGTGAGGTTAAAATGCAATCAATCAGAAGACTTATTGCATTTGTCGGCTTAATTGTGGTTCTATTGATGATGTATGAGGCCTATTTTGCAACAGTTACAAAGGCCGGAAGTACCAGCGTAGATACTGATTTCCACGGCGAGTTCATCGGAAAGGCCCCGCCACCAGTCGAGCCGCTGTGTCTCTGGTATCGCCGACCGGCAAAGCGGTGGGTCGAAGCACTGGCCATCGGTAACGGCAGGCTCGGGGCAATGGTCTTCGGTGGCATTGTAAATGAGCGCATCCAGCTTAACGAGGACACGCTCTGGGCCGGTGGGCCGTATGACCCCGCCAATCCAGAGGCGTTTGAGACTCTGCCGGAAGCGCGTCGCTTGATCTTCGAGGGTAAATACCAGGAAGCGCACAATCTCATCGGCCAGAAAATGATGGCCAAACCCTTGAGTCAGATGCAGTATCAGCCGGTCGGTGATTTGCTTCTGACATTTCCGGATGTCGAAAAGGCGATGAACTACTGCCGAGACCTTAATCTTGATACTGCTATTGCTTCAGTTACCTACTCCGCCAACGGCGTAAAGTTCACTCGCGAAATCTTTTCAAGCCCAGTGGATCAGGTTATTGTTGTTCGCCTCAGTGCTGATAAGCAGGGGCAGATTACATTTACCACAGCCATGAAGACCCCGCAGAAAGCAACTGTTGAAACTGAAGCGCCTGATACACTTGTGATGCGTGGCGTCAACGGCTCGGCTCAAGGCATCAAAGGAGTATTGGAATTCCAAGCTCGCGTGCGAGTTTTAGCCTCCGGCGGCGAAACCAATATGCAAGAAGACAAGATTTCTGTTGCCGGCGCGGATTCTGCAACGCTGCTTGTCGCTGCGGCCACGAGCTATAAAAGTTTCAAAGATATCAGCGGTGATCCGGAAGCACTGGTGAAAGGCCATATAGCAGGTGCGAGAAAAAAATCTTATGAGGATTTGTGTAAAGAGCATGTTGCTGAGCATCAACGGCTGTTCCGCCGAGTTACGCTGGAACTCGGCACTGGATTCCCACGGAGCGGTATCCCTACCGATATGGCAAAGCTTCCCACCGATGAGCGCATCCGCGATCCCGAAAAGACCAACGATCCACAGCTTGCTGTACTTTATTTTCAGTTCGGACGGTACTTGCTTATCTGTAGTTCGCGGCCTGGTACACAGCCGGCAAACCTGCAGGGCATCTGGAACGAGAGCACGAATCCGCCGTGGAGCAGTAAGTATACAATTAACATTAACACCGAGATGAATTACTGGCCCGCCGAGCCGACAAACCTCGCTGAGTGTGCCGAGCCACTTATCGCGATGGTAATGGAACTAACCGAGACCGGTGCTCGCACTGCAAAGGTTCAATGGAGTGCAGGTGGCTGGGTATGCCATCACAATACGGATATCTGGCGTGCTTCGGCGCCAATTGACGGACCCACATGGGGCTTTTGGCCGATGGGTGGAGCATGGCTTTGCAAACATCTCTGGGACCATTATGATTATAGTAGAGATAAGCAGTTCTTGGCAAAGGCTTATCCGGTTATGAAGGGATCGGCTCAGTTCTTCCTCGATACCCTCGTCGAAGAACCCATCCACAAGTGGCTCGTTACCTGTCCGTCGCTGTCGCCGGAGAATCAGCACAAGCACCGAGTGAGCATCTGCGCAGGACCAACTATGGACATGCAGATATTGCGAGACCTGTTTACTAATTGTATCCGCGCGGCAGAAATCCTCGATATCGATAGGAAATTTAGCGAGGAGTTGGCTGCTACAATATCCAGGCTGGCACCTAATCAAATCGGCCAAGGTGGCTATCTTCAGGAGTGGCTTGAAGATTGGGACATGGAGGCTCGTGACATTCATCACCGCCACGTCTCACATCTCTATGGCCTATATCCCAGTGATCAAATAAATGTATATGACACGCCGGACCTTGCCGCGGCGGCACGAAAATCGCTTGAAATTCGCGGTGACGAAGCTACAGGCTGGGGCATCGGCTGGCGGCTGAATCTCTGGGCGTGTTTGCAGGATGCCGAGCATGCTTATAAGATTCTCACTATGTTATTGCGTCCCGAACGTACGTATCCGAATATGTTCGATGCTCATCCGCCTTTCCAGATAGACGGCAACTTCGGCGGTACTGCCGGCATTGCAGAAATGCTGCTGCAGAGTCGAACCGGCGAAATTAAGCTGCTGCCGGCGCTACCTAAGGCCTGGCCAAACGGAAGGGTTTTGGGTCTTCGCGCCCGCGGCGGATTCGAGGTGGACATCGAGTGGAAGGACGGCAAACTCACTTCCGCCACGGTGCGTTCGCTGTTAGATAATCATTGCCGACTGCGATACGGAGATGTGATACGCGAAGCAAACCTAAAAAAGGGTGAAACATTGCAATGGGATGGTCGCTAATAAAAAGTATGCCGGATTTTCGATGTTCAATCAATCTGATACCGCACGAACGTGGTGATGCAATCTGTGGGTTATTTCTATCCACCGCAGATTAGTGGAAAACT
>CAZVWH010000134.1:0-6347 GCA_964631175.1 uncultured Pirellulales bacterium | reverse complement strand
GCAGTAATGCTTCGCCTGCATTGCCTGCGCCGACAATGAGAAACCGTTTCAATCGGCCGCTTTCCATGGTGCGAAACTCTTCATAGTATAGCCGAATTATCATCCGCAATCCGCTGAGTATCAATACGGTCGTGAACATATCGGCCATACATATACCTTCGGCTAATGTGTCCATGCCAGCCGGTAAATACATACGAGTTGTGTCGATGTAGCTCATGGAAAACCAAAAAGCTACTATAATCAAAGTGCTGAATAGTGAAGCGCGTAGAATTCCGAGCAGATCGGAAATGCCCACATAACGCCACCAGCCGCGATATTGTTTAAAAAGGCCGAATATCAGCAGCTTAACAATGAGAAATAATATTAGCAGATTTGGATATATATCAAGCCATGCTCGCTTGAACTGCATCTCGTTGACTACCAAAAAAGAAAGTAACAGAGAAACAGCAAAGGCATTTGTATGAACGAGTATTATCAGTGGCTTACGAAATGTCAGCATAGCAGATGGGGATAAGGTGAGAGGCCTTGATAGTTTTTGATTATTATGTATGTTCGGATCAGGCATATTTTCTAAGTACTATAGTCCGGCCTTCGATTTTCACAGGACTAAATATAAAAAAGTCTAAACGCCTTTCAAGATTACAGACAGGGGTTTATCCAATCCTAAGTTTATCGACATAGATAATTCCAATACAAGATATAATCCAGAGTACAGAGCAGATTTGAAACGGCAAATCGTGCAGTATAAGCTCTACTATGCCAGAGAACCTGCCCTGTTGTATTAGCGCGCTGAATCGGAAAATACAATACAAAACCAATGGTGTAGTATAGACAAGATTGTTAGTGTTGAAGAGTTGAAACGTTCTATCGTCCATCGCATAAAGCAAAAAGCATATCACGGCTAAGCCGCTTGTTACGTCAAGCATATGTGATAGCAGCTCCGGTGTGTAGCCAGCCAGAGTTTTGCGAAACGCTTTGCTGTTTTCACCTAATTGAGCTATTTCGCTGCGACGTTTGCCGAACGCCAAAAACAGGCATAAAGCGAAGGTACATATAATCAGCCAAGGGGAGATAAACACCTCTTTATATACCTCTTGAAGGACAACAACCCCGGCAATTGCTCGAAGGCAAAAGCCGATTGATATTACAACGCAATCAAGAATCATCATTCTTCTTAACAACAGAGAGTAAAGAATCATTAGGGCGATATACAATAGGATGATAAGTGCGAAACTATGAGCAAGGAGAAAGCTGCCGACAATCGCCGCTATAGTACTTATAACAGAGACCAGAGCAGCTGAACCAACGCTAACGCTGCCGGCAGCGATGGGCCTTTTGCGTTTTTCGGGATGAAGGCTGTCTGTCTTGCGGTCGATTATGTCATTAAAGATATAGATGGCGGAAGCAGCTAAGGAAAAGCAAAAAAAACCACCAACCGCTCTTGCCACGGCCGGAGGAACATCAAGTTTTTGTCCAAATATCAGAGCTGCAAATAAAAATACATTCTTGGTCCAGTGCAGAGGACGCATTATCTGCAGAAATCGCATAGCTTAACCTTTCCGTCCTGGCATAGGAACTAATCCCAGTAAGGTATTTTCTTATCCTATACGCCTTAAATACGGCTATTTTTACATCGACAATCCAGCCGTAATATGTAAAATTATAATCCAATTAGATAATGCCACATTGTGAAAAATATATGCAAATCGAAACGTAAACCATGATTACAACCGTTGTTTTCGATTTAGATGACACACTTTACGATGAAGTCGAATATTGCAGGAGCGGATTTACCTCTGTTGCTGAGTTTATCGTCCAGCGAGCAGCAGACCTTATGTTTCTTGACTTTTCACATGAACTTTGCGATACTTACATCTAAAACACCAGACTAATAAAACATGCTTTACTAAATACGAAATCATCATATAGTAATCAAAGAAAGGTATATGAATGAAAAAAGAGCTTGTATTTACCGCTATTATTGAAAATGAAGGGCAAGGATACACTGCACTTTGCCCTGAGCTTGACATTGCAAGCCAAGGTGATTCTGTGGAACAAGCACGCAAAAACCTGATTGAAGCCATAGAATTGTTTTTTGAGGCTGCATCTGAAACTGAGATTCAAGAACGATTGCATGACGAAGTCTTTGTTACCCGTCTGGAGGTAAAAGTTGGGTAGATTACGTGTATTCTCAGGGAAGGAATTGTCTCGACTTCTACAGAAACATGGTTTTATAAATGTTCGACAGCGTGGAAGCCATGTGGTTATGCAAAAAAAGACCGAATCTTCAACTATCACCGTTCCCGTGCCTATGCACTCAACCATACACATCGGTACACTCCAGTCAATAATAAGGCAATCAAAGCTACCTCGAGAGCTTTTCGAGGTATAACTTTATGCTGCGAATATACAGCCTAAAATAATCATGATTACAACCGTTGTTTTTGATTTAGATGATACACTTTACGACGAAATCGAATATTGCAGGAGCGGCTTCGTTTCTGCTTCTGAGTTTATCGCAAATTTGCCCAAGGCCCCGCCTGCTCCGGATATTTTTGATGTCCTATGGAAGCAATTTACAGCCGGTAATCGAAAAAACACATTCAACTCAGCCCTTGATGAACTTGGCATTAGATATAATGACAGTCTTATCCAGGAGCTGATAAAGGTGTATCGTAACCACATTCCCAAGATAACGCTGCCCGCCGATAGCCGGGATGTTCTTGTAGAGCTTAGAGATAAGTACACCCTGGCTCTATTGACGGATGGTTTCCTGCCGGCGCAACAGCTAAAGGTGAAAGCCCTGGGAATTGAAGAGTATTTTAAGTGCATAATTTATACCGAGCAGTTAGGCAGAGACTGCTGGAAACCATCGCCGATCGGCTTTGAAAAGCTACTACAAACCCTGAACAAAAAGGCTGAAACAGTCGCATACGTTGCCGATAATGAGGAAAAGGACTTTATCGGACCAAATAAATTGGGCATTTTGACTATTCAGATAATCCGTCCGGCCCGTATTCACACAGGATCCGCACCCCCATTCTTGCTTTCGCCTGCGCCCCCCGTTCTTGCTTTCACAAGAAAGCACGGGGGCGGGCAGGAAAGAAGGGGGGTTTCTGCGCAATATATAATCCACGAAATCGGTCAATTGCCCGCTTTGCTGGTAAAAATATAAAGTGCCTAAAGTAAGCTAAATTTTTCGTCGGCTCGATACTGGATTCTCGATACTTGTCGAGCATCGAGGATCGAGCATCAAGTATCCATATTTTAGCACTTTAGGCACTTAAAACCTTACTTTAGGCACTTCACACTTTAGTCACTTTCGGTGCTGTTTTTGCTTGACTTAGAGGTGTTCGGGCGATAATATATACTCTGTAAGTCATCATAAAGTTGACATTTAACTATTTGTGAGGAGTTTACCATGCCAGCAGGCAAAAGACAGCAAAGCAACACTATGCTCTACTCCCTCGTAACCTTTGTGGGGCTTTTTATAATCGCAACTATTCTTGCAGTTATCTTCTATGTGAAATTTGAAGATAGCAGGGCAAGAGCACAAGAATCACAACGCAGGCTTGCAGATATAATAACCAACGGGGATTGGCGAGACAGAGAGAGGATAATTGGCACAGTAACAACCGGCCAGACCTATATAGGCAAGATGGTCGATTATCTTGATAAAACCGTAGCGACAGTCGTAGGTCCGCTGGGCCAGCTTAGAGATAGCTCCGCTGAGGTCAAGGTTGAAACGGTCGATAGAAGACTAAGAGATGTGTTAAAGCTTGTTCAGACTCGTCTTGACGAAAAAATAGATCCCAATGTTGCCGGATTAGTACCAGTGGTGCAAAAATTGAAGGCGGCACTGGACCGTACTATTGACGAAAGAGATGGCTTCAACAAAGAGCTTATTGAGCTGCGGCAACGTTTTGATGATGCAATGGCGGCAACGCAGGAAAAAGAAAAGCAGTTAGAAGAGGAGAAAGAACAGTACCATCAGCAGGTTATCGACATTACGCAGAAATATGAGGAGCTTAAACTTTTGATGGAAAAAACCTCTGATGAGCGAGCGAATACGCTAATAGCTCAGTTGGAGCAGGAAAAAGCCACTCGTAAAGCAACAAGTGATGAGTTATTGAGGGCACAAGCGGAACTAAAGATGACTCAAGGTAGGATGGAGCGTGCGTTGGATGAGCTGGGGCAGATTATGCCGTCACCGGACCACGAAGCAGCGGCTTTTGAACCTGACGGAAAGGTCATATTAATTGACGACCAAGCCGGGGTAGTTTATCTGAATATCGGCACCGATGATCGCGTTTACCAAGGCTTAACGTTCTCAATTTATGACCGAAATGCGCCTATTCCAAAAGGCGGTAAAGGAAAGGCTGAGGTTGAAGTATTTGGCGTTGGGCAGAAGGTTTCATCAGCACGGATTATACGTTCCCAGAAAAAAATGCCCATCGCAGTGAATGATATCGTTGCAAATTTGGTTTGGGACAGCAAAAAAACGAATTTGTTCGTAGTAGCCGGCAAGTTCGACCTTAATGGCGATGCAGTTTTCGATCGTAACGCTATCGATAAGATAAAAGCACTTATTGAGGGATGGGGTGGAACAGTGGCTGATACTGTTTCCTTCGACACAGATTTTCTGATTCTTGGCAGTCCGCCGAGTGTTCCACCAAAGCCGAGCCCTGAGGATTTGGAAGTTGACCCAATGGCCAACGAAAGGTACGAAGCTGCACTGCAAAAGTTCGACCTCTACAAAGAGGCTCAAAATAGAGCACAGGGATTACGGATACCCCTGTTTACATACGACAGATTTCTCCACTTTATCGGTTATAAAGAGCAGGCCAATAAAGGGGGGGTATTTTAACTTGACGTTGCATCGTCCGGAACGACACCGATTGAGGCGACGAAAATCTGTCCCGTGTAGTGAGTTGCGCTGCTTGAGACGGTAAAGCCTTTTTTCGCCGCGGCGAAAGTCACAGTCCATGTGGCTCTGATAGCTGCACCGAGCGGCTCGCCTGTGTCACAATCCAGGCCGGATGGAATATCCACCGCCAAAATGGGACATTTCTGTGTGTTTATACTGTCGATCAGTTGTTTATAGCTATCGCTTAATTGTCCGCTTAAGCCTGTGCCAAAAAGGGCGTCAATGAGTATATCTGAACCGTCGGCAAAAGCTCTAACACGTCCTGAGATGTCCCCATCCACTATATTTAATTGTTCAATAGGCTGGCCCATCCGCTCCAAGATATCCAGGTTTATCTTTGCATCACCTTTGATTTTATTACGGTCACCACAGATAACTAATGTCACTTTGAAGCTGCTGTTTAATAAGTGTCGTGCAATTACGTATCCATCGCCACCATTATTTCCGGTTCCACAGAATATACAGGCCTTGGTATTGGCAGCTTCTTTTAATTTTTCTTTTATCAGCTCGGCACAACTGCGCCCGGCGTTTTCCATCAAAACCACGCCGGGTAATCCGAGCGTATTTATAGCCCAGCTATCGAAAGCCCGGACCTCATCTCCCGTCATCACAACACATTTTTTATCCGGCGAATATCTTTCCATAATCATCTATTATACATTCTAAACTTATCACTTCAACTGTGCTGACTCGTTATGCCCCATTTTTGCAAGGTAACGTTTGAAACCTGTCCCTTCGACAGGCTCAGGGCAGGCTCTGAGCGACCTTTGGTGAGCGAACCTGTCTTGAGCGTAGCCTGCACTGAGATTTGTCGAAGTGTCGAAAGAGCCGAACCAAGCCTGCGGTGAGCGTAGTCGAATCGTCGAAGGATTGGCTTTGATTGGCTTTGTTTTTGAGAGGTCCGACCTTCGTAGCCGCCTCGTCGGAGCAGGCACTGTTAAGACGCTCATTTTCATAATCCCATGTAAAACCCGATGTTACTGTCCTTTCTATCATCTGTCATCTATCTTCTGTTTTCTGACTTCTGTTTCAAAATTGGCTTTGTTTTGCATAAAAAGGTTAATTTGTTGAATAATGTGGATTTGCATAATATTGGCAATATGGACAAATAAGTCTCTAAAAAATATATTACCCAACCCGCCGGCTGAATCTTGATCCATTCGGCTGCGCTCAGGGCAAGTTTTTGTGTTTTGGTTTTTCGTTTTGCATTGAAAATAAGGTTTTTTGAACATTTGATATTGTTTAGAGTTTAGGATTTAGTGCTTAGGATTTACTTCTGAGTTCTGTCTTCTGCCTTCCGTTCTCTGTCTTCTGTTTGAACTATGATATGCTATATTATCCTGTACTCAATACGCGATACGATATACGCTATGCGCGTTACGAGGCCATATTATACCCAAAAACGGCTTAATTTTCAAGT
>CAZVWH010000133.1:5142-6363 GCA_964631175.1 uncultured Pirellulales bacterium | reverse complement strand
GCCGGATGTCGGTAGCAACCTGGTCGTTCCGGCTTCTGCCGGTGTGAAGCTTTTCGCCGGCCTTTCCGATTTTTACAATCAGTGCGGCTTCTATAGCCATGTGAATGTCTTCGTATCTTTTATCGAATTTGAACCGCCCTTTCTCGATTTCCTCACTGATTTCGATTAGCCCGGCTTTGATCTGCCTGAATTCATCTTTAGTAATTAGCTTTTGTTGTGCCAGCATTTGCGCGTGTGCGATTGAGCCGACGATATCGTATTTGTAAAGGCGTTTGTCGTAAGAAAGCGACTCTACAAAGTCAACCGTCAACTCATCAGGCTCACCAGCTAACCGCTCCTCCCAGCTCTTCTTGACCTTGGACATTATATATGCTCCCAAAAAAGTCTCTTTTGTTTAAATCATACGAGCAGCCATTATCTATGTCAAGTACATCCGGCTCAGCACAGAGCTGGAGTTTTGTGCCGGGATTTGCATTTTTCACAGCCTTTTCAGCGTCTGGGTGCACAAAACATTAGAGGTACTAAAGCAGGAAAGGCCGCAAAAAATAGCTCATAAGAGAACTTCGATAACTTGTGCTGCTATTTGCACGTCTGTCATTTGGCAGACAAGACTGCAAAACATTTTGCAGAGAACAATTTTCCAGTGATGGAGTTGGAAGGCGGCTTCAAGGAATGGCAATGCCATACCTTACCCATCGAGAAGTAATGTTAAAGGATGGATGCCCAGAACGGCGTTTCCTTAAGAGATTTTTATCCGGTGAAACTGTAGCCTTATGAAGAAAAAATAAAACCTTTCACGGCCTTATCGGTCGAGAGTCCGAGGGGCTGTGTTGAATTTGGGTCATTTTACGTCATTGCGAGCTATGCCCCTTAGGGAGCGAGGCAGTCCGTAAGGACTCCATAGGAGAGCCGAGCGCATCAATCTCTCTGTAGCGAATATCTGAGATTGCTTCGCCCTGCTACTTCGCGTCCCTCAGGGACCAGCAGGGCTCACAATTACACAAAAACATTGGCTTGCCTTTGCCCCCGTGCTTTCTACTTGCCCCTGCGTCTTCCGACGCAAGGCGGGGCAGCGGGCGAAAGCAAAAACGGGTGCTTCAGTCGAAATGGCCTATGACCTTTTCAACAGAGAGCCGTGGCTTGCCATAGTGTTATTAATTTCTACGGACCAATGATGCAAACTTGCTTCTGCTTAGCAATAACAGAACCGCCGCAACTGTT
>CAZVWH010000133.1:0-5042 GCA_964631175.1 uncultured Pirellulales bacterium | reverse complement strand
ATGACATGGTAACAAAGCACCAGCCCCAAAATAATGGCCCACCATTTGGTGCCGGATAAGCGTACCAGCAAAGCAGTTTGTCATTGGGCTGATATATCCGTATCCGAATCCCAAATGTGGTCCAAAACCAATGTGCGTATAGGGGTACCCAATACTCGCTGAACCTACAGAACTTAACAACAAAATAACTGCTACAGAAAATACACACTTCTTAACCATACATACCTCCTTTAAAAAGTATAATCAATCAGTAATATTATGCCAGCCGTTCTAAAAAGGTCAATACAACAATTTTGATGTCATCACAAATTAGGATAAATCCTTGCTCTACCAATGTCGTGCTATTCAATCCTGAAAAATGTTTACGCTGCTGCTAAAGCACATTTATCTTGAGCGTGTTGCATAGCAGCTCTTTCTATAATCAGCAGAACTGTATGAAGAGGCAAATTGAGAAGGATTGTGAAAAAAAATGGGACAGCTTTTGCTCTCCCTTTATTTGTGTGGCTCCTTCCATTTAATAGCTCTTACTTCTCTTACCCGTATCTCGATCTGACTTGTAAGTAAACAACCGGTAAAATGGGCAATGTTTTAGAGCCACGCGATTGTATTCCAACATTATAAATCGACCGATTTTTCTTGAAATCTTGAATAATTCTTTTCATTCTCTGCCGGCTTTTTTTGCTTATGCTTTTAACTTTTTTGTGTCGATGATGTTATAATCAACACAAATAATTATGGATACTATTATCTATATAATTTCCGGTCCGCTGTTTTTAATATCACTTGCTGCCCATCTCTATGTCAGAATCTACTTGCGCCCCAAAGATGGCTCAGACCTGGACGACTATTACCACGAATTTGAGGACCAGCATCCTGCTTATGCCAAATATACAAAATGGTCAAGAATTACCTTTGCAGCCGCAGCCGTTGCCACCCTGCTGCTATTTATTGCAATGGCAATATAAATACACTCGATGTTGGATGATCGGCCTGCTCCTATAGTTGAAAAACAGATTGATAACGAATCGGTTAAATTGTATGATTCTCTCTGTCTGAACAGAAAATAGTGCGGATGACAAATTCTTTTGCCTTTAAGTGGAGCCCCACGGGCGGAGCCCGTGGCACCTCCATCTTCGGCGTAACCCGCCGAAGCACATCCGCCTACGCTAAAGCTATGGTGGATACCCGCTCGCATTTCCATCCTCCGTCCCTTAGGGACTACGGAGGACAGGCATCCACCCCCGCTCTTGCTTCGCAAGAAGCTGCAGGGGTGGCTTTCTGCGAAGGCGGGTAAACTGGACAAGAGGATATGAGTATCAAGGTTTTGGGAATTTCGTCCAGCCCAAGACTCAATGGTAATTCTGACTTGCTCTTGCGGGAGGCCTTGGCTGGAGCTGAATCCGCTGGAGCACAGGTTGAATATCTGCGCCTGTGTGAGTTAAAAATCAGCCCATGCGTTGAATGTAACTGCTGCTACAAGACCGGCAGGTGCCGGATTGAAGATGACTATCAAATGGTACTAAAAAAGATGCTGGATGCAGATCGATTGATTTTCGCTACGCCGATATTTTTTATGACCGTCTGTTCACAGGCAAAAATGCTCATTGACCGCGGCCAATGCCTTTGGGCTGCTAAATACGTGCTCAAAAAACCGCTCTTTGAAACTGCTCAACGCGACCGCAGGGCAATGGTTATAGCCGTAGGCGGCTCAAAAAGCACTAAGCAGTTTGAAAGCATTCGATTGACGATGAAAACATATTTTAATGTGCTGGAGATGAAATACTTTGCCAATTTGTTCGTCAACAAGGTTGATGCTTGTGGTGTAATCAAAAAACATCCTTCGGCTCTCAAAGAAGCCTTCTACCTCGGCAAACAGTTAGCTTCCACCGACACTTCCCTGCCGGAAAAGCCAATCGAAATTGAATTGACCTGAAGGGTAAAAAAAAAGTGATAATGCGGGGCTAAATAAAATGTAAGTATATTTAACCCCGCATTTCACGTTACGTCCATTTGTTACTGCTGTGGAAAATGCAGCCCGATATCATCTATGTACAAATCACCTGCACCACCCGACTGCGGATCGTCTCTATCACCGACACCAATAGCTATCTTATTGATAGCCTGCATATTCACGCCGGGAAAGTCCGTCAGCGGAATATTCCACTCTGTCCAGGTGTCTATGACTGTTGCAGCAGGATCCGGATATGTGATTACCGCACTGTTGCCGGCGCCATCCTGCAAAGCTACATACACCGGCTCGGCAAAGTTACTTTCCATACCAATATCCTGCGATTGCCAATCGCCTATAACCGTGCCGGATATGGTAACATCCGAGAATTCGGCTGTGCACGTTGCATCGACGTTATGGCCGGTCAGGCATAAGCCTACATAGACCTCCGTAAGCATAGGCATATTCACAGAGTCCAGTGTTATCCATGTAGCTCCGTTAGCTGAATATTGTCCAATAAAGGAGTTGCCGGCGCGAATTATTCTAACCCATTGTGGAGCTGTGATCCCGGCTTCCGTGACGTCTTCACTATTAGCATTTACAAGAGGCCGACGCTGGTAGGAAACTCCACTCTCAGGCGTGACGACCATCGTAGCATGCGTGGAACCGGGTTCCAGAGTCTGGCGAATCATCACTCCAGCCTTAGCCCATGGATCGGTGTTATCGACGCTGACCACCTTTGCTGTTATAGTTCCAAATCCAGAGAGCTTCTTGTAGGCGAAGTGGAACTGGTCCGCATAGCCCCAGATATCCTCTCCGGCAGCGGTCATCGTATAAAGTGGGGTCCCGGCTGTGAAACCGCCAACAGAAGCAGGTACACCTCTGAACCACAATGTTAAGGACTCAACGCCGTTTGCCGTCCAATCCTGGGCGGACAGCCACTGGCGTTCAGCTTCAGAATATAGCAGAGTCCCTCCCTGCTCATAGTTGGTGCCTTCGTTTACAGTACCATCGTTGTCGTAAGTCATATACATGGCCTGATAGCCACCATGCACTGTATTTTTCTCGGCAAACGGGGGTTCAAGGTGCCCCACAGTCATGCCGCTATTATTGACGACATAGTCTGACCACGTACCATATATCCTATTGTCGGAATCGTCATAATCTTCAAAGTCATCTACCACGACATAGTCAGCTACTGTAAAGCCCCAAAGGTGGCCTTTATTTATCGTCACGCCATCAGTCAAGATCTCATCGATTCGCCAGTAGTAAGTCTGGCCCATCTGAAGAGGAGCTTCGGTGGGGATATAATCGGTATCTTCAAGGTCTTGCCGGCCGCGATAGATATCTGGAGTTGTTATATCAGCATTATCCACAGCCGTCTCATCGGTACCGAAGTACACATCGTGCTGTGCGGCATCATCTGCCGCGCCCCATCGAAGAATAGGTGTCTGCTTAACTGCTGGGGCGCTATTAGCCGGTTTTGCACCTGAGGCCCTTATGGGCAGTAAGAATAAATACCTCGGAATAATTTGTCGTGCTATAGACGGACTTTGCCAGCTCAGGCGTGCCATTGAACCTCCAGCTCCGTCAAAGTACTCCATTACCAGCGATACCGTCCCGGCAAAAAGATTGATAGTACTCTTATTTTCCAGAGGTTCTTGTGCAGTCCACTCGTTGATAATCAGTCGTCCATCTATCCACAATCGGACGCCATCTGTTACGTCACGACGGGTAATAAAAGTATAGGTCTCGCTGAGTGGCACTTCTATATCAGCAGTCCACCTGACTGAGAAGTTATCTACATCCAGTTGTTCATCCGGGGAGGCTTGACCCCAGTCAAAGTCTATTGTATCATCTGTACGAGTAAACGCCGGCTCGCCCGTCAAAACTGCGTTGTTATAGTACTCGCTCTTTATGCCCACACCTGCACTGATGACGGCAAAATGCCAGACATCGCCCTTATGTTTTGTAACGCCATCGGCTTCGACCTCATCGATTCGCCAGTAGTAAGTGGCATCCTCTTGTAGGGCTCCGGGCTCATAGGTTGTAAGCGGCTGATTTCCCTTAAACTCTTCTGATGTGGTATCAGCATTCGCCACTGCGGTCTCATCGGTGCTTATGTACACATCGTGTGTCTGCGCATTCATACCCGCACCCCAGCCAAGATCCGTATCGGGATTTATCCATCGAGCAGCATCATAAGGGGCAGGGCTGTGTGCTGTTAAGGGCGCGCTCGTAAAGCTCCAGACATAACCTGTGTGTATGGTAGCACCATCAGCTTCGACGCTATCGATCCGCCAATAATATGTTGTCCCCGGATCAATACCGGCAGGATGCTGATACTCTGTCTCGGTCTGATTGCCTATGAATTCATTATCCCCTGGCGTGGGATTGGTGCCGAGGTACACATTGTATGATTGTGCATTTCTCCCTGCCGTCCACTGCATTAGCCCTTCGACAATCCCTACGGCACCACTATGGGGGTTAGGGTTGCTGGCCTTAGGACTGGCAACAAGTTCAACCGTCCCAAAAAGACTCGGATTCTGCCAAGCATCTCCAGTATCCGCATGCCAACCGATCTGTGTCTCACGACTGTCGCCGGCGTCATCGTCGTTAATATGGATGTCAAGTCCCAGTAAATCACCTAAGGCGGCATCCTTTTCTATCAAAAGAGCCGTCCATGGAAACTTAATTTCAAGGACATATCCATCATCAGTTTCCGACACTATGAATTCCACGCCGGGCAGACTTCTGGCGCCATGGTGATATTCCTGTATCTCAGGAACCTCAGTGTTCCAAGCGGCACGATACTGGTAGTCATCGTCACCATACGTAGTTGGTTTATCATTACCGCCGTCAACATAGATCTCTACACTATCATCCTGCCAGGACTCACCAGAATCATTTTGTAAGTCTTCGTCGTTGACATCTATGAATAGATAAAGATATTCTGAGTCCCATAGGCCCCACCAACTACCCGAACAATCAGGAACCGAATCAGGATCACCTCCCGCGGTGGTGTTATACAGCCCGTATTCTTCTGATGCCAACCATACATCTTCTTTGACACCATCGATAACCGGCAGCGGAG
>CAZVWH010000132.1:0-6605 GCA_964631175.1 uncultured Pirellulales bacterium | reverse complement strand
AGAATATTCTGTCGAAGTTTGTAAAAAACTTGAAGAGCAATTTCACGCAGCGCAATTGCATCGGCCGATACGCCTCAGACGCTATGAGCCGGGCACTGAGCTTGACTTTAACGTGACAGGTGTAAGCCAGGCAAACTCAGCCCGAGTTCATCTGGTTGTTGAGAAATTTGTAGGTGGAGGTTTCGCGGGGCAGGTCTATAAAGTAAAGGTTCTGGCAATCGAGCCCCCGTTCTTGCTTTCGCAAGAAAGCAAGGGGGCAATAGACGGACTCAAAGTAGGCCATGTTTATGCGATGAAGATTCTCATTCCGCCTTCGAGGTTTTCTCGTCTGTTTCGTAATTTGCTCTATTGGATAGGCTTTCAAGGACCATTTGCCTTGCAGGTCAATCCGGCGGCGGTCAGGGCCGGCGCACTTTGGCAGAAATTTATCCGCCGGGCAGCAAAGATTCGATTCGGCGATGAGAATACCGTTGTCGATATTCACGCAACCTTTATTGATAGCACCTTAGGCAGTTGTGGAGAATTGAGCGAGTGGATTGACGGACGCACCTGGCGGCTGGAGGTCGATGACCACCTGGATATGCTGCGGCGCTGGCGGAGGGTCAGAAAAAAATCCAAAATTCCGGCCAAAAGCCGGTTGGGCTCGCCCGAATACCGTGCGAAGTACGAGTTTATGCACGAATTTGTCGAGCTTCTGCACGATATGGGAGGCTACGAATTTGCGAGGCAATATGAATGGTCAACGTGCAAGAGTCAGCCGAACTGCCTGAAACGCCGAGGTTTAGCCTCGGCACCTGTGGCCGAGGCAGCCCCCGCCACAGGTGCGGGGGCTAATTCATCAACAGGTCTGGTGGCGGTTGATTTTAGGGCGGGACTTGCACTACTACCATTTTTGCCGATGAGTCCGGGGGATTTTAAGCTAATAGCCGCTGGCTTTATGCGAGGCTCATTAGTACAGTTCGACCGCGGCAGTATCAGCAAACTACAAACCTTCGTGGAAACAGACAGCGATGAATTCGCTGATATGCCAAGAATGCTGGAAGAGTTAAAAGAATCAGAGCGGATTTATCGAAATTCGGCTCCTGATATTATACATAATCATATCCGGTTTCTGTATAGCCGACAGCTTTGGTCAACAATGCTTGTTAGTGCTATCACCGGCTGGAAAGTGCGAAATTTTATCGATCAGCAACACGAGCAGAAGCTGCAAAGCAGCAGGCTCTTAACGTTGTTATTTGCTATCATCGGTCTTATTCCGCTACTTGGAAAGTTCATTCTTAAGATTTGGGGCCAGCCTTATTGGCGCAAGCACTATACGGAGCTTCTTACGAGCCGGGGATATTTGCTCCGAGCGGTTCGAGCAAGAATCGCAGAGATAGTTTCTGTCTGGCACAGAGCAGGACGAGTTAACGAACAGCAAGCGCTTAAAATATCGGATGAAATTTGGCGATTTTTCTGCCATCTGCCCATTTCGATTTTGCCCGCCAAGCTTCACCGATTTTTAACCGATAAAAATTTCAGAAAAGAAAAACTTGTGTACATATTTATTCGGCCGATTCGGCTGTATTTTAATGCGGAGCTGCGCCAGCAGTGGCTGCGGGAAATGATAACCGATGGCCGGAAAAAACATATCCTCAGTGATAAGGACGCAAAAATTATCCTTTCACGAATTAGCGAGCCTTTTATACAAAAATATCTCAAGAGTTTAGCGGTGCATGTTTGCACTTTGCCGGTGACGCAGGTTGTCTCTGTGCTGGTTGCGATTATTTATATTTTAATGCATCCGGAAATGCCGAGGGCACAGGCATGGGGTATAGGACTTGGCATAATCGCATTATTTCAGGTAGTTCCGATTTCGCCGGGGTCGCTGACACGAGGACTTTATGTTCTGTATCTGGTGATAAGCGAGAGGAATTTCAAAGACTATAATATCGCGGTTTTTTTGGGCTTTTTCAAATACGTTGGTTATCTGGCTTTTCCTATCCAGATGACGTATCGTTATCCTGCTTTGGCGCGCTTTATGGCGGTTCACTGGTCGACCGAAGCGGTGCACATTGTCCCTGTCTTTGGTGAAAGAGGTGCGCTGCTGGAGCATGGAATTTTTCGCTTGTTCTATAACTGGCCTTTGACAATACGGCGACGAATGCGCAGGCGAGCTGAGATTCGAGCATTTATAAAGCCACGATATTGGCACGTATGTTTGTGTGCTCTCGCCGCGGCGGCGATATTTGGACTCGCGGATTTTGTTTTTATTAGTAATGTTGAAAAACTGCCGAGCTTGAAGAATATTTGGCTGCTCGTTGTAGCTGTGCCGCTGGTTTGCGGCGGGATAGTAACCTTAGGCTGTGGCGGTGCGGCGTTAGGCAGGCGCATTATCGCTGTGAGTGTCTGTGCTGTTTTAACAGGAGTTCTTTATACGGCAGTCTCAGCCATACTTAGCCATAATAGCGGAATTATAGCGCCGCAAGGCGTCCTGCGGACTTACAATATTATGACAAGCTGTATGTGGCGAGTATTTATCTTCACTATTTTATCAATCACTGGTGCAGTAGTTACAGAACTATTGCTACCTGATCCCGATGTGGTATAATCATAGCACGTGGAGTCAACATCGCGGTGTAGAAAAGCCAGGCTTGTCCTGTCTCAAAAAAGCTGGATTTTTTTGTCATTTGTTGTTATATTTCCGGCTACATTTATGTTATTTTATCAATTAAGGTAAAAGATCGAATCGGTGAAATAATTAGTGTTTGATTAAGACGTTTCTGAGCAAACTGTCCTTCAAAGAGTTTGCTATAGAAAAGGGAGTTGAAAATGAAAACTGAAGTCTTATCCTCAACACTAATCACAATGGTAAGTCATAAGCACCTAAGAAAACTGCTGGCAAAGAAAGTCGATGACTACATCTATAAAAAAATAGTCGACGAGGATTCTGAGGATTTGAAAGTGGTGGCAGAAAAAAGATACCAATTCCTCTCGGCAATGCTGCGGTGCTTGGTCAAAAACATAAATAAAGGGTATGTCTCACCTGAAATTATCAAAAAGATCGTCAATGTATTTGTGCAGAATAATCTAATTCGCGAAGACCAAAGCTATACTCAGGCAGTTGAAGAATTCAGAAAAAAGTACGGAGAGTTTCCGCCGACTTTTATCGTTTTCTCTCCGACACAAAAATGCAATTTAAATTGCACAGGCTGTTATGCAAGCTCGACAGCAGACACGTCCGCCACTATACCTTATCCCTATGTGGACAGAGTAGTCAGTGAGGTCCACGACTTCTGGAGCGTTAGGTTCATAACTATCAGCGGCGGTGAACCTTTTATGTATAGGAGCAATGATAAAAGCCTCATTGATATTTACCGAAAATACGACGATATGTTCTTCCTTACATATACAAACGGCACTGTTATTAACAAAGAAATTGCGCATCAACTGGCCGATTGTGCCAATGTCACGCCGGCAATTTCGGTTGAGGGATTCGAGGAACAAACCGACCAAAGAAGAGGCCGCGGTACATTTAAGAAAATCCTCAAAGCTTTGGAACACCTAAGAGATGTCGGCGTACCTTTCGGCATCTCCGTCACGGCAACAAGCAGAAACGTTGATTTATTACTGGAAGATGAGTTCTACGATTTCTTCTTCGAACAGCAAGGCGCCTGCTATATGTGGCAATTCCAACTGATGCCTATTGGCAGAGGCAAAGATGAAATGAGTTTAATGGTCCATCCTGAACATCGACTTAACTTATACAGAAAATGGGAAAAGCTGTTAAGTGAAAAAAGGTATTGTCTGGCTGATTTCTGGAATAGCAGCGTTTTGTCCAGAGGCTGCATTGCCTACGGAAGAAGCGGCGGTTACTTCTATATAGATTGGAACGGCAATGTAACTCCCTGTGCCTTTATTCCATACTATGTTGACAATATTTATGATTTATATAAAAACGGAAAGACATTGTCGGATGCGCTGTTCTCTAATTTTATGAAAAACGGCCGAAAATGGCAGAGAGAATATGGCCTCGACGATTGGAAAAAACCGGTGAACTGGTTAATGCCTTGCTCGATAAGAGACCATTACGAAATTTTTAGAAATTCGGTTCTGCCAAAAAACGTAAAGCCCGAAGATGAGAAGGCCAAAGAAGCCCTTGAATCTGCCGAATATCTCGAAGTGATGAAAAATTATGACCAACAATTAGAAAGTTTAACTAAAAAAATCTGGGAGATTGAGTATATAAACAAGGAGGCAGCCAGAGGCGCGTACAAATATCAAAGTATAGGTATCAATCGGGGGCCTCGAACTTTTGACCAAGATGCTCGCGCAAAAACAACCAATATAAATTAAGGTACTCTCTGCCAATGGTCATTGAAGCACCGTATAGCAAATACAGCAAAACCAACTTTAAGATTGCTATCGTTGCTTGCATTGGTGGCGCAATTATTTTTGCTTACGATGGCTATCTCAGCAAATATGAATGGTCGTTACGTCACAGCTTCTATGAAAAGCACGTCAAAGACGGAAAGCCGGATAGCGATATATTGTTTAATCAAAAGGCTCCTTTGATTCTTATCCCTCTTGCCGCGATCTTAACAGCCTGGTACTGGGCGCGCAAGAATAAGAAACTTTTGGCTGATGAAAATGAGCTTATTATAAGCAACAAGGCAAAAATTACTTATGACTCCATTCAAAAAATAGATAGAACTTACTTTTCCACAGGATCCCTTGCGGGAGATTCAAAGGGTTACTTCGTTATCACATACAAAAATAATGAGGGCATCGAGGTCAATCGTAAACTAAGCAATAGAAAGTACGATAACTTGGAAGCTATTTTGGAGCATCTTGTGTCAAAAATCAGTTGACCCCGTTAGAACTATATGGCATTGAACTAAACTTTTCATTCTATGATATTATCTAACGGGGTTGAAAAGAAAGTGCCTAAAGTGTAAAGTGCCTAAAGTGAGCTAAAGCTTGTCCCCGCGAAAGCGGCTGTTAGAAAAGGGTTCCCGCAAGGCGGGGTCACAAGCCATAACTTTAGGCGCTCCAAACTTTAGTTCACCTCCCTGCTTTCTTGCCCCTGCCTTCGCAGGAGTAAATGCGCAGCATGGCTTGCGCCACTTGTCCCCGCGGAAGCGGGGAGCAAGAAAGGGGGCTTACTCATCTGTAGGAGACGAGCACAAATGAACTTATGCGTTGTAGGATTACAGTGGGGAGATGAAGGTAAGGGTAAGGTAGTCGATATTCTTTCCGAACACAGCGATATTGTCGTACGATACAGCGGTGGTTCCAATGCCGGACATACTGTTGTTGTTGGTGATACCAGGTTTGCCTTACACCTTTTGCCCAGCGGCTCCGTTAGGCCGAATGTAAAATGTGTAATCACAAATGCCGTGGTAGTTGATCCTGAAGTTTTGATAAATGAAATTGAAACCATTGCGAACAAAGGCATCACGTTAAAGGGACGTCTCCTTATAAGCGAAAACGCACATGTCGTCCTGGATTATCACAAAAAAGAAGACCAATTAAGAGAGGACTCGCTCGGCAAAAACAAGATCGGTACTACCATTCGTGGCATAGGACCTTGTTATGCAGACAAAGCCGGTAGAAGTCACGCTGTCCGAATGGGCGACTTAAGAAACCTTAATAAGCTCAAAATAAAACTGCAAGCCATAGTGGACTATAAAAACAAGGTCTTCACCGCCGTCTATCAGAAGACAGAAGCTCCGTCCTCCGTCATCGCTGCACTAAGTGCGGATGACATCTTCGAAAAGTGTAAAACTTATGCCGATAAGCTTTTGCCGTTTACAACCGATACGACCGAATTTCTACACAATTCGATTGCTCTTGAAAAATCAATTCTGTTCGAGGGCGCACAGGGAACTTTACTGGATCTGGATCATGGCACTTTCCCATACGTGACCAGCTCTAACTCAAGTGCCTTAGGCATGCCTGCCGGCTGTGGTGTGCCGACAAAATTTATTGACAAATTCATCGGCGTTGCCAAAGCCTACACCACAAGGGTCGGAGCAGGGCCTTTCCCAACCGAGCAGGATAATGACATTGGTCAGTATATCCGTGACCGAGGGCACGAATATGGCACCACTACCGGCCGACCCCGAAGATGCGGCTGGTTCGATGCCGTCGCCTTATCATACGCAGTAAGAATAGGTGCTATCGATGAATTAGCTCTAATGCACCTCGATACTTTGGCGGGGCTTTCAGAAGTAAAGATTTGCACCGCATACAATCTGAAGACAGAAGACAGTCCACAGGATGCCTTACGGCAAAGACAGAAGACAGAAGCTCCGTCTCCGCCCTCCGTCTTCCGTCCTCCGTCCTCCGTTGTGACGTGGTTCCCGGCTAATATAGACCGACTCTCAAAAGCTCAAGCTATTTATGAAACTGTCCCTGGATGGGACCAAGATTTAACTGAAGTTAAGGATTTTACAAAGTTACCCCCGAATGCACAAAACTATATTTCTCGGATAGAGAAGGTAATCGGCAGGCCAATTACAATCATTGGCGTAGGGCCAAAACGAAGTCAAACGATATTTAGACAATAGAGTACAAGCGATCCATGAGAACATGTATAATAAATGGTGGGCAGTGCCCACCCT
>CAZVWH010000131.1:0-6674 GCA_964631175.1 uncultured Pirellulales bacterium | reverse complement strand
CAATCGCCGCAGATTATTTCGCCACAGCGAATCTTCGACTTGTTGAGAAATTCAGACATAGCGACATAACACATAAGAAGACCCCGTGTGAGACGCGGGGCTAAATATTTGTTGTATTTAGCTGCCGATTCTACAGGGAATTATCCGGCTAAGGTTTAATTACCTTTTGTTCTTTAAATACCTTGCCGGTCAGGTAATCGGTAAAGCTAACTTTCACGGTCAGAGGTTCTTTGAACTCGTCGACTTTGCCAGCTACATCGAAAGTTAATTTGTAATGGGTCATCAAGGCGGTAAACCAGAGGTTTTTTAGCTGCTCCGGCTTTATGTGCCACTGGCCCAGCAAAGCTTTATCTTGCTCTTTAGATAGGTCCCAAAGCTGCACATCCACATCACCCGTTGCTTTTATAATGTCACCATCCTGGTCGATCGCTTGCAGATAGACAATCAGCTTTTCCTTTTTGCCGTCTTTATCTTTATCGTACAGGTTGGTATATTTACTGATTTTAATCCTTTGAAGATGATATAGATTTTCCCCCTTGACCTGCGCGGGTAAACCGGAAAGCACCCGCACTTGGCTTTTCAATTCTGCGTTCTCACCCTCCACCTTTTCAATTTGTTTCTGTAGCTGCGAATTTTCCTCATTAAGCTTATCAATTTGCTCAGCCAAAGTTATCTCTGGCTTGCTGATATTCTCACAACCTGCGGCAACAACCAGAAGGCAGAGAACAGAGGACAGAGAACAGAGGACAGACTTCCGTTTTCTAACTTCTGTATTCTGTCTTCTCATTTGCCTATGCCATTTCTTTTCTGAAGAATGAATCAATTCTGCTCTTCTTCCTGGTCTTTGGTCTTGTCCTTTACTATTTCCGGCGCTTTTTGCAGGATTCGGTCGGCTAATCCGTAACTGATTGCCTCTTCTGCATCGAGCCAGAGATTTCTGTCGCAATCTTTTTCAATCTTCTCCGGACTTTGGCCCGTATGTTTGGCTAATATATTATAAAGTCTGCTGCGCAGTCGAAGTATTTCCTGCGCTTCAATATCGAGGTCGGTAGCGGGTCCTTGCAATATACCGGTGATTAAAGGCTGATGCAGGAGAATTCTGTTATTTGCCAGGAGGAACCGCTTACCAGGCCGACCGCCTGCCAGCAGCACCGCAGCCATACTCGCTGCCTGTCCGACGCAATACGTCGCGACGTCACAGCGTAAAAACTGCATCGTATCATAGACCGCGAGCCCTGCGGTAATCGAGCCGCCCGGTGAATTGATGTAAAAATGAATATCGGTTTTGGAGTCTTCGTTGCTCAAAAACAGCATCTGGGCGATGATTAAATTTGCTGATGCATCTTCGAGCACACCGCTGAGGAATACTATTCTGTCTTTTAGCAGCCTGGAATAAATATCGTATGCCCGTTCGGTTCGGCCACTCTTCTCAATTACAATCGGCACTAAATTCTGATTAACCATCATTTGCATTTTTCCTATTCTGGTAATTGGTTATTGGTAACTGGTAACTGGTAATTGGTGATTTGTAATTTAAATAACTATTTAACCATTCACTATTTAATCAATAACCATTGTTATTTCCCTTTTTTCTTGTCCTTCTTCTTTTTGTCTTCTTCATGCAGCACTTCATCAATAAGGCCGTACTCTTTTGCCTCGTCGGCAGCCATATATCTGTTTCTCTCCGTTTCAGCAGCTATTTTCTCGACAGGTTGACCTGTGTGTTTTGAGAGGATTTTGTTTATCACTGTTTTTGCTTTCAGGATTTCTTCAGCCTGAATTTTGATATCTGCTGCCTGGCCGCTGACGCCGCCCCACGGCTGATGAAGCATTACCTTTGCGTGCGGTAGTGCAAACCGGCTGCCCTTGGTGCCGGCTGACAATACCACCGCTGCTCCAGACTCAGCTCTGCCAATACAGTACGTGGCCACTGGTGAATTTACAAAACATATAGTGTCGTAAATAGCCATTGTGTCGTCAACAGTGCCTCCCGGCGAATTAATATACAAGCTGATTTCACTGCCACGCTTGAGATTGTCTAAGTATAACATCTTCATAATGACTTCAGCAGCCCTGGCGTACGAAATCTCGCCGATTAGAAATACAATCCGGTTTTCCAGCAGCATATCATCAAGGCTCATCTGGCGATAGCGCTGATACGGACCATACTGATTGTATATGTCACTTTTTCTTATAGGGACACCATTTTGAGATAAATCGCAAAAAGGTAATCCTACAATTTTCCCCGCAGGATGTTCGATAGACATTAATTATTTCCTTTACAGAATTTATTGTTTCTTAATCTTGTCCCCAACTATTTTCTTTTTTCCTTAGCAGGTTTTTTTGCAGCTTTTTTAGCGGTTCTTCCTTTCACCTTTTTCTCAGTTATCGTTGCCGAGGCCAGCAGTTTATCGATACACTTTTTTTCATGCACCTGCAATTTAACCTGAGCCAAAGAGCCGTCTCGCTCCATTTCTTCTCTCATTCTTTCGGGGCGACGACCTTGCTTGATAGCCAATTGAGCAATATGGCCGTTGATTTCCTCTTCGCTTGTCTCAATTCCGATCTTTTCAGCAACCTTATCTATGATAAAGAATATTTTAAATTGCTTTTTAGCCTGTTCTTCACTGCTTGCCCGCAACTGCTCCATTTGTTCTTCGACCTGCTGACGGGACAATCCACGCGTTAACAAGTTGACATACTGTCTCTTTAGTAACGTTTCTGAGTGCTCCGCAACTATATCCAACGGCAGGTCAAAATCAGTATTGTCGAGCAGATACTGGTAGATTTGCTCGGTCATTTCCGTTCGCACTTGCTGCTCTAACTGGCTGTGCAGTATATCGTGAACCTTCTCACGCAACTCTTTTTGATCTTTTACTTCAAACCTCTTGAGGAAATTTTCGTCCACTTCAGCGGGCTTAAGCCATTTTATATCTCTGACGGCGATCTGGATATCTACCGTTTTACCGCGAAATTCCTCTTTGAAATACGTTTTCGGCACCTCGACGCAGGTTTTTTTGATGTCCCCAGCCTTGGTGCCGACCAACAGCTCGTCGAGCTTTTCAACCGGAATCGCTCCGACAAAACCATTTTTTCGCACGTATATATCGATATTGTCGAGCTTTTGCTCTTCCTCGATTTGTGGTGAGCTTGTCCCGCCATTAGGCGTCCCTGACGGGACTAAGGGACTTTCCGGATCCACGCCTTCAGCCTTCGCAGTAGCTTCGGCGGAGTCCGCTTCAGTCCTTTCGACCGCGTCCTGCTGTGAGGTTGCTGGGATAGCTGACGCCACATCCTGTGGAGAGACAGGCTTGATAATCACATCAGCGATTATCTGATCTTCAAGCTCAACGGTACCACCTTCCCGCGGCGTCCATAAACCTGACCATTTTTGTATCCGCTCAATCTCCCTGTCGATCAGCTCATCTGTAACTTCGAGTTTTGTTTTAGTTATAGGAATACCTTCAAGCGGCGGCAGGTCGATTTCGGGACGCACCTCTATTTCAAAATCAAACGTCAACGAGCCGGTCTCCGGCAGCTCAATCTTTTCAAAATCAATGTCAGGCTCGCTGAGTACGTCCAGCTTGTTATCTTCAATGGATGATTTACTTACATCAGCTAATAATTTCAGTTTTACCTGCTCTGATGTCTCTTTGCCGAATCTCTTTTCCAGAAGTCGGCGAGGTGCTCGGCCCTTCCTAAAGCCCGGCACCAGCGCTTCTTTGCGTAAGGTTTCATATTGCTCGTCGGTGGCTTTCTGAATTGCCTCTTCCGGCACTTCTATGGCGACCTTTTTTTTGCACGGGCCTATCTGCTCAATTGTCGCTGTGTATTGGACTGCTGGGGCTTGTTCTTCCGGCGCTTCGGCTTCGGCCTCCTGCTCAACGGTTTCTTGTTCTTTTACTTTCGGCTCAGTGGCTTGTTCTTCTTCCGGCATTTTGCTGCTCCTAAATTAATTGGTGATTGGTAAAATGGTAACTGGTCCCTTAGGGACTGGTCAAATTCATGACGGGTGAAATTACTATTTACCAATTACCACTCACCAATCACCAATGAAGGGCCCCCGCCTCGCGGGAACCAAAAGCGGGTGATGAGATTTGAACTCACGACATTCACGTTGGCAACGTGACGCTCTACCACTGAGCTACACCCGCATGTCTCGTATTTCGTCGTTCGTATTTCGTATCTCGTAATTAGGTTCTTATTCAATTGATAATTATAGGGGTTGTTATCGACCATGCAAGGGGATTTTTACGCAAAATTTTGGGCATAAAACCGTCTCGAGCCGGTTCGAGAGATATTTAGCCCCGCAATTCGCTGCGGGGTTTTTGTTTGAGAATTTATTTCGACTTTATGTGTTTAGCTGTCGTCGGCATTTATCTGCCGTAAGGCATCCCCTAGCGGACTTCGTAGTATAACTTCTACGGAGAAGGACGACGACGGTTTGTGGATGTCGGATGGCAGCCTGCTACTGCAGCCCACCTCGGCAGATATGTAGATTGGCAATGCCTATTCAGCCGGCACAATGTGCACGCCAACCTTGCACCTCGCTCAGACGGGCATTTTCTGCGTTTATTCTATGGCTGGATTTTCCTAATATCTTTCATTTTAATGCAACATCACATAATATCCCCAAAAATCACTCTTAAATCCCTTGTATAAATAATATTGAAATGATAGAATAAAGTTGTATAAAAACGGTCGTTTCGGTTATTGAATAAGGATTGCTTAACACCTTTTATTGCAAAGGCTTAGAGTCAATATTGCAAATTTGAACAGGGGCGGTTAAAATGCGAAGAAAAGGGTTCGCCCCATTAGAATTGAGGATTTCCAGCTCGAAAAGCAGGAAATTTCTAACGGGTTTTACACTGATTGAACTATTAGTCGTAATTGCCATTCTTGCTGTATTGATGGCAATTCTTATGCCGGCCCTTAAAGAAGCCAGAGAACAAGGCCAACGCACTGTATGCAAGTCAAACCTCAAGAATTACGCAATTGCAATATTCACATACGCTGCGGATTATGATGATAAATTTTGTAATCCGCGAAGTTGTTATTTTTCGCAGACAGAACCCTACGGCGTGGAAGCCGGACTTAGTAATCCGATCCATGTTCGCTGGTGCAATGGAGATGTGAATCTTAAAGATCATCCGGAATACGCCAGCGATTTTTTTCGTTACCTACGGGATGCAAAAGCATTTATCTGTCCGACTTTTGCCGGTTTAGTCGGGCAAACTTCTCAGGACCCCTACTATCGAATCGACGCCAAAAAGATTAAGAACTATAAGCCCTGGTACAATTACACCATGAACGCATATCTGGGTAATACAAACAGCGAAGTCAAAAAATCGAGAGCTATGAAGCTATCCGATGTGAGGCGTCCCGGAGAGACGTTTTCATTTACAGAAGAAAGTGTCTTAGTGGACGCCCGCTATAATATCTCCGGACTCAACGACACATATATGATTCCGGGCTCAGATAATATGATTGCGGCTTGGCTTGGTGATCCTATGGTTATGGGAGACTATCACAATATCAAGCCCGGTCCCAATGGCGTGGGCCAGTTTTGGGATGTTATAGCTGGTTTTCATTATGCTCCGAGCGGTGATCCGATGGGAGGAAGGGGTAATTGTGCTTTTTTAGACGGGCATGTTGACGGCCATACACGTTTAGAAACATTTCCGTTATCCTGGCCGCATTAATTTGTGCGACTGCTGTATCCTCACACAGAGTCGCGACCATAAAGCAGCGATAAGTGTAATCCTATAAAAAAAGGCTGAGGAAAAAGGTTTGCGTAGTGTAAAGAGGCCTTTCTACCGCAAACCTAAAAGCCCCAGCCCAATTTGCTTAATCCTACGAAACAAGGCGTTTAAGTTCCATAGTGTTTTCTTCTTATCGCCATTAAAGCACCCAGGCCAAACAGCAAGCAGGTGGTAGGTTCAGGAATTGTCTCGATAGTAAGTGATATACCGTCGTTCCAGTAATGACAGTCAGGATCAAAACCAACGCCAAACACTCCGTCCTCAGCGAAGACGTTGAGTGTTGCGATGTCGCCTTCTGTAAAGTCATAGGACAGATCCTGTGGCCAGTTAGGCAGATTCTCAAACGTCACCAAAGATATACCCGCAAAATCATCGAGGACATTATCTCCGCTACTTGAGTTATCCACACCTATAAAAACTTCATCAGTGAAGGAAAGGTCATCGCCGACCAAAAGACTAATATGCAAGGAATTCGGCTGGCTATCCCAGTTTTGAATATTGTCAAAAGAGAGGCTGGCCCCGGTAATAATCTCGTCACTTGAAAGATTTAATTCGCTTGGTGTGATCTTCCATGCATAATAGTAGTTGTGATCAAGATCCCACAGGTCGTGATCAGGCGCTGGAGGCGGCTGTAATGTGTAAAGATTAGCCTCGGCCATACCAACCATTGCCAACATTAAAACAAGACTTGAAACAACAACTTTCTTCATGTTTTGCCCCCCTCTTTACGATACTTAAATACAACAAACCCCAGTGAACTTGATTGCAGGGTCGATGGGAACGAGCTTGTAACAGTAACCCCCCGTCCGATTTAGCCCCCAGTAACGATTTACTGTGATTATATTACCTTATTCGTCCCTCAAAGTCAAGATTTTTTAAGTAGTAACGCTGGGAAATGTTCCGGGATTTTTC
>CAZVWH010000130.1:0-6694 GCA_964631175.1 uncultured Pirellulales bacterium | reverse complement strand
ACGTGCACCCCTGTACTTTCTACAATATAAAAAATTACACAGTTCGTAATTCAGCTTCTACGGCGTCGGACAAACTCCGGACAATGTCAGCCTGGAAGCGGTCAACAGCTTCGTGAGTTAGTGTACCGTCCTTGTCCCTGAACCGCAGCGAAAGCGTGACACTTTTTTGGCCTGACGGAATACCTCTGCCGTAGTATATACCGACAAATCGGACATCCTCAAGCTCTGCTGGAGCTTTTTTCTTGACCGCCTCGATAATGTCGGCCCACCGAGTTTCCTGATCTACGATAATCGAAAGGTCACGCTCTATAGCTGGAAATCTCGGAATGGGCCTGAGTTTTATAGGGCCGGTCTGTAGGGCTAATAGCTGCTCGAAGTCCAATTCCGCCCCGCATGGTCTGAGGTCTTTGAAATCAAATTTATTTCTCACAGCCGGTGAAAAAATCCCGGCGGCACCGATTGTCTTACGATTCAACTCAATCTCAGCACCTACTTCTGTCCAAATTAAATCCAAAGGTCTAAATTCAATCTCAGCGTCACTGTCTATACTTTTTATCAGGCCTTCGATAACGCCGCGTAGGTCTCTGAAGTCACTATCACAGACTAAAGCCAGTTTGGACTTTTCGATTGGCAGACTATCCTTTTGATCTCGTCCGGGTCGGGGCACAAAAGTATCAGCTATTTCAAAAATTCTGCATGGCCGATTCTTGGCGTTAATATTTGTTTTCAAAACCCCAAGCAAAGAGCCTAAAAGTGTTTGCCGAAGCAGATTCGCACTTTTTCTGCTTTCATCTTTTACGCTCAAGTGCTTTTCTATCTCTCGGTCCGTAAAAAGCTCAGCGATAGAATCACTGACAAAACCCACACTAATCGTTTCATAGAAGCCGCAGCCATTCAGGTACGCTCCGACTGACTGGGTTAATTTCCGACGGGCATCAACCGGCACGACCTCAATTTCGATTTTACTCTTTGTCAGTATTTTATTGTAGCCGTGGATTCTTGCGACCTCTTCAATCAGGTCGATCTCACGATAAACGTCACTACGCCATGAAGGCACTAAACAAATAACTAAATCGCCCTTGCATTGCGGCTTGAAACTCAAGGCCGAGAGAATTCTTACCACTTCTTCAGAAGGTACTTTAACGCCCAGCAGCTTTTCTAAACGCCGAAGGCGTAAAGACACTTTTTTAAGCTCTGGTTTTTTCGGATAAATATCAACTACGCCTTTGGCCACTTTACCCCCTGCCACTTGCGTAATCAATTGTGCGGTGCGTTTTGATGCCCAGTCAACCATCTCGGCATCCACGATTCGTTCAAATCTAAAAGCCGCCTCTGAAGACAAGGCTAATTTGCGAGAGGTCCTGCGCACACTGATCGGGTCAAAATAGGCGTCCTCCAGAAGAATAGTAGCGGTGGCTTGGCCGACCTCGGTATCCAACCCACCCATTACTCCAGCTATAGCTACAGGCCTTTGTGAGTCAGCAATAATCAGCATATCAGCATTTAAGTCACACGTAGTACCGTCGATACTGACTATACGTGCACCGGCAACGGCTTTTCTGACGATTATTTTACCATCATTAATTTTGGCATAGTCGAAGGCGTGTGGCGGCTGGCCGGTTTCCATCATCGCATAGTTAGTGGCGTCAACTACATTATTGACACTCCGTAAGCCCACAGCCTCGAGCCGTTTTTTTAGCCAATCGGGTGAAGGCCCAACCTTGACATTTTCAATTATGCGGGCGGTGTATCGGCTACACAAATCCGGCTCAAGAATCTCAACAGAAGCAAATTCCGTGACATCCTTGTCCGATTCATTTAGCTCAAATTTAGGTATTTTTAATTCTTTGCCGGTCGCAGCAGATAATTCGCGGGCAATGCCGATGTAGCTTAAGCAATCGCCACGGTTGCTGGTTACCTCAACATCGATAACCACATCGTCACCGAGATAGTCCATTCCTTCACAGGGAAATCCTGAATCGCTCAAGATTTCAGCGACCTGCTTCGCAGAAGCTCCGACTTCTATGTAATCATTTAGCCAACTGAGCAATATTTTCATAATGAAAACACCGTTAAAGAATAATAGCCTAAATCCAACGATAACTTAACCGTCTGCCGAATCGCTGTCAATGAATTTGGATTCCTTTTTTATCAATGTTTAGCCGTTGCGACTCGACTGAGCTCGTCGAAGTCCGGCATTTATCTGCCGTAAGGCATCCCCTAGCGGACTTCGTAGTATAACTTCTACGGAGAAGAACGGCGATGGTTGAAACAGTAATAGATAAAATAATATGCGCCAAAAAAATCCTTTGGTTAAATTTTGGATTTCTATATTCCTGTCGTTTCTTTATAATATGGCGTTCAAGAAATATTTAGCCCCCAAGGCTGCCCTGAGCGAAGTCGAAGGGTTTATTTGGGAGTTTTCACCCGTTAAAAGGAAAAAGATATGAAAAGATACAGTTTATTCATCCTGATAGTTTTCGTGCTGTTTGCAAGCTTGTTACTTACCGGCTGCGTAGAACGCACGCTAACAATCAATACGGAGCCGCAGGGGGCACTTGTCGTGCTGAACGACGAGGAAATAGGCATCTCGCCGGTTACAACCTCGTTTGAATGGTACGGCGATTATTGGGTCAGGCTAAGCAAGGAAGGTTACGAAACTTTGGATACCCACCGCATACTCCAAGCGCCATGGTATGATAAATTTCCGTTCGATTTCTTTGCTATGCTGAACCCAAAGAGAATCGTCGATTCATACGAATGGACATTTGAGCTTGCCCCGCAAAAACAACCAACAACAGAAGAGCTAATCCGCAGCGCCGAGAAGCTCAAGGAACAGCTTCCGATTACAGATTCCACTGAATGAACCCAATGTTAACCGGCGGATAAAACAGAGCCGCTGCTGCTCTGCGAAGCTATGCTCCGCTGCGAACAGTCGTTAATGTCTGGGGCGATTCCTGCGGAGCAGCCGTCGTCGCACGATTAGAAGGCGAACAATTAAACCATTAACCACAGATCTCACGGATTAAACGTATTTTCAAAATCTTCGCCATCGGTGTTTCTATCAGAGCCGCGACCGTGAGGGAGCGGAAAATACTTTAAATTCTTGTTTTTAGTGGGATAACAAATATAATCCATCTGAAAGGTGAGATCATAGCAATGAAGTTAGAGACAATCATACAAAAAGCGGCCGAAGGTGACCACTGGGCCGAGATTCCTGCTATTCCCGGCTGTGTTACGCAGGGAGATTCTTTTGAAGAGCTTACCCAAAACATTCATGAAGCAGCGGAGGCCTGCTTATCTGTAGATATTGCCGAGAAGAAATAATCCAGAACGCTGAGGAATTGAAAGAACAGTTAAAGTAGGATTTGGCTTCAAAACCCAGTAAGGTGCCAGCGGACAATCTCGGTAAATGGAAAAAATGGCCGCTAGCTGTTTTTTAGTGGCGAAGCATATCAATGTCATTATAATTTACGAATGAATAATCTGGTCTTTAAGGAGATTTGCTAATGGGTTTACCCGACAAATATACTCTGAAGCCAAGCGCCATTCCATCATATTTCGATGCAATCCTCAGTGCAGAAGCTCCCGACCGCTTTTCCTACAAGTTCATGGAGAATCTCGGCTTCAAAGGCACTAACGACAGGTTGTTTGTTGGAATACTTAAGGAACTCGGTTTCTTAGATTCTGACGGAGTCCCGCAAAAACGCTACTACGAATTTTTGGATCGATCACGCTCCACGCACGTGCTAGCGGAAGCAATCCGTGATGCCTATGCTGATTTGTTCGCAGTCAACACAAATTCTTATGACCTAAGTGTGACGGATATCAAAAACAAGCTCATTACACTATATGCTGGTTCAAAAACAAAATTGGTCATATCTAACATTGCGACGACCTTTAAGGCTTTGTGCGAACAGGCAGATTTTTCAAAGGTCGTAAAGAAGGTAGGAAAAGAGCCAGCACGAAAAGTGAGCAAAGAGGAAACCAAGCCGACGATTTCTGAGGGCGCGAAAGCCGAAGATAGAGGCGTGCCAGCACCACCCGGAAAGCTCTCTTTGGATTCCTTGCAATACCACATAAGCATCGTGCTTCCTGAAAGCCGTGATCAGGCGGTATTCGATGCTATTTTTAAAAGTCTCAGAGAACATCTTGTGTAAATAATGGACCAGCTTTACTCTTTCGTGTATCGAGGAATACTTGCCGAGGCTAGTCTTGATAAGGCGGGTCGGCAGCGAAGACAACATTTCGGGGAGCAACATGCTTTGGAGCTACGCCATACACTTTCTTTCGATATGCTAGACCCTGACCTGTTGGCAAATGCACAGCTTATGTCGGTAGTGTATACAGCAATCCATACCTTCGAGAACATGGTGCGTCAGTTGGTCATAAAGGCTATGGCTGAGGAAAATGGAGAAGGATGGTGGTCAAAATTACCTGACAGGATTCAGAAAAAAGTTAAAACAAGAATGGAAGAGGACGCTAAGTTTCGTTGGCATGGAGCCCGTGGTGCTTCTGAAATTAACTATTGTGATTTCTCTGATCTTTCTTCAATTATCATTACTAACTGGTCTGTATTTCAGGACATTCTTAGTAATCTCGAATGGACAAAAGCTGTACTGAACACCCTCGAAAAATCTCGTAATATTGTCATGCACGGAGGCATGCTGGCAAAGGAAGATATCGAGCGAATTGGAATGAATATTCGCGATTGGATTCGTCAGACCGGCTGAAAGGCACTATATGGCTATCCTAAAGTTAGACAAACACGACGAGGCTAAAGAAATCGAGTTTGAGTTAGATTAACTTACATCGTTAACAACTCAGCAGCGGTTTGAATTGATATTCAGAAAAACTGAGGAATTATTGAGCTTACGCAAGAAAAAGATTACACGCAGAAAGACTACTGAAATTATTAAAAGAGAACCAGATTAAGTAAATATCAGCACGGAAACAATATATAACGACAAAAAATTAAGATTGCCGCTTCCAGCTTCGGTGGACTCGCAATGACATCAGAGAAGATTTTCGCGATACAAATCTATAGCTTTTTGCAGGCCTTCGCGGAATACAACTACACATTTCAGCTAACAAAGTCATGAAATACTAAATGTATTCACATATATCCTGTATGTAAAATTGTAGTGATTATTTTTCTAATGAAGTGTATTAGGCACATAGTCTTTTTGACTAATCGAAAAGACTACGGGCATTAAACATAACCTATGAAAGATGTTCAAAAGAACCTGCAACGCCCTATTGACTCAAGACGCACGACACAATGTGAAAGAGGGTAATGTAGGGTGGGCAGACTTCGACGAGCTCAGTCGAGCCTTGCCCACCAATTCTATTACTGTGTGCAGAGCACATCCTACCTTTCGATTACCCAACAATCAAGAATTGACTTTAAAAGAATACCTAAGATACTTAGGTATTCTTTTAAAGCCGGTACACAGTTGTTAATTTATACCAGTTATAAAAAATTATTGCGCTCGATATAGGAGCAGCGGTATATGCTACAGATAACCTCTGAATAAAAATGGACAACTTATCAAGACTCTCAGGCAGCTTGTAGCAAATCATCATAAAGCGTCATTAATTTTTATGGTTGGTATTAACCGGTATATGAATTGGCCAGAGAGATGCTTTCTATAAGAGAAACACCTAAGAAAATCAACGTGTCCGTACAAAAGAAAAATGAGAACGTGCCATCGGTCTTTGTTTTCGCTCAGGATAGTAGAGTCAAAGAAGATTTTCCCGATACCAATTTATAGCAAGCTCCAGGCCTTGTCGGAAGGAGACTTTCGGTTTGAAGCCGAGCAGTTTCTCGGCTGCGCTAATGTCGGCGAGGGAATGCTTTACATCGCCGGGGCAACCAGGGTGCTTTTTTTTATTGAAATGTGTAGATATCACGGGTAATATCTTTTTGGAAATCCAGTCAACTCGGTTGAAACCGTGGCTGAAAGGTGATATATGGCTATTCTGAAGCTGGATAAGCATAACGAAGCTAAAGAAATTGAATTTGAATTAAAATATCTTACCTCTCTAACAACTCAGCAGCGGTTCGAATTGATGTTCACAAAAACCCAAGAAATGTTGAGCCTGCGCAAAAAACGAAATGCACACAGAACGACTACTAAAATTATTAAAAGAAAACCACGTTAAATTTGTCATAATCGGCGCCACCGCCTTTCCTGTTCACGGCTATTCACGCGCAACACTGGATATTGATATCTTTATAAAAGCGGAAGAAGAAAACGCCCGCAGAACATTGAAAGCGCTAAAAGAATTCGGATATGATGTCACAGATATAACAATAGATGACCTTATAGCGAAAAAGCTGCTGATTCGTCAATATATTGTTGAAACCGATATTCACCCCGTCGTCAAAGGAATAACATTTGAGAAAGTATGGAAGAATAAAATAAAGGCTCGGTTTGGAAAAACATTCGTCTGGTTTGCCTCACTTAATGACCTTATAAAAATGAAAAAAGCTGCTGCTCGCCCCAAAGATAAAGAGGACCTAAAATATCTGCTTAGATTAAAAAAGCAAAATCAAAAAAGCTAACAATACCCGAGATTCTACTCATACTTGCCCAAGAAAAAACATGCGATATTACAAAAGATTTTCCCGATACCAATTTATAGCAAGCTCCAGGCCTTGTCGGAAGGAGACTTTCGGTTTGAAGCCGAG
>CAZVWH010000129.1:0-6740 GCA_964631175.1 uncultured Pirellulales bacterium | reverse complement strand
GCGGCGTTGCACTTTTTGATTATCCGCTTCTGGACTATAGGGACTTCATAGATGGGAATGGAGATGCCCATGTCACCGCGAGCTATCATAATTCCATCAGCCGCTTTGATTATTGCATCTATGTTGTCTATTGCCTGCCTTGTTTCTATCTTTGCCACGACTTGGCAGTTAGGCAGCCGGGGCTTTATAAGCTCGCCGGCTTTCAATACATCACTTTCATCACGCACAAAAGAAAGAGCGATGTAATCAACGTCGTTAGTTATCCCAAACTCAATGTCTTTTTTGTCTTTTTCAGTGATGCCTTCAAATTCAAGCTCGGCTTCGGGAACATTTATTCCCTTTCTCTCTCGGAGAATCCCGCCCTCCAAGACTTGGGTTTTTATTTTATTGACAGAACTCTCTTTCACTCGAAGGGCAATTTTGCCATCGTCAATATAGATCAACTGACCCGGCTTTATCCAATCCAAGCTGCTCTGGTAGTCCAACGGTATTATTGTAGGTCTTTGCGCTTCAGGATCGTTGGTGAGCCAAATGATATTACGTTTCTCCAGGACTCTGGTCTTAGGGCCTTTGAATCGGCCAATTCTTATCCGAAATCCCTCCAAGTCCTGCATTATCCGGACATGCCGTCTGTACTTTTGATTTATGAGGCGAATGAGTTTGATCCGCTCAAGATGCTGCTGGTGCGTACCATGCGAGAAATTCAGCCTCACCACGTTCAGGCTGGCTGTAACCATTTTTCGCAGAACGGCATAGCTGCTGCTGGCAGGACCCAACGTAGCGATAATTTTCGTCTTCGACATACTACTAATTCAAAAGTTTTGGGTTTTCTCTTTGTAGCCATTCCGGTAGTTGCTCACGAGTCACTTTTTCCCATAATCCTTTTTTTAGACTTCGGGCACTTGATTCTAATTGCTGATACTTATTATAAAAACTATGGCGAAAGCGCAGGTCCGCATAGGCAAAACCTTCGGATACTAAAACTTCATTCAAAAATCTGCCATCGGGTAGTTTGACGTAAGCGAGCAGTCGGTCATATTTGTCTCTTGTGCGTTTTGTTGTGTCTAAGTAAATCGTAACCGCTTTTCCAAGGCTTAATTTTTTTGTAAATTCAGAGGCTTCTGGTCCGTAATACATTACACCATATTCCTTGCTCTTAGTTTCCGGCGTATCAACTCCCCAGAGTCTTATTCTAGTGTGATTAAATCTGCCGTCGGGAATGTCTATATCAATAGTGTCGCCATCAACAACGTTTACGATAGAAAAGGTCTTGCCCTGATACTTTTCAACATCGTAGGCTTTTAGCCGGCCTTCAGATTCAGGTTTATATCGCCAGGCAGGTTTTGTTGAGCTATGATCAAACCAAATAAAGACGGTGGTCAACAGCAGGCAGAGAATTATTAAGCCTGTTTGCCGCCGTTTGCTCATCGCATAAGTGCTTTTCTTAATTAAAGCCAATTCTTGCTACCGAGACCGGTTGTTTCTAACCGGCTTTTGTTCGTTCTTCAGCCGGTTTGTCTAATTCAAAGGCGACACAAATAGCTTCAAGGGCTTTCTCAGCCTGGTCTTTATCAACGATACAGCTAATGCGAATTTCGCTGGTCGTAATTGAGTCGATATTGATATTAGCTTTGGACAAGGCGCTAAACATCTTGTCGGCGACACCATAATGGCTTCTCATGCCAACTCCGATGACAGAGACCTCGGCAATGTCATCGCGAATGAAGATACGCTCGCAATTAAGCCCATCTCTAATTCGTTCCACAGCCTCTTTAGCGGTGGATAAATCAGAAGAGCTGACCATAAAAGAGAGGTTTGCTTTTTCGGGACCAATCTCTGTCTGAACGATGTCATTGACAACCACTTTGGACTTTGCCAGGCGAGAGAATATTTTTGCTGCTACGCCTGGGACATTATCAACACCAACAAGGCCTAATTTGGCCATATCTTTTTGTATGGTCGCTCCTGAAACTACTATACCTTCCATTTGTGGTACCTCATGAGTAATTATTGTCCCCTCTTTCTCATTCATACTGCTTCTTACATGAATCTTCACATCATATTTCTTGCCGAACCCAACGGCTCGATTATGCATGACCCGGGCACCGAGACTTGCCATCTCGAGAATTTCGTCATAACAAATCTGTTCAATTTTTATAGCCTTTTTGAATATTCGCGGGTCGGTTGTGTAGATTCCATCGACATCGGTATAAATTTCACATTGTTCGGCACCTAAAGCTGCTGCTAAAGCAACAGCGGTTGTATCTGAGCCGCCTCTTCCCAGTGTAGTGATATTTTCATTCTCATCTACGCCCTGAAAGCCTGCGACAATAACAATTTTACCTTGGTCTAACTGTTTATGAATTCGTTCTGCATCGATACTTTTTATTTGAGCCTTAGTGAAGTCGCTGGTCGTTAGCATTCGGATTTGCCCGCCGGTAAAGCTTATGGCATCATAGCCCTTAGCATCGAGCGCCATAGCGATTAGCGAAACACTCTGCTGCTCACCCGTGCTGAGCAGTTGGTCCATCTCGCGCTTGGGAGGATTAGGATTCAGCTCTAAAGCATCAGCAATTAGCTCATCAGTCTGTTTGCCACGTGCAGAAGCTACCACCACAACTTGGTAGCCATTATTCGCCTTCTTTATTACCCGTTCGGTGGCCCGGTGAATCTTTTCCGCATTAGCGACCGAAGTCCCACCAAATTTTTGTACGATTATTCCCATAATTCATCCATTACTAAATGAATTCGGCTTTGTAAGTCAACCCCGTTAGAAATCTTAAGATGTTCGGTTAAATTATCGACGATGGAGTTTGGATTTCTAACGGGGTCAATCCGCTTTAGCTTTTTAAGAAATATTCCATCAACTCAAAACCCTTGTTTATTCTAAACCCCGATTTAGCAGCGTTGGCTTCACTAAAGCTCACGTGCAAAATACCGCTGATATTATCGCCTGCCATGGCAAATGGAACCGGCGCACGTGCATGAGCACAGCTCCGGACCGGAGTCGGATGGTCAGGAGCAATAAGAATACGCCAGCTTTTGTAATTCTGCAAGGCCTCAAGCACGGGCCCAACAATATATTTATCAATTTGCTCGATGGCTTTTTTCTTCATCTCGGCGTTGCCTTCATGAGACGCTTCATCGGGTGCTTCTATATGGACAAAGACAAGATCATATTTATTAAGTGCTTCTACCGCAGCAGAACCTTTACCTTTGTAGTTTGTATCGACAAAACCGGTTGCACCAGGTACTTCTATCAGGTCAAAACCAATAAGTTTTGACAAACCTCTTACCAGGTCAACGGCAGTTATCGCAGCACCTTTGATTCCAAACCTTTTCTCGAAACTGTCCAGTTGGGCACGCTTTCCCTGTCCCCAAAACCAGATGGAGCTAACTTGATTTTCGCCGAGGTCTTTTCTAACTTGATTGATGTCATGTTTACTGAAAAGCTGCTGGGAACGAGCCATTAAATCGATAAGCATATCGGAACCTTTGCCACGAGGTAAAATCTTTTCAATGGGCCTACCTATATAATCGTGCGGCGGATAGGTATGAACATCAAAATCCAACTCTTTGAAAACGACTAAGTGTCGATAGCTGACGCCTTTATAGAAGCGAACTTGGTCATTACCCAATCGGTTCTCTAATTCTTGGATCAATTTGCCCGCCTCTTCAGAGGAGATGTGCCCGGCGCTATGGTCTGCCATTTTTCCGTCAGCAATGGTAACAAAATTGCATCTAAAAATCCAGTCGTTGACCGACAGCTTAATATTACGTGCTACCGCCTCAATTGGTGCTCGGCCGCTATAATAGCGTAGCGGATTATAACCGAGTAAGCTCATTTGGGCAACGTCGCTGCCTGGTTCCATATCCTCAGGAACTGTACGGACGATACCCTGCCTGCCCTGAGAGCTTATTTTATCCATATTCGGCGTATCTGCAGCTTCGAACGCGGTTTTGTTATCCAATATCTCGATAGGCTCATCTGCTGCACCATCGGGAATTATTATGGCGTACTTAGTCACTAATCTTTATCCTCCGGTACGTCAACTATTCTTATGCAGGCCGGTTTGCTACAAACTGTATCGAGCTCTTCCAGACCCTTCAGGGCCGCGGTGACCTTACGCTGCAGAGTAGGGTGAGTCGTTATGATAACTGGGACGGTATTATCCGGCCCGGTGCCTTCGTGCTGTAGCACGCCGGATATGCTTATAGCGTTTTCAGCAAGAATCTTACCAATTTGAGCGAATACACCTGCCTGGTCCTTGACCATTAATCTTATGTAGAATCTGCTAATACAGTCGTCAATTTTTACTATAAGTGGTGCTATCTCACTTCTTGGTTTAAGGTACAAATGCTTAAAACTGGCTACGGAATTGCCCAGAGCCACATCGATAATATCCGCAACAACTGCGCTTGCGGTGGGCATCATTCCCGCACCCCGACCGTAGAACATCAATTCTCCGACCGCACTTCCGAAAATAGTGACAGCGTTGAACGAGCCTTGTACACGGGCAAGAGGATTGTCTTTGGGAATAAAAGAGGGATGAACTCGTAGAGAAACGTTATTCTGTTTGTCCTTTTGTCCAATCGCTAATAATTTCAGACAATACCCCATTTCACTACCATAGCGAATGTCATCCTTCGAGACTTCATCAATGCCCTCAACATATATATAGTCGAGCGCGATTTCATATCCGAGGGCGATGGAAGAAAGAATAGCCAGCTTGTGGGCGCTATCACCACCGTTAATATCCAGCGTTGGGTCTGCTTCTGCATAGCCTTTTTCCTGCGCTTGGGCTAAGGCTTGAGAAAAATCTACGTCTTTGGAAGCCATCTGCGACAGTATATAATTGCATGTTCCGTTTACAATGCCGTACATATCGGTAATATTATTTGCTACTAATCCTGTTCGGATAGCTGAGATAATAGGAATACCGCTGGCACAACTTGCCTCAAAGGCTATGCACCGTCCGTTTTGATGAGCAGCTTTATAAAGCTCATTGCCGTGCTCGGCCAGCAAGGCTTTATTGGCCGTGACAACATCCTTACCTGCTTGGAGCATCTTCAGTTGAATTTGTTTTGCAGCATCGGTGCCGCCTACAAGTTCAACACCTATCTGGATGGTGTCGTCCTCCAAGAGTTTGTTTAGATTATCGGTAAGAACACCTTCCGGCAGCCTAACCGGCCGCGGTGACTTAGTTTCGATATCCACCACGCAGGCAATCTCCAGCCGCAAACCGGTCTTAGCTGCTATCAAATCAGCTTCTTTAGTTATCAGCTTAGCAACACCACAGCCAACGGTTCCAAATCCAACCAGGCCCACTTTGACAATCTTTTCAGCCATAAACATACCTTGCTGTTACTGCCGCCTCGGCTTACGGGAATACTTAGCCCCAAATGCAACATTTGAGGTAATTTTAGGTACACATTTCATTACGAATTAGTAATAATTACCAACTACAAGCTTAATAGTCAATATCTTGGTTAAGATTAAGTAAAAATCTATAAATTGAAACTCTTTTCCTATCAAATCAAAAGTAGAAAAATCTTATTGAATTGGAAGTTCCTAATATGGTATAAATTATATAGGATTTTATGGATTTTAATTTCCTGGGCACTAAATTAATTCGGAGTGGAAAATAGCAGGACAGCCTTTATCCTGCAAAGGGAAGGAGTTTGTGTTTAACAAGTAGCTCATATCGGGCTTTTGAAGGAGGGAGGTATAACATCAGATCAAGTGAAATTTCTCTTCTTTAGCACCGAGTTGAGTGCTTGCCCGGCGAAGATTACCTTCGCCGATTCATCCTTCGCAGTAGCTCTGCTACGGAGAAGGGAAGTGTTATGCGCAGGCAGGCCGAGGCAGAGTCGGGGGGGTGTAAGGTTCTAAAATATTTTTCATGGAGGTTGTCGGAGACGAGCATTACTGAAACTGAAGGTCCGAATATTCGTCGGAGACAACGGGTATTTTGGTGTGTTACCAGAATATCTATGTTTTTGGTTTCTCTTTTATGAAGGAGGAATACTATGGGTAAGACAAATACTTGAATGCTTTATTTCACTTCGTATAGTTTTTGAAATTTTTTAGGATGTAGCATTATGGTTAAAAAATGTTTTTTAAGATTATTCGCTGCATTGCTTATTTTGAATTTTATTGGTTCCGGCCTGCAAGCAGGGAATTCGATTTATTATCCAATTCTTAAGCTTGATATTAACAGCAGAAATATTCCCGCGGAAACAGAGCCCGGCTTTACTTCTTTTACCCTCGCTGATAGCGGCTCAGAAGTAGATGGTATTGCAATTGGATTTGCAGGTACTCTTGACTCTCGCCGCCGCGCAGCACCGACCGGAATACCATTTGAGCAGATTTATCGTGATTTTGTATTTGCTCGGCCCGGCGGAATGACAATTACATTGTCAGGCCTTGTGCCTAATCAAGACTACGAAATAACCATTTATGCGTATGATACAGGTAGTGCGGAAGATCATATTGCGGACTGGCTAGCCAATGGGGATTTTCTTCTCACGACTTCGTTCGCTGGTGGACAGCCGCCTACGTCTTCATACTCTCACGCTTTTCGGGGAATGACGACCCCAGATAGCACCGGTACGATTGTCCTGGAAGCGACACCTAATGAAAACCACCCTTATCCAACGGGCGACCCTGGCCCCTACGCTTTTGTCAATGCCTTAGAGGTCTATTCGAATATTCCGGTAACAAAGGCTCGACGTCCCCA
>CAZVWH010000128.1:0-6987 GCA_964631175.1 uncultured Pirellulales bacterium | reverse complement strand
TTGCAGAAACAGATTGAGATTCATTAAGTTTGTCAATTACAGCTTTTGATTCTGGGTTTAATTGCATACCAAACCTCATTTTTCCGAAATAAAATCATTATAACCTGCGCAATCCGAGTCAAGAATATACAATTTTAATGATAAATCTCAAAAAAACCGCCCAAAGGTGCAAAAATCGCTCGCCTTTCATAAAATCGGCTAAAAAGGAGTAAAAAAGCAAAGAAACGCGGAGGAATATCAAAGCAAAAAGCGAAAATACCTAATTACCCTGATAATTTAGAAGGGAAAAGGCAAGGGGAAATACAGAAGACAGAGGACGGAAGTCATGAGTCGAATAGATTCCTCGGCTGTGCTCGGAATGACTCTTAAAATGATTAATGATAATTTATGAATGATTATTTTTCTGTGTTCTTTTGCAACCTCGTTATCAGTCAGTGTGATGTTCCGGCGTTGACCCTTCGGCCCCGCTCAGGATGAATTTGCTCGGCTTTTTTATAGCAATTAAAATGGTGTGAAATATCGCACCTTACATCCTACATTCTATTGACAATATCCGAATTTATTTTTTTTATCAGGCTCGGCAGCTCGGCAAGCTGCTTAATCTTGTGGATTCCTTTCGGAACTTCTTTGCCGGCATTCGTGTAGGCCTCCTTCAAAACGGCGTGCATTCCAGTTGTTATGGCGGGTTCTATATCCTTGTCGAGGCGGTCGCCCACATATAGTATGTTCTCAACAGATTCGCCAATTCTTTCAGCGGCGGTCCTGAACATTTCAAGATTGGGCTTTCGATAGCGAAATTCATAAGAATAAAGTCTAACTGTAAAATAATCTAATATATTAATTTGTTTTAAATGCTTCTCCAAAGAGCTGCTGTTGATAAAAGTGTTGGAGACTATGCCGAGCTTAAGACCCTGTTTTTTAAGTACTTCCAAAGTCTCAGTGATATTTGGTTCGGCTTGGGCAATTTTGCTCAACGGTTCATACCACAGCCAGGCCAGGTGCTCCCACTGTTGCGGGCTTAAGTTTATTCCTTTTTTACTGCCGGCTTTTTCGAGAAGAGCAAGCGTGTCAAAATCTCTGCCAGTCAAATTAGAAAGCCAACATCGAAGTCGAATACACACCAGATTACGCAAAAAATAGAAAGTAAAATTACCTACCGGTTGGCCTTGTTGTTTGAGAAAACCGTATGATAATCTAGCTCCCTGTCGGAAGAGCTGTGTGGTTTTGACTTTACCAAACTGTAGCAAAGTCTCACCGTAATCGAACAGCACTGCCTTGACCCTTCGACTTCGCTCAGGGTCAATGGTGAGCGGTGTCGAACCATTGTTTTTTTTAGTCGGCAACTCCTTTTACCCCGTTACCTTTGGCCTTTAGCCAAAGGAAGTTCGAAATCCTAAGCACTAAATCCTGAAAAATTAGGAATTAGAATTTAGTTTTTCTTCAATGGCGGCAAGTTATTTTCGAAGGCCTCTCGAACCCACTCGAACATTTCCGCATCCGATATTGCTGATACCCTATCAGCTAAATACTCGGAGTCGATCTTTTCCTTTATTTTTTGTATCCGTCCGTCATGCTTGGGAATTTCAATCTGGTATCTGCTCTCTATCCAATGTTTTATACCTGCTGCGCCGCTCTTATCCGTGATGGCCACACCAACAGAGCGGTTGAGCAGCTTCTGGGTGTCGAAGCAATTGTAAATTTCCTCATCTTTTAACAAGCCGTCGGCGTGGATGCCGGCCCGGGTGACATTGAAGTATTTTCCAACCAGCGGATAGTTATGTGGAATTGCGATGCCCAATTCCTTGTCGGCATACTCAGCTAATTCGGTGAGCGCTGCGTAGTTAACGCCGGGAGTCTGTCCCTTCAATTGGGCGTGCTCAACTACCAGTGCTTCCAGGGGTGGATTGCCTGTCCGCTCACCTGTGCCGAATATCGCCGTATTGGCGACACTACAGCCGTACAGCCACGCGGTCGCAGCGTTTACCTGAACCTTGTGAAAGTCGTTGTGACCATGCCACTCCAGCCATTCAGACGGCACTCCAATCTGTCGAAGTCCGTAGATAAGCTTGGGAATGCTTCGCGGCAAGGCTACACCAGGCCACGGCACCCCGAAACCCAGCGTATCACAGAGACGAATCTTAACCGCCCTTTTATATTCCTCGGCAAGCTTCATTAACCGAACTGCAAAAGGCAGTACGAAACCTTCGTAATCGGCCCGTGTTATGTCCTCAAAGTGACATCGCGGAGTAACACCGTTATCCAGCGCAGCTTTTGCTATTTCAAGATACGCATTCATCGCCTGGACCCGTGTCTTTCGCAGTTTGAGAAATATATGATAGTCGCTTGCAGAGGTTAGAATACCCGTTTCGCTGAGCTCCATTTGCGAGACTAATTTAAAATCATTTGCCACAGCTCTTATCCAGCCTGTAATCTGAGGAAATTCATAGCCCCGCTCTTTGCACAACTCGACGGCTTTTCTATCACGTTTTGAATACAAAAAGAACTCACATTGACGGATTAGCCCCGTTCCGCCGTCTATTTCATGCATTAAATCGTAAACCTTTAGGATTTGTTCCGGGGTATAAGGCGGCCGAGCTTGCTGACCGTCACGAAAGGTAGTGTCGGTTATCCAGATTTTGTCCGGCAGATTATATTCCACCATCTGCTGATCGAAGATTATCTTGGGAAACTCAGTGTATGGAAATATCTGCCGATATAAATTGGGCTTTTCCGAATCTATAAGTTCATAGGTTTTATTCGTCATTATTTAACTCCGATACTTTGCTTGTAGTTTAAACCACTTATCTTAAATTTGGGATAGCAAATCTTATTTGCCTATTACACGACACGCATCACGCTTTGACTGCTATGTCCTTCTTCGTTCTATGTGGAGCTACGAAGGAAAACGAGCAGTGGCCGAGATGGGATTCGAACCCATACGTCCTATTTGGACAGGGGATTTTAAGTCCCCAGCGTCTGCCATTCCGCCACTCGGCCAAGTCCTCGCTATTACATTATTTACAATATTTCTTTACCTACGCCAACGGTGGGTGTATCTCCAAATTGACTCCAGCCCGGCAAATTTTACTTTGAAAAACTATCTTTCAAGCCTAAAATCATTGTAGGCGGAAAGCCTAGGTTTATGCAAGAAAAAATATCAAGGATTGCTCAGGGTTATATATAAAGTAAGCGTTCACGGGAAAACCGCATTTTTGTCATTGCGAGCGAAGCGAAGCAATCTAAAATCGTACGTTTTTGAGATTGCTTCGGCCTAAAGGCCTCGCAATGACACAAAAACGCCTTATTTTCTGCGTGAACGGTTACTATATAAATAATTAACCGTCGCTGTCCTTCTACGTATAAGTGATACTACAAAGTCCGTTAGGGGATGCCTTACGGCAGATAAATGCCGATGACGGCTAAACAGGATATTTAGACCGGTGACTCGACCGAGCTCGTCGAGGCCGATTTATCGCGGAGTATTACCACCAAACGGAGATAACTATGGCTAAAGTAACCATGCCAACGAAAGTTAAAAAAAGAGACGGCTCAATTGTTAAGTTCAATAAAACGAAAATCCAGGATGCAATCGAAAAGGCTGCTCTCGAAGTTTTAGACCAAAGAGAAAAAGCCAAAACTGTATCTCGACGAGTAACTGATGTCGTTGTAAACAAGCTCCGGCAAGAGTACAAAGGTAAAATCCCCGACATTGAGAGTATCCAGGACACAGTTGAAGCTGTTTTGATGAGCGAAGGCTACAGCCATATCGCAAAAAGCTACATTTTATATCGAGAAAATCGCAGTCAGCTTCGCTTTACCAAGTCAGCATTGGGTCTAAAAGACGATTTAAAACTTCCCGTCAACACTATGGAAGTTTTAAGAAGAAGGTATTTGTTGAAGGATGAAAACCAAAATATCATTGAAACTCCGAGCGAGCTTTTTAGACGGGTAGCAACCCATGTAGCCAAAGCTGAAGACAATTTCAAGTCGAATATAGGTGTAGAAGATGTTGAACAGCGGTTCTATCAAATGATGCGGAATCTGGAGTTTATACCGAATTCGCCGACCTTAATGAACGCCGGCACCTCCTTTGGACAGCTTTCTGCCTGTTTTGTGATCCCGGTAGAGGATTCGATAGAAGGGATATTTAAGGCTCTTGGCAATATGGCCCAGATACATCAGAGCGGAGGAGGAACAGGCTTTAGTTTTTCGAAGCTAAGGTCCAAATCGGATATTGTCCGGTCAACCAAAGGCCGGGCCTCGGGACCGGTATCGTTTATGAGCATATTTGACCAGGCTACCGCGGTGATAGTGCAGGGCGGAAGAAGACGGGGAGCAAATATGGCCATCCTGCGGTGCGACCACCCGGACATTATTGATTTTATCGAGGCCAAGATGGAGCCCGGCCGATTCAGCAATTTTAATCTATCGGTCGGCGTGACGGACAAATTCATGAGGTCGGTTAAAGAAAACAAAGAATTTGCTTTGATAAGTCCGCGGACCCCCGCGTCTTCCTGTCGGAAGACAGGAGCGGGGGCTGTTAGAAAGATCAAAGCCAGAGCCATATTCGACCTGATAGCGAATGCTGCCTGGCGGACCGGCGACCCAGGACTTGTGTTTTTAGATGAGATAAACAGGCACAATCCTACGCCCAAAATCGGACAAATTGAGGCCACAAATCCCTGCGGTGAGCTGCCGTTATTGCCATACGAAAGCTGCAACCTGGCTTCCATAAATCTTGCCAAATTTGTAAAACAGAGCTCACAGGCAGATTGGAAAAGACTTGCAGAGACAATACGATGGTCGATTCGGTTTTTAGACGACGTGATTGAGGTGAATAATTATCCCTTGGAGCAGATAAAAAAGATAACATTAGCAAACAGGAAGATCGGCCTTGGCGTTATGGGATTTGCGGATATGCTTATACTGCTGGGGATAAGATACAATTCTCCCCAAGCGGTTGATTTCGCCAAGAAACTTATGCGCTTTATTCATAAAGAATCAATAGGGGCGTCAGCAGCTCTGGCTAAAGAAAGAGGAGTCTTTCCCAACTTCACTAAATCCATTTACGCCAGGGACGGTTTACGGCTGCGTAATGCAACGGTAAATACCATAGCACCGACGGGTACTATAAGCATTATAGCTGGCTGTTCGAGCGGTATAGAGCCTCTCTTTGCCATAAGTTTTGTGCGAAACGTGTTGTCGGGTACAAGACTTTTTGAGGTTAATCCATTATTCGAGGCTGCTATCAAGAAAAGGCGATATTTTAATCGAGAAATTCTGGCTGAGATCGCCAAGCGGGGCACATTGGCAGATATAAAGCAAGTTCCGAAGGATATAAAAAGGCTCTTCGTTACCGCGTTTGATGTTAAGCCGCAAGAACATATCCGGATACAGTCGGCGTTTCAACAATATACCGATAACGCCGTTTCCAAGACTATAAATCTGCCCGCCGACGCCACCGTAGAGGATGTAAAAAATATATATTTGGCGGCGCATAAGCTGAAGTGCAAAGGGATTACCGTTTACAGGTACGGCTCTAAAGCTGAGCAGGTGTTATCTTTCGGCCAGAGTGCGAATGTTGGTGGTGAGCTTGTCACTGCAGCAGCGGAGTACTCAGGCGGCTGCGCGACCGGCACGTGTGTATTTTAGGGGGGTGAACCCCCGCGATAAACCTGTCCCCTCGGCCTTGCTCGGGGCAGGCCTGAGCAGGGTCGAAGGATTGCGGTGCTAAACGGTTAGCCCCCAAATTTATTTGGGGGTTTTCAGAAGCAATTTATTATGGCGTTGAAATGGGCACGTTAAAAATCATCTCTAATAGCGGCAAGCCGTTTAGCGGACGCAAAGAAGCCGGCCGATTATTGGCACAACAGTTACAAGAATATCGCCGTGCTACGGCAGGCTACGCCCTGACGAGCGGTCAGAAGGCAGTAGTGCTGGGAATCCCTCGCGGCGGAGTAGTTATAGCTCAGCAAATCGCCGTTGAGCTGGAGGCTGATTTAGATTTGGTGTTAGCACACAAGTTAGGCGCGCCGGGAAATCCCGAACTGGCCATTGGGGCTGTTTGTGAAGATGGAAAGCTCTTTGTTGATGAGACAATAAGTACCTATGTCGGAGCCGATGAGGAATATATTGAAGGTGAGAAGGCACAGCAGCTAAAAGAGATGCTGCGCCGAGTTGAACTATATCGCAAGGTGCTCGCAAAGCTGTCGTTGGAGGCAAGAATAGCGATTATCACAGATGACGGCGTAGCTACCGGAGCGACTATGCAGGCGGCTTTGTGGGCTGTTCGGCAGGAAAATCCGAAGAAGATTATAGCGGCTCTGCCGGTTGGGCCGGTTGACACAATCAAAAAGTTGAGCGAAGATGCAGATGAGACGATATGTTTGCAGACGCCGCCGTTTTTCTCCGCGCTTAGCCAGTTCTATTCGCAATTCACTCAGGTAGAAGATGAACAATTGTTGGAAATCCTCGCTGCCGAAAGTAAAAGAAGAAGCAAAGAATAAATACTGTGAGACATGCCGATAAATTTTAATTAGAGAAGTTAAGCTATGCGGATTGATTCATATAGCTTTGGAGTTATGAAAGTCGGGAGCACCGAATATAGAGGCGACTTAATTGTCTTTGCTTCTCCGCAGGACGCCTTACGGCGCCGCGGAGCGGGGGGCCCGGATAGGGTCAAACCCGACTGGTGGCGCAAAGAAGGACATAGTTTAGCTGTAGAGGACCTCAATGATGTGCTTGCATTTGAGCCTGAGGTCCTTGTAATAGGCAAAGGAGCCTCGGGGATGATGGAGGTGCCGGCTGTGACCGAGAAAACACTCCAGGAAAAAGGCATAGATGTGATTGCAGAAAATACCAGCCAAGCCTGGAACATCTTTAATCAGCAGGCCGAAAAGGGCAAAAAAGTAGCGGGTGCATTTCATATGACCTGTTATACCCATCCTGAATGGAATTTCGGTGTAGATTATTCATGTTTTTATTGGA
>CAZVWH010000127.1:0-7119 GCA_964631175.1 uncultured Pirellulales bacterium | reverse complement strand
CCCCGCCGATACGGACGGATTCAGAGGTAGCGATATCAGCCAGACTCATTATGGCCACTTCTGTGGTTCCACCCCCAATATCAACAATCATTGAAGCGGTCGGCTCTGTAATTGGCAGTCCTGCACCGATGCCTGCTGCCATCGGTTCGTCAACCAGATAGACCTTGCGGGCGCCTGCCCGTTCGGCGCTATCTATAACCGCTCGGCGTTCAACTGCGGTTATACCGCTCGGCACGGCAACTACCACACGAGGCCTCACCAATCCACCTCTGCCATGTACTTTCCTGATAAAATAGCCCAGCATCGCCTCGGTAATCTCGAAGTCGCTGATTACACCATCTTTCAAAGGTCTAATAGCGGTAATCGAGCCGGGTGTCTTGCCGAGCATTTCACGAGCAAGCGAACCAACAGCTTCGCCATCGTTTAGGACGATGTTGGTACCTTTGCGTACGGCCACTACGGAGGGTTCATTGAGGACGATTCCCCTGTCGCGGACACAAACCAAGGTAGTACAGGTGCCCAGGTCAATACCCATATCCATACTGAACCATCCCAAGAATGTGTCCAGTAACACGTTAGACTCCTTTCTAAGCTATTCTACAACTACATATTTTATATTGGAGAGCAGTTTCGTCAACCCCGTTAGAAATTCTCCCTTTTTTTGCACCTCTGCCCGCCAATCGCCGGACTTCCAACGGCTTATATCACACTATTGCTGGTTATACACTTTATAACGGGGTCAATAGTCAATTAACTATTGGACAGCTAAAACACGATTTAGGGCGTTTTATGGACACCTATGGTATTTTGAAGATTGAACCGTACTGAGAATAGCACGTATGTGCGACAAATGCAGCAGTAGCCAGCACAACAGAAAATGCTATCGCAAGCATAACCGTATAAATGTTGCTGGGCACTAATACCTTTTTACCACGAGTCTGTCCATTTGGACTCATATTATAACCCCACAGAAAATAGCGTATAGAAAAAATTAATAGCTATAAGTTAGTGCTTACCACATCGCCGACTCTCGGCGGTTTCTCCGGATTAAACAGATCAAAGATGCCGATAGCCTTTTCTGGCTCAATATCTAAAATCAGAATATCACAGATAAAATTATCGCCACGAATAACGTGGAATTTCATCTCTTTTTTGACGCCATGTGCCTGTCCTATGGATATTTCAGCCATCTTATTTTTCAAATCTACGCCGATTATCTGTCCCTTCAAGCCGATCTCTTTGGTTGGTGGCAGAACCGGTTGAGCCTTTTCTCTTATCGGTGTTACCGGCGTGGGCGGTGCAACAACCTTGCCATACTGACGGAGGTGCTGGTCTAACCTCGTTTGCAACTCTGCATTTTCTTCAAGCAGGCGTTTGTTCCTTTCTTCCAGTCCTGTTATGATCGCCATTTTTTCAAGAAGGGCCCTTGATGTTTCTTTATGTCGGCTCTGTTCCTGAATCAGGTTAGCTTCGACACCCTTCCATGTCTTGATGGTGTTCTCCAATAGCAATCTCTGGTTCTGGTTGGTCTTAGAGAAGGATGCTACCTCGGCTGCAAACCTATCTACCCTCTGAAGCAGTTGCGCTTTTTCTCTTTCGGCTTTGTCAAGCTCACCTTGCAATTGTTCAATTTTTACATTGATTGAGGTAATTTTATTATTTAGCTGATCTATCTGCTGATCTGCTTGCGTTGTTACCTCTTCTAATCGTAACTCAGCACTTGCCCTTTTCTGCTCTGCTCCTTGGTACCTTGCATATAGCGTGTCATATTTCTGTTTGTAGTTGTCGGCGTTGGCAATATAAGTTACTACAATACCGGATAGAAAAATAGCTGCTATCGTAAGTAAAACTATTAAAATCTTTGTAAGCGCACTCAAGACAAGCTCCTTTCACTGTTTAGTGTTTTCTGATTCTATAGTAAGCTCCGCACATAAATAACGTCCGGTAATCTTAGCTCCTCAACACTTCGCAAAATAAAGAGATAAATCTTATTATTGGGATTTTCTAACATAATTTTACGTTTTGAGATTGGAAAGGTCAAGCTATTTTTACCAAATAGCCCAAATAAAAAAGGGCGTGAAAGACTCCCAAATTTATTGGGGGTTATCTGCGGTTATTGTCGGATTGCACATTGAAAAACAGCCCTTGCAGCGGCAATACGGACAGATTTCGACTCATCTGTTAGAAGCTGCGGAAGAAATCTTTTGAGATTTTCTGTGCCGATTTGGCCTATTGCCAGTGCTGTCAAAACCTTAACGCGTTCAAGCTCCTTTTTATCCAGCCTGCTGGTAAGATTCTTCTCAAAGACATCGAGAACTTCAGGTTCTCCGATAGGGTCGCCATGTTTGCCGAGCTGTTCGGCTGCTGCCAGGCGGACCTCCAATATATCATCATCCAGCTTTGTAACCAGCACGTCTTTGGCTTTTGCCGTTTCAAGTGCCCCCATTGCCCTTATGCCAATGATTCTATCATCAGCATAGCCACTGTAAACTATTGCCCACAACTTAGGAAATATCCGTTCGTCTCCCAGCACAGCTATAGCTTCCACCGCCTGGAACCTCACCTTGTCGCTTGAATCTTTGCTCTGCAGGGCCCAATACAGCAGCCTAAGTGCATCTTTATTGCCGCTTTTGCCCAGCAGTAAGGCGGCGTTGGCCCTTACCGTCTGGTCCTTACTGGCTATCGCGTCGCGAAAGACCGTAAAGTATTCAGAATGGCCAAACTTAGTCATCGCATAAGCGGCGGCAATTCTGACGTTTTCATCTTCATCTTTCAATCCGTCTGCGACGGACTGTACGTCGCTTTTCGCCAAGGAGTATTCCAAATCGGCTACAGCCAAAATGGCTGAAAATCTAACCGGCACAACCTTGTCTTGTAGCAAGCGCTGTACCTTAGGCATCAACGTAGTTTGTTTAGTCGCTGCGACAACTTCGATTGCGTTAGCTCTGACCTGTGGGTCAGCATCAGCCAAGCCCGCCTCAATAATCTCTAAGGCCTGGGGCATAAGGTTATCAACAGAAACAGCAGAAGGTTTATTTACAGCCGTTTGTAAGGATAAAGACTCCTCGCAGCCCGCAAGAAATGCCAAAGGGAAAGTGAAAAGTAGGACTGTTAATAACCGGCGATTGGTAATTGATAATTTATTTAACCAACTACCCTTTAACCATTTATTATTTAGCCGATTACCTATCATCTGTATTATTATCAACAAACCAAGGCAAACTGCACAACAAAAATCCAGCCATTGGCCGTGCTTACTAAAAAACGTTACTCTTTTATCTATCGGCATTTCATCGGCAAACCATCCATCGATACCTTTGCGTTGCATCGCATCATAGGGCAATGTACCTGCCGAAAAGCCATTTTTTATCCGTCCGAGACTATCTATCAGACAGCTTATGCCTGTGTTAACGCTTCGTACGATAGACACTCTATTTTCGACGGCCCTGAAGACACAGGTAGCGGCGTGTTGAGGAAGCTCTGTGCTGGGCAAAACTTTTTCCTTTTCAAATATAACGAACCAGCCGTCGTTACTTATATTTACCAGCCAGTCGATTCGCTTCTGCCCATCCTTATCCAGCGTAAAACTGCGAGCAATTTCTGGAATGGTAGCCTCATAGCAAATCATTACGCTAAATTTATAATCTTGACTCCGGCTGTCGGTCATTTCAAAAACACTGTATTCGCTGCCTGCTTCAAGTGAATGGTCAAATCCGTATGGATTAAATTTCATCAACAAGTTAAAAAGCAAAGGAAAACTTTTTCTAAAGGGGAGCACCTCGCCGAACAGAACTAAATGTATTTTGTCATATCGTTTTTCATACTGTCGTCCATTTTTCTTGTATAGAAACGCTGAGTTGTACCTTTCCACCAGTTCGGTTTTAGATTCGTCAGGCGTTCCTCCAAACGCCCCAACGAGCACGAAAGCATTATTTTTTGAGTGGTCTCGAAGAGCCTGGTCAAAAACCTTCCAGGGATGTTCCGGTTCTACTACATCCAACACTTCCGGATTCAATGTTGCCTGCACCATTGTCTCAGGCCAAATGATCAGCTCAGCACCGGCTCCTGCTGCAGCTTTGCTTTGCTGCATCAGCTCATCAAATATCGCCTGAGATGTTTTTTCAGCAACTTTTGCTTCTGCACGTAGTGCCTCTCTCTTAACCGATTGCGGGACATTGGACTGCAACGATGCAATTAGCGGGCCATTGGTGACAAACTTATTAGATTGGTTTATTCTCCACCGACCATAAACAACAGTAACTGCAATCATGGAACAAACAATCACAATTTTTGTCAAAGAACGGAGGACGGAGGACGGAGGACAGCGGACAGAAATTTTGTCTTCTGTCTTCTGTCTTCTGTCTTCTGTTTTCTGCGTAATGCAGCTTTGAGCATCAAGTATCAGCTCAGCTATCAGTCCATTGACCATCGCTATCAGAAATGATACCCCGGCTGCACCGAATATGTCAGCTATTTGAATGATGGTGATGTTGTGATATTGGCTGTGTGCCAGAAACCGCCAGAAAAAACCACCTAAGAAAAAACCCTGCAACCGCTCGGCTCCGACAAATAAAACACCCGAAGCCAAAAATAGCGGTATCTTTTTTATTCTGCAGTATCGCAGACAAAGTGCCACTATCGGCCAAAGCACCGCCGTATATACACAAAAGGCAGCCCAACCTGCAAAAGTTATCGGAAAGACCCAGTACAGATTACCGAGCCAGTAACAAAGTGACACTATGTAGGCTATGATTACTAACGGTATGGGTCTTGCTTTAGGAGAACAGGCGAGAATGAAAGGAACGAGCGATACCCACGCCAGGAATGACCAGCTAACAGGCGGCTGAATCACCGTCAGCATCACCGCTGTGGTGATAAACGGCAAGAGAGAAACAAAAATTTTCTTAACTCTCAATTACTTATGTTCCTTATTTTGAAGCAGTTCTTTCTTCGCGAAGTGCTCCTAATTTACCAGCCTTTCGCAATATTTCTAAACGGTCGATAATATCCTCTGTTGTATAGAGTTGAAATTTCTTTAACCGCTCATTTAATTTTGCCGTAAACATGGACAATAGCATCTTATTTTTACGTAGTTTGCCATCTGGTACTTTATTTTCGTGATAAAGCCATTTCAATTCTCGGTCAGCATGTTCTGGCCATTTAGGTAGTCCTTCACCTTCTACTGGTAAGCCTTCAGAATCTTTGATACGTTTTTGAGACTCTTTAACATATTTTTCTGATATCTCTATCCCAGTATATATACGATTTAACTTATGGGCTACTACGGCGGTGGTTCCAGAACCACTAAAAGGATCAAGTACCCAGCCTTTTTCATTTGAACTTGAACGAATGATTCGAGCGAGCAGACTTTCGGGCATCTGACAAGGAAAATCCAATCTTTCTTTGAAGGTTCCACATATTCGAGGATATTCGTTCCAGACATCGTCCGGCATCTTGCCTGCCGGATTGGCACGTTTATCTTTATATACTTTTTGCCTGTCTGATATCACTCTAATTGTATCAGCATTGAATGTAAAATTATCTTTATCTTTTACGAAATATAAGATATGGGTGTGCGCCCGTGCGAATTTATTTTTCATTTGTTGTCCGAAGGTATAGTGCCATATAATCCAGTTACGCATAAAGAGGAGAAGCTTGTCGGCTATGATTTTTACATTTGCAGCGTATTCATCACACATAGCGATATAAAATGAGCCGTCTTTTTTAAGTACATCATGGCAGGCTCTCATCCATTTCTCTGTCCAACTGAGATAGCTATCTCTTTTCTGTTTGTCGTTGTAATTTTCATATTTATAACCAATATTAAACGGCGGGTCTGCAAAAATCAAATCTACCGAACCTTCTTCAATACGTGGTAGGATTTTCAGGCAGTCATCACAAATTATTTTATTTTGAAAATTTTGCATATTAATATATTAAATATCCTTGATAACTTTTCAAAGCGATTAGCACAAGATGAATAAATATTAGCATGAGTGATACCTTTCTTAAAAAGATAGTTCTTTTCGATCTTTTTGATGTATTACTTTTTCTTACCTTTCTTTTCGATTCGACCAATTGCCATCCAAGCTGCATTTCGGTCAACAAGTTGCCCTTTAATGCGTTCAAACTCACGACAAATTAATTCAAAAGTTTTGGTATAGGGCAAGCTATCTCTTCCTATACCACTTTGTTGTCGGAGTTGTGCAAGAAGCTGACAATCCTCAGAACTAAGTTTTAATAATGGTTTCCTAACTATGGGTTCTGTAGAGAGGGGCCATATACCTAAGAATTCTTTTAATTCTCCTTTTGTTGTTTTCGCTAGATTTATTACACGGGGATAGATATCTTTTTTGTATTCTAATCCTAACTCCTTTGCTATTTCTAGAAGTCTAAGTTTTCTTGCTGTATTTGGTCTTACAGAAGTTGCTTTTGTTAGAATATCTGCTAATCTATGATCCGCTGTCAGTATAGAAAAATTGCACCTTCCATGTATTTTTGAGAGGTTTATCCCCATACCTATAATGCTGTGATCTGCCGCTCCCATCATTTTCTTATTTTTCTTTATTCTCCGATTTCTTCTATTTCGATAGTACTCGTAATTAGCATCAACAGGGCTGATTAAGCGTGTTGCTAATATATGATATGGATTCAGGTCAACTTGATTTAGTAACTTGCCATTGTGTAGGTCGTTTCGGAACCGGTTAATTATTGACTCATAATCATCTTTCTTAAGCTTCTTTGACAAATTCTTTTTGACCTGTCTATCCCAAGTTGCGAAAAAATACCTATCAAATACAGCGAAAACTTCTGGAATACAGTTGACGGGTATGTAGAGAAATACCTCTGGAGCCCCCTTATTTCTCACAGCATCCATGATGTTTTTAATGCGTGGTCTAGCACTTACGAAGCTAAGAGATTCTGGAAGATAATACCCAGCAACAAGATTGGCATCCAGCAAAACAAATCGCCTATGTCCGATTATTGGGTTTTTCTCCATATTATTCCCTTGGGAGACTCAAAAAATTTATCAAATCCTTAATTGAGAAACCAGGACCTCTATACAATCGCCGCAGATTATTTCGCCACAGCGAATCTTCGACTTGTTGAGAAATTCAG
>CAZVWH010000126.1:0-7314 GCA_964631175.1 uncultured Pirellulales bacterium | reverse complement strand
CCGGCCATCTTTGGCCGCTTGGTCGATAATTTCAAGCAATTCCTTATCAGTCATTTTTCTTTTTCTTAGTCAAATCTCAAACGGCCCATTAGAAAAGACTCACTGTCATTTCGACCGAAGCAATGCGAAGCATCGCGAAGCGGAGAAATCTGCACTCATAGTAGATTTCTCGACTCGCCTTTCGGCTCGCTCGAAATGACAAATACCTCGTTTTCTACAGAGCAATTTTATCAAGAAATCTGACAAAGAAAAGATAAAATTTAAGCTTATATAAATAGCGATTTATATTGGTAAGTTGGTATTTTTCCGCAAGAACTTTGACAGGCACGACAGGCAACAAAACCCTGCCCGCAGCCATTCGACTTCGCTCAAGCCAGGGGTGGCAGGGCTAACCATCCTATGTCTCCTGACCAGGTTCACGCCATTGGTGCTAAAACGCAGGGTGCTGGTTTTGTTCGAGAACCAAATTTAAACACCAACAAATCAGGATTTCTTTTGTTGCAGATTATCATGTATCTTCTGGTAAATATAAGATGATCTTAATTCGTTGCCTAAAAGACCCACTCTAATTGATACCTTTGTAGTCGCTTCAGATGTTGATTTTAGTCTTATTGTAGTCTTTCTATCCTCTGCATCACGAGCAATGATTTCAGCCGAGCTAAAACCTTTGTAATCCTTAGTAACCTTTAATTCAAGCTGCCCGACCGCTTTTTTTGTAGCAGCATAAACTGTATCTATATCTCTGCCTTCTACTGCTTCAAGGTCACCTTTGATATAAACAACACTACCAACAGCTCCGGCTCCAACTGCCGCTGCAAGACAGCCGGGGATAAGTAATACAGAGCTTATCAGCAATCCAATTAAGATGATGTGGCTTTTACACATATCAATTCTCCTTTAGCTAATTATTTCAATCCATGTCCATATCAATAGTCGGGGTAAGTACCGCTACCCCAATGCAGAAGTTGATAAGAAAAATACACACGAAACAAGCTGCAATTCCGCCAACTACATAATGACACTCATAAAAGGCTCCCTAATATCCTTATTACTAAATCTGCATAGCTAAAAACCGCGCAGAAACTCTACCTATTCTTACCAACAACGGGAGTTGATTGTCAAGAATCGAAAATCGATGATTGTAAAAAAGTCTCGCTTTTCAACGAGACTTTTGGTTTAACCATTCTGACAACGTGCTATTCTCAGCATGGACGAACATCAGTAGCTTGGGGACCTTTTCGGCCTTCTCCGACCTCGTATTCTACTTCCTGGCCTTCAGCAAGAGACCGGAATCCCTGCGCCACAATATTCGAGTGATGTACAAACAAATCCTCACCACCCTCGTCAGGAATGATGAAACCAAAGCCCTTCCTCTCATCAAACCATTTAACTTTACCTTTAGCCACAATGTACTCCTTAGGCCCACAAGCCTTCAATAAATACTCCCTCAGCTTTTATTAGGCGTATACTTCTGAGGGGCAAAAATAAACGCCTCAAAATTCATTAAAAATGCTACCAAAGTGCTTGTTGACCGTCAATAGAAAAAACAAAATAATGAAAAATACAAAAAAACCAGTAATTTAATGCAATTAATATTAGATGCCTTGACCTATTTGGCAAAGCCGGTTTACTCTCGCTTAGAATAACAGCTTACTTTTGTTCATTTTCTACTGCACCGCCGCTAAAAAGATACTGATTTGATACGGTTCAATCCATAACCGATGAGCTTTTGGCGCGGTTGAGCCTTGCGTATTTTTATTCGGTTTATCCAGCATTGACTCACTTCGCTATGTTGGTTAATGTATGCGCTGCTTGTTCTCGTGTATGCAGGGAAGAAAAATTTTGCATTCAAGAATATTCGCCGATGGGACGGATTGACTTCGATATTGTCGTGATAGGCGGCGGAATCGTCGGCCTAGCTTCAGCTTATAAGATTACACTGGCGCATCCTCATATTAGAATTGCGGTTCTGGAAAAAGAAGATCAATTAGCGGCTCACCAGACGGGTCATAACTCTGGCGTTATCCATTCCGGGCTTTACTATAAGCCCGGCTCAACTAAAGCAGAAACCTGCACTAAAGGACGAAAGGAGCTTATAGCCTTTGCCAAGAAAAATAGAATTCCCTGCAAGATTACCGGTAAAGTGATTGTCGCAACGACGAAAAAAAAGCTGCCCAACATGGAGATGATTTTTAATAACGGCCTGGAAAACAATATAGAAGGCATCGAAAAAATTGGGCCGGATGAAATCAGGGAAATTGAGCCGTTTTGCACCGGTATCGCAGGGATAAGAGTGCCCTGTACGGGGGTTATTGATTTCGGTAAGGTTGCGGAGAAATTGAGGCGGTTGATAGAGAAAAAAGGAAAGGCCAATAAGGTCCTGACCTCGCACGAAGTGATGGGTTTCAACAAGCATGATTTTTATACGAGCGTTGTGACAAATAATGGAGCTTTTGCCACCAAGTACATCATTAACTGCGCGGGCCTTCAGTGCGATAGAATTGCCCGGATGGACGGGCTCAACCCAGGGATTAGAATCGTTCCTTTCCGAGGAGATTACCATGAGCTGACCGAAGAAGCCTGTGAGAAAGTAAAAAGCCTGATATATCCGGTTCCCGATCCAGCTTTTCCGTTCCTCGGCGTTCACTTTACACGCAAGATTGACGGCTCTGTCGAGTGCGGGCCAAATGCAGTGTTGTCGTTTAAGAGAGAAGGTTACGGCAAAACCGATTTTAATTTTACAGACACTTGGCAGTCACTATCGTACTGGGGGACATGGAAAATGTTTCGCAGACACTGGCGATACGGATTGGGTGAATATACGAGAGCTTTTTGCAAAAAGCTGTTTCTTCAGCAATTGCAAAGGCTCATTCCTTCGCTTGGCCCGGATGACATTAAGCCGGGTGGTGCCGGCGTGCGTGCTCAGGCAATTGGGCCGAAAGGCGAACCTATCGATGATTTTAAGATAGAAAGAAGTAAAAATTCTATCCATGTTCTAAATGCTCCTTCGCCGGCCGCAACTGCTTCGCTGGCCATCGGCGATTACATAAACGAAATTGCTACAGAATATTTTAACCTAAGGTAAAACCGCATTTTGAACTCCGAAATAAACCTGTCCTGAGCAGGGTCGAAGAATTGTGGGGCTACATATTTAGCCCCCAAATTCATTTGGGGGTTTTGGAACTCGAAGATTGGAATGTTGGATGTTCCTTTTGTCTTGAACTACAGAATTTTGGTGGTTAAAGTATAGTTTAGTTATTTGTGCGTGAAAGGTAAGTAATGAGAACGCTCGAAGATGTAAAACTATCGCAGAAAGAGCGAGATTCAATACTTGAAGCATCCCAGGTTCTCAAGTCTGGCTTGCCTGTAACCAGACTGATTCTATTCGGCTCAAAAGCTCGGGGCACAGGTGGACCTGATTCGGATATTGACCTTCTTGTACTGACATCCTGTCCGGTCAGCAGCAAACTGAGAGCATCTATTTCTGAGCAATTAGCTGACATCAATCTACAAAATGACGTTTTGCTAACATCAATTGTTGTATCCGAAGAAGACTGGTCAAACGGGCTGATACATTATATGTTAATTCACGACGAAGCCGAGAGAGATGGATGTGAAATATGAATGATAGTGAAGCTCGGAAAGTGCTAATTAGCCTATGGCTGGAAAAAGCCAATGAGGCTTTGTCTTCGGCTGAATTAGAGTTAAACGCCGGTCATACAAACTTTGCGGTGAATCGTTTATATTATGCCTGTTTCTATGCGGTGACAGCAATTATGCTACGTGATGGAAAACAGTTTGCACGGCATTCGGGGATTAAATATGAGTTCGTCCGCACTTATATCAAGTCTGGAAAAATTGATGCGAAGTGGAACAAATTTTACCAAAAGCTTTTTGATGATAGACAGGAGGGGGACTATATTCCTACAATTACTTTTGAGACATCGGAGGTTTCCACACATCTTCGACAAACTCATGAATTCATAGATTTAATCAGTCATCTTGTTGACACTGGATAAATTTCAATCCCAATCGCTAAAAGATTTTGGCAACCTATGACGTATTCTCTGGTAATGGGCTATCAAATAGACAGCGAGAAAGACCCAACGTGAAACTAGGGGCTAAAATATTTAGCCCCTAGTTTTACCGAGGGTTGACTTTACCGTGGTTTTACCGCAGGTATCTAAATGAGTAAATACCAAATGGACAGTTTGTTCGTAGAAATGGATTCCCGTTTGCACGGGAATGACAATGGAGCATCCTGTCACCATATTATTCGCGTGGCATTTGAGTCGGCGGCTGATGCAGAATTCGATTACCTTCTGCCGGATGAGCTTTGGCCGATTGAAGCAGGACAGAGGGTGGAAGTTCCGTTCGGCAAAAAAAACAAACTCGAAGTCGGATTTTGTGTTGCGGTGGAAAAAAGAGATCGCCTCGCTTCGCTTGCAATGACGCAAGGAGGGCAAAGACAGTTCAAGCTGAAAATAGTTATCAGAATTATTGATAAGGAGCCGTTGCTTAGTGCCGAGCTTATGGAGCTGGCTCGTTGGATTAGCAGCTATTATGTATGTCCCCTGGGACAGGTTTTAGCAGCTATGGTGCCGAGGGCAGTTAAAAAAGGTGCAGGGGCAAGAACAGGAAGATACATCTATCTTTCAATTGCCGACAAGAATGTCGATGAGACCGCCAGAAAGTTAAGAGGAAAAAGACAAAAGCAAATTGTCGAGCACCTGCAGCAAAAGGATGCTTTTAGTCCAGAGGCGGCTTTAGAAATGCGGGCCGTCTTAGCAGAAATCGGCTGCGGCAGAGAGCCAATAAAGAAATTAGCACAAAAACAGATTATCAAGACAGTCGAGAAGACGATTTTGAAATCTTTGCCCGCAATTCCGAAGGGGATGTCGATAAAAGCAGAGAAGGTAGTTCTCAACGAAGACCAGCAAAAGGCATTGGCCCATTTCAAAGATGAGATAGAATCAGGAAAATTTGCTGTTACACTCCTGCACGGCGTCACCGACAGCGGAAAAACCGAGTTATATATAAGAGCGATAGAGCAAGTCCTGCGAAAAGGTAAAAGCGCCATTGTTCTGCTTCCTGAAATAGCTCTTACGGCTCAGACGGTTCAGCGATTCAACGCCAGGTTTGAAAGGATTGCGGTGATGCATTCGGGCCTAACGGCTGCTCAGCGGAATGTGCAGTGGCAGAAAATAAAATCGGGCGATGCAGATGTAGTTATAGGTGCTCGCTCGGCTGTCTTCGCTCCGCTTCCAAAGCTTGGACTTATCGTAGTCGATGAGGAGCACGAGCCCAGCTACAAGCAGGATACAGCTCCTCGCTATAACGGCAGAGACGTAGCGATAAAACGGGCGCAATTAGTAAATGCGCATTGTATTCTTGGAAGTGCTACGCCGTCCTTGGAAACGTTGACTAATTGCCGCAGTAAGAAATATTTTAGCTTAGTGAGTCTGCCGAAAAGGGTGATGAACCTGCCTATGCCCCAGATGAAATTAGTCGATTTGCAGCAGGCAGATTTTGTGAAAAAAGGTATGAACCTGATAAGCGAGCCGTTAGCTGAAGGTCTAAGACAGACGCTTGCTAAAAAAGAGCAGGCGATTTTGCTTTTGAACAGGCGTGGCTACAGCAATTTTATATTTTGTCCTTCATGTAAGCACACTCTGCATTGTCGTAACTGTGATGTGACACTGACCTTCCACAGATCGGAAGCTCCAGGCCGAGAAAGAATGCGTACAGTTACCGGAAAGCATATAGCTTCCGGTTACGCGATATGTCACTACTGTTTGGCGCAGACTTTAGTGCCTGAGAAATGTCCTCTATGCGGAGCGGGACTGGCAATGATAGGGCTCGGCTCGCAACGGCTCAAAGAAGAATTGGATAGAAAGTTTCCGCAAGCCCACGTCTCGAGAGTTGATAGTGATTCTATGGCAAGTGGAGATTATTACCGGGTCTTAAAAGACTTCAGTGAAGGGCGAATTGATATATTAGCCGGCACGCAAATGTTAGCCAAGGGCCTGCATTTTCCAAATGTCACGCTGGTGGGTATTATAAGTGCCGATACCTGTCTTTACCTGCCGGACTTTCGAGCGAACGAGCGGACCTTTCAGTTGATCTGTCATGTAGCTGGTCGAGCAGGTCGTTCTGAGAAAAAAGGCACGGTATTTGTTCAGACGTTTTTGCCGAATCAGCCGGCTATAAAGTTTGCCATGGCTGGGGATTTTGACGGCTTTATCAAAGAGGAGTTAAAGCATCGCAAGGCCTGCAATCTTCCGCCGTTCTGGCGATTGGCGGTTGTCACCCTGCGGGACAGGACCTTTGACAAGCTCGAGATAGCCTGCAATAGGATGCGTGAAAAGATTGACCGAATTATTCAGCGTGAGAAGCTCAGAGCAATAGTTCGTGGGCCGATGCCGGCTGTGATAAGTCGAATACAGCGTTTTCACAGGATGCAGATAATTGTTCAGGCTCCAAAGGCAGAGATTCTGCGAGAGTTATTTAACGGCTTACGAGGTGAGCGGCCTATCCGCCCGGCGGTCAAAATTGCCATAGATATAGACCCTGTAAATTTATTATAGCTTGCAATTGAAAAACTACAGTATTATACTTAAATTGACCGTTTCGTATTGTCATACCCGCGAAGGCGGGTATCCATTTACCGTATCGTAGCAGTGGATTCCCGCTTGCGGGCTTGTTGCTTAACTATTTTTGCAACAGTTGAGATTGTCACGCCCCTGTATCTGCCCCCAGGGGGCACAGGGGCTCGCAATGACATTGAAATAGAGCCCCTTGTCATTGCGAGGAGCTATTCATCCTTTGTAGCCCCTGAGGGGCGAAGAACGGAAGCGACGAAGCAATCTCTGGTTTGGCAACAGACCCTTGCGCTGGAATGACAAGCTGCGATGTGTCACTGTTAATACCAATTGTATTAAATTACTGCGCTTCAGGCAACGGCTGGCTCCGACCATACGAGTCGTGTGTTTGGCATATCTGGGTGGCAGCCTCAAGCGTAGCTTGGGGATGGCTTGCTGATTTTTATGTAAAGCGCAATATTTAATTACAATTGGTATAAATATTTACTTATGAAAATCTGTAAGCGTTCACGGGAAAACCGCATTTTTGTCATTGCGAGCGAAGCGAAGCAATCTAAAATCGTACGTTTTTGAGATTGCTTCGGCCTAAAGGCCTCGCAATGACACAAAAACGCCTTATTTTCTGTGTGAACGGTTACGAAAATCTTTATTTGAAAACGGTCAGCTTGAGTATTATAATCTGGTTTTTATTTTTATCGGGGAGTAGCTCAGT
>CAZVWH010000125.1:0-7338 GCA_964631175.1 uncultured Pirellulales bacterium | reverse complement strand
TAACCAAGCTCGTGCCATTGTTGGAAAAGGTTGCCAAAAGCAAAAGACCTCTGCTGATTATCGCAGAAGACATCGAGAGCGAAGCATTAGCAACTTTGGTCGTTAACAAGCTCAAAGGCATTATGCAGGTCGCAGCGGTCAAGGCACCCGGCTATGGAGATCGTAGAAAAGCAATGCTACAGGATATAGCAGTTCTGACAGGAGCAGAGCCAATATTGAAAGACCTGGGCATTGACATGGAAAGTATTAACATTAAACAGCTCGGTCAGGCCAAAAAGGTCACTATCGACAACGACAATACAATCATCGTTGAGGGAGTCGGTAGCGATAAGGCCATCAGCGGCAGAATCAAGCAAATTAAAGATGAAATAGAAACAACAACCAGCGATTACGACCGTGAGAAACTGCAGGAACGTTTGGCTAAACTAACCGGTGGAGTCGCTCAAATCAATGTCGGCGCAGCAAGTGAAGCGGAAATGAAAGAAAGAAAGGCTCGAATCGAAGATGCACTGCACGCCACCAGAGCAGCCATCGAAGAAGGCATCGTGCCGGGCGGTGGCGTAGCTCTTATCCGCTGTATCGATGCCGTCAAGCAATTGAAGCTGCAAGGCGATGAACAAACCGGCGCCGATATATTAGCAAAGGCTCTTAAAATGCCCTGCTATTACATTGCATCCAACGCCGGAGCAACGGCAAATCTGGTCGTTAATAATGTATCAGAAGGAAAAGGCGGCTTCGGCTACAACGCTGCCACAGACAAATACGAGGACCTATTGGAAACCGGTGTCATCGACCCGGCAAAGGTGACGCGAATTGCTCTGCAAAATGCTGTAAGTGTTGCTACTCTACTTTTAACCACCGACTGCCTTATCACCGAAAAGCCAAAAGAAAAAGAAGAAATGCCTGCAATGCCGCCCGGAGGCGGCTACGGCGGCGGTATGGGCGGCGGTATGGGCGGCGGTATGGATATGTATTAGCATCCGAGGAAGTGAAAAGTGACTAAAGTGCATAGTGCTAAAGTGAGCTAAAGATTGTCCCGCCGTAAGTTGTCCTGTGGACCGCGAAGGCGGGGATTAAAAAATAATCCACAACTTTAGGCACTCCAAACTTTAGGGCACTTTAGACCACTGTCTAAAAAGGAAAGATAAAATGAATCGACAAATACTGGTAACTATATTTACCACACTGTGTCTCTTTGCAGCTCTTGGCTGTTCGCAAATAATGGACAAATCCAGAGGATTGCAAAAGCCAGACCGGACGCTCAGTAAAGACGAACGTATGGAGTGGTTTCGCGAGGCTCGCTTCGGCATGTTCATTCACTGGGGTATCTACTCAGTGCCAGCCGGTATCTATAAAGGCGAGCAAGTACGAGGCGCCGGCGAATGGATAATGGAAAGAGCCGTAATTCCGGTTGACCAGTACGAGCAGTTTGCCAAACAATTTAATCCGATAAAATTCGACGCAGACCAATGGGTGCAAATCGCCAAGAATGCAGGGATGAAATATATCGTTATAACAAGCAAACATCACGACGGTTTCTGCCTGTGGGACTCAAAATATACTGATTATGATATAATTGACGCTACACCATTTAAACGTGACATACTTGCGGAATTGGCTCAGGCTTGTAAAAAGCACGGTATAAAGCTTTGCTTTTACCATTCGATAATGGATTGGCACCATCCTGATGCGCAGGCGCCTTTTTACCCACTCTACAATGACAGTAATAAATCCAATCCAAATTTTGACCGTTATGTCGAGTACCACCTAAAGGCCCAACTACAAGAATTGATACAGAATTACGGACCACTGGGAATACTTTGGTTCGATGGAGAATGGGTAAAGGATTGGAGCCGAGAGATGGGCTGGGATATGTTTGAGTATGTTCTGAGCCTTCAGCCGGATATTATTATAAACAACCGTGTGGGCAAAATTCGCATGAAAACGAGCGAGCTTAGCCAAAGCGAGGAGTTTGCAGGCGACTATGGCACTCCTGAACAGCAAATTCCCCCTACCGGTCTGCCGGGTGCTGACTGGGAAACCTGCATGACCATGAACAACACATGGGGCTATAAGTCCCACGACCATAACTGGAAATCTACCGAGGACCTGCTTGTTAAGCTGGTTGATATAGCAAGCAAAGGCGGTAACTTTCTGCTTAATGTCGGCCCGACTGACGAGGGGCTTATCCCTCAGCCCAGCGTCGAACGGCTGGCAGCTATGGGCGAATGGATGAAGGTAAACGGCGAAAGCATATACGGCACAACCGCCAGTCCACTCGGCAAAGTACCCTGGGGCCGATGCACTACAAAACCTGGCAAGCTGTATCTACACGTCTTCAATTGGCCCACAGATGGCAAATTGAATGTGCCGAATCTGACAAACAAGGTTAGAAAAGCATATTTGCTGGCAGACAAAAAACACTCTAAGCTGCCTGTTAGGCGCATAAATGAGAATGAGATAGTCGTTACGGTGTCAAACGAAGCACCGGATACAATCAACACTGTGATAGTCTTGGAAATTAAAAATAAATAACAAGTTACAAAGAAGCTCGAATTATTATAAAAGGAGTGAAGTATGAAGCTAAGACCATTAGATGACAGAATTGTAATAAAACAATTGGAAGCCAAAGAAAAAACAGCCGGCGGCATTATCTTGCCCGACACGGCAAAAGAAAAACCGCAGATCGGAAAAGTGATAGCTACCGGGCCGGGCAAACTGCTTGATAACGGTAAACGAAGCCAAATATCTGTGAAGAAAAACGACGAGGTAATATACGGAAAGTATATAGGAAATGAAGTCGAAGTCGAGAGAGAAAAATACGTAATTGTGCGAGAAAGTGATCTGTTGGGAATAGTCGAAAAGTAAATCGGCGTTTTTTGTTCATTGTTCATAGTTGATAGTTCATCGATGAACTATGAACTACGAACTCATAACTTGTTTTAGAGGAAACAAAAAATGGCAAAGCAATTGATGTTTGATGATATAGCACGAGCTGAGCTTAAGGACGGCCTGAAGGAATTAGCTGAAGCAGTCAAGGTTACCCTCGGACCAACTGGCAGGAACGTGATCCTGCAAAAAAGCTGGGGCTCTCCGAAGATAACAAAAGACGGGGTCTCTGTCAGCAAAGAGATTGAGCTGCCCGAACCATTCAAGAATATGGGCGCAAAAATGGTCAACGAGGTCGCCAGCAAAACCTCCGATGTTGTAGGCGACGGCACAACAACTTCAATAGTCCTGGCAGAAGCAATTTATCTCGAAGGGATAAAGCACGTAACCGCCGGCGTAAACCCGATGGCGTTGCAGCGTGGTATTAACAAAGCTGCTGATGTTGTTACTAAATTTATCGAGTCAGCCAGCGTCCCTGTAAAGGGCCACGATGATATAGTAAAGGTGGCGACCATCAGTGCCAACAACAATTCAAAGGTCGGTGAAATCTTAGCTGAAGCCATCGATAAGGTCGGCAAAGAAGGTGTCATCGAGGTCGAAGAAGGCAAAGGAATGGAAAACGAGCTGAACGTGGTCGAGGGTATGCAGTTCGATAAAGGCTATATATCTCCATACTTTATGACCAATGCCGAGACTCAGGAAGCCCTCTTCGAAAACGCTTACATCCTGCTGCACGAAAAGAAGATATCCAACGTTCGCGAGATTATCCCGCTACTGGAAAAAGTTGCTCAGGTCGCTAAGCCACTATTGATTATAGCAGAGGACGTTGAAGGAGAAGCATTGGCAGCGTTGGTTATCAACCGCCTTCAAGGTATATTAAAAGTCTGCGCCATCAAGGCGCCCGGCTTCGGCGACCGCAGAAAAGCAATGTTAGCTGATATAAGCGTCTCGACAGCAGGACAGGTGATAAGCGAGGACCTGGGTATCAAGCTGGAAAACCTTGAGCTTTCGCAATTAGGCCAGGCTAAAAAAATCGTAGTAAACAAAGATACAACTACCATCATCGAAGGGGCCGGTAAAAAGAAAGACATCACCGCCCGTTGCGACCAAATCCGCAACCAAGTTGAAAAGACAACCAGTGACTATGACCGAGAAAAATTGCAGGAACGGCTGGCAAAATTAACCGGCGGTGTTGCCATTATAAAAGCCGGTGCTGCAACCGAAACGGAAATGAAGGAACGCAAGGACCTGCTGGATGATGCACTTCACGCCACCAGAGCAGCTACTGAAGAAGGCGTTGTGACGGGTGGCGGCGTAATATTTCTACGTGCCATACTCGAAGTGGAAAAGGCAAGAGCAAAAGCCAAAGGCGATGAAAAGATCGGCTTTGATATCATCCGTAAAGCCCTGAAACAACCGACAAGCCGGATAGTTGATAACTCCGGTGACCAGGGTGACGTTGTAGTGGCGCAGCTTCTTGAGAAACTGCAAAAAAACAAGAATATCGGCTATGACGCCAACAACGGGCAGTTTGTCGATATGTTCAAAGCCGGAATTATCGACCCGGCAAAGGTAGCCCGGACTGCGGTGCAAATGGCTGCCTCCGTAGCAGGACTAATGCTGACCACCAGTGTCTTAGTAACAGAGTACAAAGAAAAGAAAGAAGAAGAGGAACAGCCAATACCCGGCGCGGTAAGATAAAACTCGCATTGCGTATCGTGTTAAAGATATTTAGACTGTGGTTCTATTGCAGGTTTTGTTTAGCCCCCAAATCCTTCGACCCAGTTCAGGACAGGTTTATTTGGGGGTTGCAGTTACGCGATACGCACTACGCACAATGATATAATGGATAAACGTGACTACTACGAGGTTTTAGGGGTAGGCAAAACTGCGTCCGCCGAGGAGATAAAGCGCGCATATCGCCGCATGGCGATGAAATATCATCCCGACAAAAATCCCGGCAATAAAGAGGCAGAGGCCAAGTTCAAAGAATGTGCCGAGGCTTACGAGGTCTTAAGTGACGCTGAAAAACGCCGCCGATACGACCAATTCGGACATGAGGGGCTGCGGGGAATCGGAATGCGTGACTACTCGCATATGAGGTGGCAGGATATCGGCAGCATATTCGAAGACGTCTTCGGCTTCGATGACTTCTTCGCCGATATCTTCGGAAGCAGAAGGTCAAGGGCGTCCCGGCGAGCCGGACCCACACGAGGCTATGACCTGGAAACCGGTGTTGAGCTAACACTTAACGATGTTGCCAACGGCACCGAGAAGACCATTGAATTCATCCGTAAGGACAATTGCTCAGAATGCAAAGGAACCGGCACCGCTCCAGGAAGCACACCGACTAAATGCTCTACATGCGGCGGCAGTGGCCAAGTCGCCAGAGGAGGCGGGTTTTTCCAGATGGTCTCGACCTGTCCGCAATGCAGAGGCAGCGGCCAAATCATTACCAATCCGTGTAAAAAATGCAAAGGTACCGGCAAGGTCCCCAAGAAAAGGACCGTTAATATCAAAATCCCGGCTGGCGTCCACGAAGGACAGGGTATAAGAGTGGCCGGCGAAGGTGAGCCAGGCCGAAGCAACGGACCATACGGCGACCTTTACTGCTACATAAGAATAAAGCCGCATGAATTTCTGCACCGAGACGGAAACAATCTTATTGCCATTGTCCCCATAAGCTTTACCCAGGCCACTCTTGGGGCAACCATTGATGTGCCAAGTCTGAACGGTAAACGACAGTTAAAAATTCCTCCGGGCACTCAATATGGAGGCATCTTCAGAATAAGAGGCCAAGGCCTGCCGGATATGCGGACTCACCGAACCGGCGACGAGCTCGTACAAATTACTATAGAAACTCCAACAAAACTAAATGCGCAGCAGGAAGAGATGCTGAGAGAATTCGCTAAAACCGAAAATACAACCGTTTCTCCAAAAGCAAAAAGTTTTTTTGAGAAACTGAAAAAACATTTTGGTAGCAACTTATGAAAAACAAAAGAAAAGAAGAACCAAAAGAAAAAAGACAAGAACATCAAATAAAAAATGAATTAGAAGATCTCTATGTCTTGTTGGACAAACTACTTCCACTGGGCAAGGAACATATCTCAGAAGTATTAGAAAAAGAACACAAACATTTGGTAAATATACGAGATAAAGAAAAAGATGACATCAAGTATGCACTTGAAATCGAGAAGGCTAAGAATAGTGTTTGGAAAGAGTACGCAAACACTCTTTTCGCTCAATACCAACGCATAAGCGCCGACTACGCAAATTTCCAAAAGCGAGCACCTAAGCAAATAAGTGACACTATTCTCTATGAAAAAGAAAAGATAATAAAAACGCTGCTGCCGATTCTGGATAATTTTGAACACACTCTCCAAAATGAGCAATCTGTTGAAAATACAGAGGCCTTCGTCAAGGGTGTACGAATAATCTACGATCAAATGCTCGACATCTTAAAATCACACGGCGTCGAGCAGATACAGGCGTTGGGCGAAAAGTTCGACCCGGCTCTCCACCAGGCGATGTTGCAACAGTCCGAACCGAAGCAAGAAGAAGACGTCGTGCTCCAAGAATTTCAAAAAGGATATAAACTTAACGGCCGAGTCATCCGGCCCAGTAAAGTTGTTGTCAACTCGTCTGGGCGGAGCCAGCCGGAGCACGATAAGCTGTCCACAGAAAAATCGGCTGATGAGCAAACAGAAGGCGAACAAAAATCCCAACAGGAAAGTATTGATTTACAGGAGCAAACAAACAACGAGCACGAGACAGCCGATACATAGCAATGTTGTGCTGATTTATTTTACGCAATACGCGATACGCACGACGGAATACGAAAAAATGCCGACTTATGAGTATATATGTGAACGTTGTGGATATGAGTTTGAGCAGTTTCAGAGCATAACCGCCAAGCCGATACGCAAGTGCCCAAAGTGCCGAAAGGCAAGCGTGAAACGGCTTATCGGCGCCGGGGCAGGTGTAATCTTCAAAGGCTCCGGATTCTATCAGACCGATTATAGAAGCGAAAGCTATAAAAAGGCCGCGGAGAAGGACAAAGGCACAACCAGCAAAGACACCAAGAAAAAGGAAACTCCAGCCGAAAGCAAAGAGCCAAAATCCAGCGAAAAGGCCGAACCCGGCACAAGGGGGAAAAAATCGGCTTAGAATGTTGCCATTCCTGTTATTTAATATAATAACCCGACACTCGCCAAACACCATCTTTATCGAGCATTGGTGTAACAGTTTCGATAGCTGATTTTTTATTCTCGAATGAAGTATCGAATTGAATGATCACATAGTCACCGTCCGGCCCGGAAAGAAAATCGCCGAAATGGCAAAGTCGCGATTGATTTCCCTCCGGCCAGAGAAAACGGTGAGGTAAAGACCCCACCCTACAGAACTGATAAAAATCGGCGCCAAATTGGTATCCGCTGTCGATCACGCAGT
>CAZVWH010000124.1:0-7384 GCA_964631175.1 uncultured Pirellulales bacterium | reverse complement strand
GAATCGGCATTATCATCTCGCTGCTCAAATCATTGAGAAAACTGACGGCACTTAGTAACAGAACATTGGGCGCGATTTTTTTACGAGACTGGTTCCCCATAATGCTGACCTCAAACCAAGCTGATTTTCATATCGGTTGTCATTGTCCTCGTACCTGGACAAAGACTTTTCTATTGCGTGGGCCGTCGAACTCACAGAAGAATATCCCCTGCCAGGTGCCTAAGTGCAGTGAGCCGTTTTTGATGAGGACCTGCTCACTACACCCGATAATTGAGCTTTTGGCGTGAGCATCCGAGTTACCCTCGATATGCTGGAAGCCTGCTTGGTGTTCAGGTACAATTTCTTCCAGTGCAAGCAGTATGTCTTGAGGCACAGAGCGGTCGGCATTTTCGTTGATGGTAATGCCGGCTGTGGTGTGAGGACAATAAATAATCGCATCGCCATCTTTGATGCCGGACTCACCAACAATCGATCGAACCTGGCTGGTAATGTCAATCATTTGACAGCGTGTTTTTGTGCTTACGCTGAATTCTTGCTGGACGATATTCATAAGTAGCTCCTCAATTATTGGTGAGCCTGCCGAATCCATTACATTTGCTCTACGACTTCTATACCGAGCAGGTTGCTCAGACCGTGTTTGACAGTTCGTGCTGTAAGGTCGCAAAGCAAGAGCCTCGTGGGTCTTTTGCCTCGACCGGCATCCAAAACCGGACAGTTCGTGTAAAAGACGCTGAATTTCTGGGCCAATTCGTACAGGTAAGCCGTCAGATAGTTCGGCCTGTAATCAGCCGCCGCAGATTGAATTGCTTCGCCATAACGGATGAGGTGTTTGGCCAAATCAAGTTCTGCTGGGTCGGTTAGTGCAATGCTTTTAATGCCGGCAAGTTCCGTCTCGACATCAACATCTTTGCTTTGTGCTTTCCGCTCGATGCTTTGTGCCTTTCGTTCTATGGATTTTATCCGGGCGTAGGCGTATTGCATATACGGAGCTGTGTTGCCCTCCATCGCCAGCATCTTATTGAAGCTGAAAACGTAATCGCTTGTGCGATTGTTGGAAAAGTCAGCGTATTTGACAGCACCAATGCCAACAGCCTTTGCGATCTCAGTTTTTTTCGCGGCTGGTAAATTCGGGTTTTTCTCTTCGACAATCTTGCGGGCACGTTCCATAGCTTCGTTGAGAAGGTCTTTTAATTTAACGTTTTCACCCTCGCGCGTTTTTAATGGCTTGCCGTTTTCGCCAAGTACCGAACCAAAAGTAACATGAACAAATTCTGTCCTTCCGTCTTCGCTAAAGCTACGCCGGACAAGCTGTCCTTCTGTCCTCTGTCCTCTGTCTTCTGTCCCTTCGGCTTCGCTCAGGGCAGGCTTCTGACCCCCACCGCAGGGGTGGGGGCTAACCTTCTGTCTTACGTCCCAACCAGCCATCCGAGCCACAGCAAAAAGCATCTCAAAATGCAACTTTTGCCGGGCATCGGTGACATAAATTATCTTATCAGCTTTATACTCCTTTCCTTCGTATTGCATACTAGTTACTCTGTACCGCAGCGCCGCCAAATCCGTCGTCGCATACAAATGTGCCTCATCAGACTTTCGAATAATCAATGGCATAGGATTACCATCTTTAGTCTTGAATTTTTCCTTATCAGGGAAGACACAAATCGCACCTTTTGATTTTTCAGCAATCTTGCGTTTTAGTAATTCCTCGACAATTCCGGGCAGCATATCCTTATAAAAACTCTCGCCGCGTTCATGCTGTTTTTTAAGATTCACACCGAGAGTGTCGTAGATTGCCTGATAATGAGAGCGAGACTCATTGACAATTATCTGCCAGAGCACGGTATATTCCGGATCATTCTTGTGCAAACGAACGACCGCCTCTCTCGCTGATTTTGCAAACTGTTCATCGCTGTCGTATCGTTGTTTTGCTTGTTTGTAGAAGTGCTCGAATATAACGAGTGGAAGCTTAAGTTGCTCTGCTGTAATGGGGGCGCCGGCGTATTCCTCTTGTTTGCGTGAATCCTCATCCAACTTAGCCATCAACATCCCAACCTGAGTGCCCCAGTTGCCGATGTGGTTCTGGCGAATGACTTTATGGCCGAGGAATTCAAGGACTCGGCAGATACAATCGCCGATGATGGTGCTTCGCAAGTGACCAACGTGCATCTCTTTAGCTATATTTGGCGCAGAGAAATCAACAACAATCTTCTTAGGATTTGCAACTTTATCAATGCCAAATCTCGAATAAGGTACTTTGTTACCGCCGGGAAGCACCTCCTCTACATAATGCCTTGATATTTCTAATAAAGTTTTTGCTACAAAATCGGCTTTCAATCGTAGATTGATAAAACCCGGGCCTGCCACCTCCGGCTGTTCGCAGATGTCACTTAATAGTAGTTCAGAGTTCGGTGTTCGGTGTTCGGTGTTAAGTTTATTTACGACTTCTTCGGCTAATTTGTGAGGATTCGTTTTGAGCTTTTTTGCAAGAGCCATTACGCCGTTGGCCTGGTAATCGCCGAACTTCGGGTCGGTAGCCGGGCCTACAATTGCGGCACAGCGCTGCTGGCCGGTGACATCGGCCATCGCCGCACTGATTTTATCATTAAGTATTTCAACGATACTTTTCATTAAATTTTATACTTCTGCGAATCCGCCACTGGCGGAACAAAATTGGTATAACCACATGTAAAACGTGGGGACACCCCCCAAGGGTTCCCGCGGAGCGGGGTCCCAATTGGGGGGCTAAACAAAAATATTTAGCCCCCAGTTTTACTGGGGGTTATAAACCACGACTTATTGTCGGGTCTTTTCAATAATCAATTCTCTCTGCGTCGCCCCAGAGCAGCTCCAAATCGTAATAGTCCCGGAATTCGCTGTCGAAGATGTGGACGACGACATCGATAAAGTCGAGCAAAATCCAGCGTCCTTGTTTGTAGCCGGCCCTGCCGAACCGCTGAAGGTCTTCTTCTTTAGCCGCCTTGCAGATTTCATCGGCAACGGTCCGCATCTGCCTGTCGCTTGTGCCGGTGGCGATTATAAAATAATCCGTAGCCGGCGATTTGCCCTGCAAATCAAGGATAACGACGTCGCTGCAATGTCTGGCAACAGCTAATTTAGCCGAGGATATAGCGAACCTTTTTGCTTTCGTGATTCTCGTTTTAGTCAAATAACCTGAACCTCAACTTTATAACAAAAATGGGTGGCTCACACGCCACCCATTTACCTTACATTCATCAAGCCCTCGCGTCAACATTTGCTTAAAGACACAACAGTTCAAACCTTTATTAATTTCGACTAATAAATATCTTACAGGTTATTGACCTCCGAGGTGAAGCCATTCGCTGATTACGGGTGCAAACTTAACTACAACACCGGAAAAAACAATGCTGACCATCGTCATCAGCTTTATAAGGATATTCAGGCTCGGACCAGAAGTATCCTTGAATGGGTCGCCGACGGTATCGCCGACGACGCTTGCTTTGTGGGCGTCGGAGCCTTTGCCGCCGAGATTTCCTTTCTCAATATATTTTTTGGCGTTGTCCCAGGCGCCACCGGCGTTGTTAAGTGTGATTGCCAGGACAAAACCGGTTGTTAAGCCACCTGCTAAAAGGCCCATCACACCAGAGACGCCGAGCAATAGTCCCGTCAAGACCGGTATGATAATCGCCAAAAGCGAAGGCAGGATCATCTCTTTCTGTGCGCCGCGAGTGGAGATGGAGACACAGCGTGCATAATCAGGCTTGCCTTTGCCTTCCATGATTCCCGGGATATTTCTAAACTGCCTGCGAACCTCCTCGACCATCGCACCAGCAGCTCGGCCGACAGCTTTCATTGTCATTGCGCAGAATACAAAAGCCATCATAGCACCAATGAAGATACCGCCGATAAGCTTTGGATTCATAATCGTCAAATTGTAGGCGTTGACGAATTGCATAATCGTGGCCGTTTTTGCATTGACGGCGTCGGCAACGCCTTCTTTGCCGGCAAAAGCCACCTCGCCTACGTGGATGATGCCGTTGGCACTCTCATTGGCAAGTCTGCTAATCCAGATTCGCACCTCTTCGATATATGCTGCGAGAAGCGCCATAGCCGTCAGTGCCGCCGAGCCGATTGCAAAGCCCTTACCCGTCGCAGCGGTAGTATTGCCGAGGGCGTCGAGGGCGTCGGTTCTTTTTCTAACTTCCGGCCCAAGGCCGCTCATCTCGGCGTTGCCGCCGGCGTTATCTGCGATAGGGCCGTATGCGTCGGTCGCTAATGTTATACCGAGCGTTGAAAGCATGCCGACCGCGGCAAAACCAATACCGTAGAGTCCCATCGACAGCTCGCTAAAGCCCCCGGCAAGGCCGAAGGCAAACAAGATGCCGATTACTATGGTTATGACCGGCAGGCCGGCAGAGTACATTCCCGTGGCGAAGCCGTCGATGATTGTGGTAGCTGCTCCCATCTTTGTTTGGTACGCTATGCCGCGGGTGGGCTTGTATTCATCGGATGTGTAATATTCGGTAAACTGACCAATCAATACGCCTGCAACCAGGCCGGCTATAACCGAGCCAAACACGCCCCAGCTTATCCAGCCAGACGCAGCCAGTAATGCGACGGCACCAATTATCAATACGGAGCTGCCAAGCGTTCCGAAGAGCAACGCTCGGAGAAGATTCTTTTGACTGGCGTCTTCCTTGCAGCGAACCATAAAGATGCCAAGGATAGAAAGAAGGATACCCAGGCCGGCGACGAGCATCGGCGCCAGGACGGCTTTTAGAGGATCCATGCCTTTGGCTGCAAGGGCCGCTGTGGGCAGAGCTGCGCCGAGGGCGGCTGTTGCCAGGATCGAGCCGCAGTAGCTCTCGTAGAGGTCGGCGCCCATACCGGCCACGTCACCAACGTTGTCGCCGACGTTGTCGGCAATAGTGGCGGGATTACGGGGGTCGTCTTCCGGGATGCCGGCCTCGACTTTACCAACGAGGTCGGCACCGACGTCGGCTGCCTTTGTATATATTCCACCACCTACACGGGCGAACAGTGCCTGCGTTGAGGCGCCCATGCCGAAGGTGATCATCGTAGTAGTAATCTCCACAAGCTTGTGATCGGCGCTCATGCCAGGATGAACGAGCCATAATCCCAGGAACCGAAGCCCTTTTTCCATATGCTCGGCTGTATAGACGAGCTTGTCGAGAATCAGATACCACATCGAGATATCAAACAGGCCGAATCCGACTACGACAAGTCCCATCACGGCACCGGAGCGAAAGGCCACCTGCAGACCGCTATTGAGCGATTTGCTCGCACCCTGTGCAGTGCGGGCGGAGGCGTTCGTTGCGGTTTTCATGCCGAGAAAGCCACACAGGCCGCTAAAGAATCCGCCTGTTAGAAATGCCACCGGAACGAACGGATTCTGTACGCCTTTATAGGCACAAAAGGCGAAGATGATTAAAAGGACCAAGAAGACAAGCGATACCACACTATACTGGCGGAATATATATGCATACGCACCCTCTCGGACGTGGCGGGCAATCTCGATCATCTTCTCGGTGCCCTCAGAAGCAGACATTACCTTCCTGTAGAAATAGTATGCAAAGCACAAAGCCAATAGAGCCGCTACGGGTGCCAGCCACCAGCTTACAGGCGTTCCCGCCACTTCGGTTGAGACTTCTTCGCCTGCCGCCAGTGCCGTTGCATTAAAGACAAAAGCAGGCAGCAGAAATGCTGTGATTCTGCTTAGCATCTTCACAATTTTGCTCCTTTCAATTTCAACTATAAAATTTTTCGTTATACGTTTATCGGTTGCGCAACTGGTTTCGTTTAACGTTATACGTTTAACGTGACGAGCTGCGCAACCGCAACCGAATGACGATCTGTAAAGTCAAAGCAGCTTAACAAAATACAGGTTATTTTCAAGGCTTTTATTGCGGAAAGCGAAAAACTGATAGATATGTAAGTATTGGGCCGAATGAGGCAGCCGTTTTGTGTTTCTATGTGTGATATTCGGCGTTGATTTTTACGTATTCTGCACTTAAGTCACAGCCATAATAAAAATCCGTTTGTTTACCTGCTCCGAGATCAACCGTTATCGTATGTGTGGTTTGCGAAACAATCCTGCTGGCTTCCTTCCGGTCGAAGAGGGTCGGCTCACCGTTTTTAAAGACCACCAAATCATCCAGCTTACATGATAACTTATGAGGATTCAATTTCACTCCTGCCGAACCGACTGCGCAGATAATCCTGCCCCAGTTTGGCTCGCCTCCATGAACGGCGCACTTTAGCAGGTTATAATCAGCGATTGCCCTGGCGGCTTTAGCTGCATCGGCTTTGCTGGCCGCTCCTTTAACTACTACCTTGAACATTCGCGTTGCTCCTTCGGCGTCAAGGGCCATTTGTTTGACCAAATCTTCGCACAGCTCCATCAATACATTCGAGAATTTTTTATATCGCGGACATTGTGTCACTATGGGACGATTTCCTGCTAAGCCGGAGGCAAGGATTATAGCTGTATCATTAGTGCTTTGATGGCCGTCAACAGTCAGCCTGTTTATCGAATTGTCAATGGCTGATTTCAACGCTCTGGACAGCAGAGGCTTACTTATAGCCACATCGGTCGTAATAAAAAGAAGCGTAGTAGCCATATTCGGGGCTATCATGCCGGCTCCTTTTACCGCACCGGCTATTGTCACTTCAGCACCGGATACTTTTATTTTTCGCACGGCTTGTTTGGGTTTTGTATCGGTTGTCATAATCGCCTTTGCAAAATCCAGTCCAGCCTTTGCCGAGAACGAAAGCTGTTCTGCTGCATTCGAGATGCCGGCGATTATTTTTTTAATTGGCAGTTGTTCTCCAATAATCCCGGTGGAGGCAACAAGAACGTTTCGTCCATCGTCTTTCACCCTTCGTCCCTCGACCGCCGAAAGACGACCGAGGAGCGATGCTGTTTTAGCACACATAGTTATGGCGTTCTTGATTCCGAGCCGACCTGTGCAGGCGTTTGCGTTGCCGGAGTTGACGACTACTGCAAAAATTTTTGGGCTCTTTATATGCTCCTTACTGATTTGAACCGCCGCTGAAGTGATTTTATTCGTGGTAAATACCGATGCCGCCTTTGCCCCAGCCGGACAAACAATCATCCCCAAATCGAGCTTACCTGATTTTTTTATCCCGCAGCCAATCCCTGCTGCCAGAAAGCCCTTTGGTACAGTAATAGTATTGTTTACCATTTGCACTCCCTACATGTTATCGCCGCTCTTCATGTCATCGCCGCGAAGGCGGGAATGACAATAATCGCCTGCGCGGTAATAACACTGTAGGCTGTTTGGCCTCATGGTTGTTTAAGACTTTAGCGACAATATTGCTCTGTTGAAAAGAGTTCAGAATGTCATTTCGAGCGAGCCGAAGGCGA
>CAZVWH010000123.1:0-7448 GCA_964631175.1 uncultured Pirellulales bacterium | reverse complement strand
AGGATTAGGATTTATGAGCACATTCAGTAATCAACGCCGTGAGTTCCTCAAACGCTCAATGTACTTCGGTGCTGCCGCAGTTATTCTCGGCCCGCTGGACAAAGCCCTGTCTTTGGCTCCTGTCGAATCCGACTCAAATATGGAATTTGGGCTTGTTACCTACCTTTGGGCCAAAGACTGGGACCTGCCGACACTGATTGCCAATTGTGAAAAGACCGGCGTTCTTGGAGTGGAGCTGCGGACGGGACACGCCCATGGTGTCGAATCGAACCTTAATACGCAACAACGTCAGGAAGTAAGGAAACAATTTAAAGACAGTCCCGTTACTCTTGTGGGTTTAGGTACCAACTTTGCCTTTCACTATGTTGGCCAAGCAAGGCTTAAAAAAGACATCGAAGGGGCAAAAGAGTATATACGGCTCTGTCACGATGTGGGCGGCTCAGGCGTAAAGGTTAAACCAAACGACCTTCCAAAGGACGTGCCACACGAGAAGACAATCGAGCAAATCGGCAAATCGCTTAATGAGCTGGGCCGATTCGGCGCCGACTATGGCCAGCAGATTCGTCTGGAGGTTCACGGCTCATGTGCACATCTGCCTATCATCAAACAAATCATGGACGTTGCTGATCATCCAAACGTCGGCGTTTGCTGGAACTGTAATCCAGAGGACCTACAAGGCGAAGGACTGGAGTACAACTTCAATCTTGTTAAGGACCGTTTAGGCAGCACGGTTCATATACGGGAGCTTAACATCGGGAACTATCCATATCAGCAACTGATGAATCTTTTAGTAAATATAAATTATAAAGGCTGGGTACTACTTGAGGCTCGCACCAATCCGCAAGACCGAGTCAAAGCACTGGCTGAGCAGAAGCAGCTCTGGGAGCAAATGCTTGCGAAAGCTCAAACTGACGACGATGATACAAAGACAGATGGTGTAAAAATCACCGAGCTTGAAGATAAGGTTAAGGTAGAGATTAACGGACAACTTTTTACGGAGTACAACTTCAAAAATGTTCCTCGTCCGTATTTTTATCCTGTAATAGGTCCGACCGGTGTAAATATTACTCGGCATTGGCCGATGAAGGAGGGAGCGAATGAGGAGCACGATCATCGTCACCATCGGTCGCTGTGGTTCACGCACGGAGCGATAAACGGCCACGATTTTTGGACCGACGGCAGCAAAAAGGGTAGTGTCATTCACGACAAATTCCTACAGATCACCTCCGGCCGGGATATGGGCATTATCCAGTCGCAAAACAGATACGTCGCGAGTGATGAAACAGTTGTCTGTACCGATACTCGTACGCATAAATTTTATAATCGGCCAGAAGGCCAAATAATGGATTTCGAGATTACCATCTGTGCCTCTAATGGTGACATAACCCTGGGTGATACTAAGGAAGGCTCAATGGCTATCCGGTTAGCACCAACGATGCGGGTCGAAGGCAAAGTCGGTAAAGGGCACATCATCAATAGTGAAGGCCACCGGGATAAGCAGGCCTGGGGTAAGCGCGCTGCGTGGTGCGATTACTACGGCCCATTGAATGGGCAGACCGTAGGCGTGGCTATTTTCGACCATCCGCAGAATCAAAGACACCCAACCTGGTGGCACGTGCGTCCTTATGGTCTTTTTGCCGCCAATCCGTTCGGCGTACATTACTTTGAAAAAAAGCCGGCAGGCACGGGCGATCTAACTATTAAATCCGGCAACAACGCAACTTTCCGCTATCGATTTTATTTTCACAAAGGAGATTTCCAACAAGCTAAAGTAGCAGAACTGGCCCGCGAATACGCAGCAATAAAATATTAGCAGGATGGGGCTTGTCCCCGCCTTCCTTAATCTAAAGGAAAGGAATTATCATGAGTAGATTAACTCGTCGAGATTTTCTGAAAAATACGATGGCAGCAGGCGTAGCTTCTGTTTTTGCATCACCCTATTCACGAGTGCTTGGTGCGAATGACGACATCCGCCTCGCGGTGGTCGGTACGGGAGGCCAAGGCAGTAACCACATGGACTACTTCAATAAGCTCCCGGGGGTCCGTGTCGTAGCGATATGTGACGTGGATAAGTCGCATTTGGACAGCAGCGCGAGCAAGTTCGAGAAGAAGTACGGGCAGAAACTTACAACCTACGCCGATGTTCGCAGGCTCCTGGAAGATAAGAGCATCGACGCAATTACCTCGGCGACTCCCAACCACTGGCATTCGCTGGTGACGGTATGGGCTTGTCAGGCCGGAAAAGATGTTTATATCGAAAAGCCCGTCTCGCACGAAATATGGGAAGGCCGCAAGATGGTCGAGGCGGCTCGCAAGTATAACCGTATCGTACAGGCCGGCACCCAAAGACGCTCTTCCGAGGCCTACCGAAACGCCTTTGAATACATTAACCAGGGAAATATAGGAAAAATCCTCTGGGTACGGGGCTTATGCTACAAAGTGCGTAACAGCATTGGCAAGGTCAGTGGTCCGCAGCCGATCCCACAGTCTTGTGATTATAACCTCTGGTGCGGCCCGGCTGACAGGGAGCCGTTGATGCGCAAGAGTTTGCATTACGACTGGCACTGGGTCTGGAACACCGGCTGCGGTGACATCGGCAACCAGGGAGCTCACGAGATGGACGAGGCTCGATGGGCTTTGGGCCAGAAAGGACTGCCGCAGCGCGTGATAAGCATCGGCGGCCGGTTCGGATACGATGACGACGGCGAGACAGCCAATACGCAGATAGTCTTCTTCGATTACAAACCGGCTCCATTGATTTTTGAGGTCCATGGTTTGCCACGCAAAAAAGGTATCAATGCCAGAGATATATATCGCGGTATTGATATTGGCTTTGTAGTACAATGCGAGGATGGATATTTTGCTGCCGGCACGGCTGGTGGCTGGATATATGATAACAACGGCGAGAGGATAAAGCAATTTGCCGGTCACGGCGGCGGCGAACACCACCAGAACTTCATTGATGCCATACGCAGTCGCAAGGTCAGCGACCTGAATGCTGACATCAAAGTAGGTCACATCTCCGCTGCTCTCTGTCACATGGGCAATATTTCCTATCGGCTCGGCAGGACAATGCCCACCGAGGAAATAACAGAGACAATCAAGGGCAACAATGAAATGATGGAATCTTTCGAGCGTATGCTGACTCATTTTGGTGTGAACGATATCAACCTGGAAAAGACGCCGGCAACTATAGGCCCAATGTTGACAATGGACCCGAAGAAGGAAGAATTCGTCGGCGAGCACAGCAAAATGGCGAACATGCTTATCAAGCGTAACTACCGAGAGCCGTTTGTGGTTCCGGATAAAGTCTAAAAACGTCTAATAAAACCTAAAAGACCATGGATACGCAATACAACGTCATTCCGAGCCCGCCGAAGGCGGGTCGAGGAATCTGATAAAATAGCTTTTTAGTTGGCCCCTCGGCTTCGCTCGGGGTGACGATAAAAAGGTTTTATTATAGGCTTACTCTGTAGAAAAGAGTTCAGAATGTCATTTCGAGCGAGCCGCAGGCGAGTCGAGAAATCTATTTTTGAGCAGATTTCTCCACTTCGCCCCCGTGCCTTCTGCTTGCCCCTGCGTCTTACGACGCAAGGCGGGGCAGCGGGCGAAAGCAGAAACAGGGGCTTAGGTCGAAACGACGGTGAGGCTTTTCAACAGAGCATTATAGGCTCTAAATATTTTTTTTAGGTATCGATAACCCGCCAGGTGGGCGGTATAAGCTCCGGCACGTGCCATTTGCTGCCGCAGCGGTGACATTTCTCCATATCGGGACGGCGCATCCTGCCGCAATTGGCGCAGGTCACTAAAGTTACTTTTGGCCGCGTCAGTCTGTAAGTAATGTAGCCGGCCAGGCCAAAAGCAATAGTCACAAGTATCCAGAAAATTCTTGAATTCTCTGAAAGCCCCACAACCGTAGCATCTTTGCCCACCCGCCAGGCAAGAAATATAGCCAATAATATCGATGGTAGTATTATAATCAAAGCTGCAAAAAACCTCTCTGTCATATTACTTCTGACATCTCGTCCCTTCATAGCTATAAATGAATTGGGCAGGATAAATAATGCCCTATGACCAGCACCGGCTTCAATGCTACCCGCTGAAGAGTATGAGGCAAGAGACAGAATAGGCGGATGAAGATTTTCCAATAGATATTTTGTAATGGTCAGTGTAGGCGCCCAGGGAACTTCCCAAAATACCGCTTTGCTCGTAGGCACAGTCACGGTTCGGCGACGTTCTGCATATTCTGTGGCCTTGGTATAACTGTTTGTAATCATTTTTCCTTCTTTATCGAATACTGCCACGGCCATAGAAGTTCCCTCGCGGTTAACACAGGCTGTAAATATTCCTCTGTAATTGCTTTCTGGTCTAAAAGGACTCAAGTTTAAAGGCCTAACCTCGTAGGCCAACAAATCTTTTGTAGTCACAAATTTTTTCGATGGGTACAATGTTTCCGGTGCAGGTAAATAGCCTGCGCTTCCGGCAAATTCAAGTGTTTCCATATCCAGCAGATCGATTCGGCCGGTTGCGTCAAGAATAAGAAGATACTGGTATGTGTTATAAACAACATCTATTATTATCGGCTTGGTATCTCCGATTCGATAGCTTCTTTTTTCTTTATCTTCTTCAGAGATTTTAATTTTGGGTGGTTCCCAATATATTTTTACTTGCGGCCAATTCTTAACGATACGACCTATCTGGATGGGATTGTGGAGGACATCTTTTACAAGCTTAGGACCTTTGGTTACAGTTCTATCCCTAAAATTGATTTGGAAAAAGCGGCGTAGTTTTTTGTCGTAAAGTGTAAATAGTGACAACCAAGGTCTGTCTTTATCTACAAGTGGATAGATGAATCGGCCGAGCGTTTTATCGCTTGTCTCTGATATTCCCTCCGGTCCGGCATATAGTTGTACTTTCCTCAGGTGTAAAGTGTTGTCGGGCAGTCTTTCTTGCTGCGTATAGTGACAGACGATTTGGCCGGTATCTTCGTCAAAATACGTCCATTCTTCATCATCTTTATCATATTGATATATATTTGAGTAGCGTCCTTTCGGCCCTCTGTCTAAAAAATAATCGAAAATTCCAAGGAAAATGAAATCCGGTTCTCCATGTTCCATACTTGCGGAAATATAGGAGTGTTGAACCACATTGGGGTCATTCTCCAGCTCGGACGGAACTAATCCAGAAGGCCTCATAGTGATTTCTCTGGAATCACGAGGCATCATGTCTAAAAGATTTATCTCACATAGCCAGCGGGCCCAGAATAATGGTAGTGACAATAATAGTAGCACCACAAATCCGGTAGCCAAAACTGTAACAGAATGAATCTTTCGAGATTTCATAACCGTATTCCTAAAGAGCTGTTGACTTAAATTTCTGCCACGTACGTATCAAAGACGCAATAATAAACAAAACGAGTATTATTTTAATAAGCAGCCCGAAACCTTTGACAAGAATAAGCGGAACAAGGATACAGGTTAAAACCAGGCCGCCCAACGTAGGAGTAATCCTGCTGGATGTCCAGCCGGTCTGCAGGCCCAGACAGTAACAGGCAAAAGCCATTAGAAATGCCGTTATAAAAATATCAAAAATCAGGCCAGGATAGATTGGTATCGGTGGTGCAAAAAGACGCCATAGAATCGTGCCGGTAACTGTCAGCGGCACAAGAACGACTAAAATGGCCAAAATCCCAGTGATAATCCTGGCTACCAGTATCCGGCAGCGTGTTACCGGCAGGGCAGATAGAAATGTGGAGATTTTTCTGTTTCTATCGGTGTACATCTGGCTTACGCCCATTCCGGCAAAGCCGATTACCAGCACAATTATCGCAGGGATTGAAAGACCGACAAACACAGGGCGTTCCTTAGCATCGTAATAGTAAAAGGTCGAAGCCAATAAGGCGGTAAGGACCGCCGAGAGAATAACTGCTCCGATGAAATATGCTAAATGGTCTTCAATTTCCCTCTTTATCAGCGTAAACATTCTATATCTCCTGTTTTTCAACCTGTATTGGCGTGGAAATAGGTTTTGTGCATTCTATGAATATATCCTCCAAGCTCATCGGCAGCTCCGTGCAGCTTGAGGGCTTGTAGGTCTCCAGGATAGTTTGTTTTTGCTGATTCCAGTTGACAACAGTTATTATCATCTCGCGGCCCTGGCTTTGTAGATTTACTGCTTCCGGCAGGTATAAATTTGTCGGAATGGCTTCAGTAAATATTATCCGCAGTTTTTTAACTCGTGTTTTAAGCTCTTCCAGCGGACAATCGACCACAAGTTTGCCGGCGGCGAATATCCCGATTCGGTCGGCGATTCGCTCGACGTCACTTAGGATATGCGAGCAGAATAAAATAGTTCGGCCTTGCTTTTGAATTACATCGATTGCAAGCTCGAGAAACTGTCGGCGGGCAACGGTATCAAGTCCCAGCGTAGGGTCGTCAAGGATGAGCAGCTCTGGCTCTATCGCCATAGCTAATGACAGATTCAATTGTGCTCGCATACCCATAGAAAAGTCTCTTACCCTGCGGTCCATCGGCAGACGGAACGTTTCTATGAGAGACTTAAAGAACTTATCGTTCCACTGCAAGGAAAGGCTTTTGCAGAGTTTTACTAATCGGCCTACTCTATAGTTTTGAATAAGGTTATGGCCTTCAGCTACATAGCCTATTCGGCCGTGGATTTTCGCGGGGAGGTTTGCCGAATCGGTGCCTAGCAGGAAGGTCTGTCCTCGGGTTGGCCTCTCATGGCCTAAAAGAATCCGAATGATTGTTGTCTTGCCGGAGGCATTTCGTCCCAATAGGCCGTATATGCAGCCGCGCGGCACCTTTAGGTTGATGCCGTCTAAAACGCATCGGCCATCAAAGTATTTCACCAGGTTTTGTATTTCGACAACCGAATCAGACATTTGTCTATCCTTTTATCGTGGGAAAATTAAATTTTTCGATAGCGTTATTGAATAGCTCCAATAACGTTTGCCTGTCTATTTGCATGTGATAGGCCTCGACTGCAATACGCTGCAGCTCCTCTGAGATGAGTTTTTTTCTGACAGACCTGTTCAAATTACTATCCAGATTGGCTACAAAGGCGCCGGCACCGGGCTTGGTGGTGATGATACCTTCCTGCTCCAATTGGCGGTAGGCTTTAGCTATCGTGTTGGGATTTATGGCAATTTGTCTGGCTAATTGTCTTACCGTAGGCAGCTTATCTTCTTTGGCCAATCTTGCTAAGGCAATATCGCGCTTAACCTGGTCGATTATCTGCTGATAAACAGGCCTGTCTGAGGCGTTATCTATACGAATCTGCATAAAACACCTTTGTTACTTGCGCTATTATAACTATTACAAATATATCATAATCAAATTGTTTGTCAAGGATTTTGCAAAAAAATTTTCGTAACCGTTCACACAGAAAATAAGGCGTTTTTGTGTCATTGCGAGGCCTTTAGGCCGAAG